>SDNZ01000161.1 GCA_004524565.1 Candidatus Thorarchaeota archaeon
TCATCACTATGAGTAATGGTACCGATGCTGAGGTAAAGGTACCAAGCTATACAATGCCGCAGACAAAGAATGCAGCTGGACTTTATGCAAAATCGGACATGGATCTTATCGATTTATTTGTTGGTTCCGAGGGAATTCTAGGAGTCATTACGTTGGTAGAACTCGGGCTTCACAAGTTGCCTGAAAACATAATGACCGTGATGGCATTTTTCCCAAGTGAAGATGATGCTGTGAATTTTGTCTATGATATTAGAAATCCCGAATCAATTGTGAAGATGGATTTCCTAGAGTACTTTGGACCTAATGCAATTAAAATGATCAAAGACAAAGCTAGTTCTGCAGGAATCACAGTTCCTGCCATGAAAGATGATACAAAAGCAATTGTATTCTTTGAGTTCTCATATGCGGAAGAACAGATGGAGGAGATGATAATGGCTCTTGAGATGACTCTCAATAAGCATAACACATCATCTGAGTCTAGCTGGGCGGGATTGGACTGGACTGAATTGGAAAAGATGAAGTCAGTTCGTCACTTTGTTCCAGAAACTGTGAACGGATTAATTGCTCAGCGTAAAGCAGAGTATCATGAAGTGCACAAAATTGGTACCGATATGGCTGTACCCGATGAAGCACTTCGAGACTATCTCAAGTTCTATCGTTCTACCCTTGAAGAACAAGGAATGGAATACGTCATCTTTGGTCATATCGGTAATAATCATCTGCATGTCAATATGATTCCTCGAAATAATGAGGAAGTCGAACAAGGTATGAACAACTACATGACATTTGCAAAACGTGCAGTTGAACTTGGTGGTACTGTTGCTGCTGAGCATGGTATTGGAAAACTCAAAAGAGCATTCCTTGAAGTAATGTATGGTGCCAGTGGTATCTCTGAAATGCAGGCTGTGAAATTAGCAATTGATCCTAAATGGATCATTAATAGAGGAAATATGATTCCTGTACCTGCTGAATTTAGCTAGTGAGATTCATTCTTTGCCAAGATCTCAGCATCCATCATTTTTGTGCAGAGGTCTGGCTCTTCCTCACACACTCTGTCCATACTCTTTATTCCAATCTGCGCCCAATATTCTCGAATCGCCTCATCTATTGATACTCCATTATTAGAATTGCATTCCATGAGAGATTCTCTAATATTCGAAACTAATTCATCCAGAGAGAGCTTGCGTATCTTTATCCTCGCCCAGAAATCACAAGAATTACCGCGACAGGCACCCTTGACCATTGAACAGTATTGGACCATGACATTACCCCGGAGCTGTGGAAAGCTGCGAATTTCTCCCTATCTTAAGCATTGTCTTAGGGGATGTCACTACCTTTTTCTTGAAATGTACTAGTCTATTTCATTCTACGAAACATCGGTGATTATTAGAATGCATGATGAATCGAATTCTCATAACATCGGTCCAAAGATACAGAAAGAGAAAGAGACCGTTGAGAAATTCATTCGTCTATATTGCGAGAAGAAGCATGAGTCTTCTAGGAAAATTCTTTGTTCAGAATGCCAAAATCTGTTAGAGTACTCTCATATGAGATTGGAACGATGCCAGTATAAAGAGGATAAACCAACTTGTCGGAAATGTCCCGTTCATTGTTATAATCCTACAATGCGTGAAGAGATTCGCCGAGTGATGAGATTTTCTGGTCCTCGATTTGCTTTACGTGCACCAGTGGATTGGATTCGACATCAGCTTCGTGATAGAGCGGATATAGACTCTGAGAAAGCGTGAAAAAAAAGACAAACATATATGCAGAACATTCGGTGCCCATCCTTAGGAGATCACGATGGTTTACTGAAAGATTCCCCATTTGTTGTTCCTATCTAGTTTAATTTGGGGGAGTCGTTCAATGACCGAATTTGGCTAGGCTGAGCTAGGTATAACTGATTCTTGGTCGAGTCTGCTAGCAATGATTCTGTTCCTCTCGTGGTGAGAATTGCTTCCCCAGATCTTTTTTTCATAGACGCGTATGGCAATATTTGCCATGCGGTGATGAATTCTGGAGTTTTTTGGTTAAATCTCTGGAGTCTTATATGTTCTATACAGATAGTATCATGAAAGGACCAAGACTGGAGGTCAAAAAGGAATGGATACCGCAAAAAGCACGCTTGAGTTTGGAATAGATTGGAAAGGAATGTTGAATTACCTCGCAGAGTCTGAGAGTGTTGTCGACGTATACCTCTGTTCTAGCGCATATGGTCATGCAGATGATAGAGATGAGATGGTTGCAGAAACCCATGGAGTACGGATTATCCATGTTGGGGAGGACTACTTCATGGTTGGACCAAGGAGGCCTGTATACTCCAGCATCATTCCAATGGGTTGGATCTCTATGATTAGAATCCATGAAGATGGGCCTGGGAGTGAATTTGTAAGTTTTGTACCTGAAGAAGATTCAGAGAAAAATGAAACAGAGGACAACCTGAATACAAAGAAGTAGCTACCTAGTACATATTTTATCTGTTCTACTCACTTATATGAGTGAGTTCACCACTTACATCGTGATTGAGTTATGCCTTTCACTCCATATCATTTCGGACCTGGATTGTTGCTAGGTGTATTTCTCTTTCCATTTCTTGATTTTTCTACAGTAATGGTTGCATCTGTCATTCTTGACATAGAACCTATTACTGTGGTAATCTTCAATCTACCATTTGCAGCTCATGGGTTCTTTCATACCTACCTTGGTGCAACGATTGTAGCTATTCTGCTCTCTCTTGTTATCTGGCCAATGAGAGGATATCTCAACAAGATCGTGTCTGTCTTTGGATTGCATCAGGAATCATCCTTTCGTCACATTTTCCCTGCAAGTATAATTGGCACATACTCCCATGTCTTTCTCGACTCATTACTCTACCCTGAGATGAATCCCTTTTATCCTCTAATAGCCAATCCGTTTGTTGGTATCTTTCAGTTAGGATTTGTCTACAATTCATGTATTTTCCTTGGCCTACTAGGTTTTGGTGTATACGTAGTTCGTTTGATGTATTCTCATTTGAAACCAAAACAGATAGTGACTGAAAATGATGTATTCCCCAGATGATTTATGTTGGAGTTCCATTATTTGAGAAGTCATGGCGGATTTCTACTCACGATTGGCTCCTTATTACGATCAAATGTACAGACAAATCGACCATGAAGGAAATTCTGCAAAACTACATGATATCATTCAGCAGTATAAGAAATCTGAAGGCATTCGTTGGTTAGATGTAGCTTGTGGAACTGGCACTCATATTATGCATCTCAAGGACAAGTATGATGCGATGGGATTTGACCTAAGTGAAGAAATGCTAGTTGTTGCAAGAGAGAAGTGTCCTAATATTAAATTTGTACAAGGAAATATGGTTGAGATGAATCTAGGACAGAAGTTCGATGTCATTACGTGCCTGTTTGGTTCTATTGGATATCTCACTAAAGAAGAAGAATTAGAACGAGCAATCTGTGCCTTCTCAAAGCATACTGACAAAGGTGGAGTCGTCATAATAGAGCCTATGTTCACCAAGGAATCCTTCCGTGAGGGATCATTAGGACTCATCTGCCTTGATTTACCTGAGATTAAGATAGCAAGAGTAAATCGTAGCACAAAAGAAGGTGATACTGTCTATCTAAATTTTAATTTCCTAATCACAACCCGTGATAGAGGTCCTGAACATTTTATAGATCCAAGTCCTATGAGTGCATTTCCAAGAAGCCTATTCCTCTCACTGATGGAGGAAAGTGGTCTCTCTGCTCAATTTATTGAACTTGGCCTCCATAAGGAAGGAATCTTCATAGGTGCAAAGGAATAATTCCTCATTCCGTTAGTTGATTAACTCATACGTAAAATAACCACTATGGAAATAGCTACTTTTGGGACAGGATGTTTCTGGTGTACTGAAGCTGTGTTCCAGCAATTGAAAGGTGTAAAATCAGTCGTTTCAGGCTTTTCTGGTGGTCATGTAGAAAATCCATCCTACGAACAAGTTGTCACTGGTACTACTGGTCACGCAGAAGTCTGCCAGATTCAGTTTGATTCTGACCAAATCTCATTCGAGAATCTACTTGAGGTCTTCTTTGAGACCCATGATCCCACTACATTGAATCGTCAGGGTAATGACTACGGTCCTCAGTATAGATCTGCAATCTTCTATCATACTGAAGAACAGAGAGAGATCGCGGAACGTGTAAAGAGTAAGTATGATGCTAGTGGAAACTGGAAGAAACCGATTGTCACAGAGATAACTGCTTTCGACAAGTTCTATCCTGCTGAAGACTATCATCAGAACTATTTCAAGAATAATCCCAATCAGGGATATTGCCGCTATGTGATTGCACCTAAGCTTCAGAAATTCGAGAAGACCTTCAAGTTGAAGCTCGGTTAAACTTACTCTATTCGAAGGATTGATGTTCAATTCGCATCCAAATATAGTTTGGAGAATCATGAATTGATCGCCGATCTACCTGTTGGGCTCAGACAATCAGGTGCACTCGAAGTCCGAGATAAATTCGAAACTATATCTGGTGGGCATGTTCTTGATGTTGGTACGCAAACTGGCGATTTCATTAAAACATTGATGATCGTTCTGAGCAACTACCATTCATTCACGGGCATCGACATTTCAGAAGATGACTTGAAAAAAGCAAAAGAGAATCTCAAAGATGCGCCTGTTAATTTCGTTGTGATGAATGCAGAAAAAATGACTTTTCAGGATAGTTATTTTGATACGGTATGTATGTCATATTCACTTCATCATCTAGAAAATATCGATATTGTATTGGCTGAGATGTATCGTGTGCTAAAACCTGGAGGCTATTTCATCATCCAAGAGATGTATTCTGATGGAGCACAGGCTCCAGCTCAAATTGTGGACAGGGATGTGCACCATTTAGATGTGAAAATCGACACACTCCTAGGTATACCCCATTTCGAAACTCTAACTCGTCAGAAAATGAAGGATTTGATAAATAGGATCGGGTTGAGTAATGTAGATGTCTTTGAATCATCATGGTCTGTCAAATGTTTATTCTGTGAAGATGTAAGAGAATGCCAAAATCCAAGACGGGCTGACAATATCGAATTTATACTCAAAGAAATCGATGAAGACTTGGAGAAGATATGTACGCATCCATCTTATGATGAACTCAGAAAAGAGGGAGACTCGCTCAAAGAAAGAGTTAGAGATTATGGATCTGCAGCAGCATCAGTGATGTACTTTTTTGGCAAAAAATAGATGGTTGGGTTTAGTCCTATCTAACTATATTCTATACCATAAGTAACACCTTATTTCCAATTGATGTAAGTCATATCTGAGAAAGATGTCGAGAGAATTAAAACCTGAAGAAATCAGGTTATTATTTCAAACAGTATCCTGGTTCTATTTAGAAAAAAGTTAGTAGGGGAATCAATCCGATTATTGATTCTCTTTTAGGTTGCGAAAATATGAGGATGGGGGCGAGTCCCCCATCATCTCCCGTATTTCTTCTACTTTTGAATTAACAGATGATTAATTCTATCCAGATGGTTTTATGAGCATAAACGGAATACTATGCCCTCAGAAGTAGCAGATCTTGCGTGAATCTAAATCTCTTTTATTTTGATTTTAGATTGATAAATTAGGTGGATGCTTTGCATAAGGGATGTATTTGGTTAACTGGTATGTTTCTAATTATCACAATGGTTGCATCTCCATTATTCGTACCATCTTTTTCTGCCTTTGAACTCGCACAGGATACACGAGAAGGATGGGCAGCCATATTGGAGATTAACGAATATCCGGATGGTTGGACAGACATACCGACCGATTATAATGACACACATAGGTGGGTGGATACACTAACAACCCTTGGTTGGCAAGAGAGTCACCTATTGATTGTGAATGAGGTATTCTATCTGGCTGAAGTAGTGGAGGCTATTCAATTTCTCATTGATAACACTGATGAAAGCGATGTTGCCCTCCTATTCATCGCAGCTCACGGAGTGTGGCTGAATAACACGATTGCTCAAAATGATACTTTTGTAGACACCTGGGAACAGATTCCCAGTCAAAACAAATTGCTATGTATCAGTTCATGTCTAGCTGGTAGATTCACAGAACTGGTTGCGAATGACCCTAATCCAGAGATTGCTATATCTGCGGTTGGAGCAGATGAACTCTCTTGGGCTGGTCTTGAAGAGGAAGGACTTCCCATAATTGGATGTGTATGGAATCACTTCTTCACGAATGCATTACTCAACATCTCTGCTGATATCGATTCAAATGGCGATGTGACTGTGGAGGAAGCGTATGGTTTTGCATACCCCCTCACGCGTGCATACTATGAAGACTATGTGTATCCCTATGACTCATACATTGAGGAATGGAACAACTTTGAAGCACCTCATCCAGGAATGGACGATAACTACGAAAGTCAGCTTTCACTTCGATTAGAAGGCGCTACCCCACTTACAGAAACTACAATAGAAATTGACTGGGGACTTGTATCTATTTTGACATCTGTGGTGGTAGTGGTTGTTCTAGTTCTAGTTGTTATAGTAAAACGACGGTGACATCTCGAGATCGGAACGGTAAAGCTATGACCAATTCGCTATTCAATCATAAAAAATCTAGAATCAATTCGGTGGCAAACAAAAACAGCGTTTGAGGATGATGTTGCTCATCTACAGAAAGATAAGGGCAAAAAAGAAGGGGGTAAGTGAGAGATAATCTCCCACTTTTATAATCGATTTATGTTCCTTCCATGTATGCTGTGGCGTAACGCTTCTGTTCCTCAGTCCA
>SDNZ01000026.1 GCA_004524565.1 Candidatus Thorarchaeota archaeon
TCCCATTGCAGTACCACGATTTTTGGGAGTGGTCACGTCAGAAACAAAAGCATTAGCAGCTGGAAAGAAACCAGCGGATACTGCTCCTTCCATTGCACGAGCTGCAATCATCACCCATGCATCCTGAGCGGCAGCGTAAATTAAATTGGAAATTGCAAATCCAAGTAATGAATATACGAGTATCTTCTTTCTACCAACATTATCGGAAAGTCTTCCGAGGGGTCCAGCAAGCAGGATTCGTGAAAGAGCAAAAGATGCTGCTAGCACCCCCAGTTCTATTCCACCCATACCTAATTCCGTGATGTATACAGGAAAGACGGGAGTCACAAACCCAAACCCAATTTGGAGAATGCTCAATGAAAATGCCAGCATAATAACTTGGCGCATACCCCTCTGAGTGGCATCATCTTGATCTTCATTGATGAAATCCATATCTTGTTCAGATTTTGGGGCAGCGTCCATTTAGAAAACACTCTAACCCTCGCAGATATAACGCCTTTTCAAGGTTAGGAATAAGGCCTATGAATTATTACTTGTCGATAATGACTTTCCTGACACCTTTGATATCAGATAGATTTCGTATGATACTTCCAGGTAAAGGGGTCTCTGTGATAACCTTGAGACATGGTTCTGGATAGATTGCTACATCTTCAGCAAGAACTTGCCGTATAGCAATACCATGACCGGCTATCATTGAAGTCACTGCAGAAACTATTCCAGGAGAATCAGGAAACTCAACAAGTATCGTTACAACACCATATCCCAGGAGACCACGAACTCCTTCAAGAGATGGACCTGCGGGTTTTAACAATTTGAAGAAATCGCACAAATCAGATTTTTTACAGATATCCTCAGTTGTAGCCCGTACTGTTCGTCTATCAAGATCTAGAGCAGCCCCAAGCGATTTGAGGGGTATGCGGATATCACCACATTTTATCAGACCTGGACCTTCAACACTGAATCCATGACGGACAATAGCCTGAGCTACCTTGAGCCTCTGAGGACTATCCCTAAAGAAGTCAACAATTTTACGCCACATATGCAAGCACCACTTGAAAAGGGTCCAGTGATTCTTTTTCCATAGGCACTCCTTCTATAAAGCCCTTCGTTTCTTCAATTTCCTACATTAGGTTCGATTGCGAAGTCCAAAACCAATTAATAGTAAATGAAAATCATCCTCATATCTAGAGTGAGAACAATGGAAGACTATGCTCACGATGACCTGAGACTAGAGGAATATACAGAAGCTCTCGAACCATATGTTGGAGGATACAATGCTAGAAAAGTGCCCTATCAGGTATTTGTACATGATCAAAAACTTGTTGGCATTGTTGTGTTATCTGAAGAGCCAATCAGACTGATTGAACCGATAGGCACCCCAATGTCAATTATCTTGGTTATTGATTATTCGATGCCTATAGACATTCTACAGGAATTCGCTGATGCAGCATTGAGAATGGCAAAGGAATGCAATGCTGCATATTCATTCATAGATATACCAGCAGAGCATGATAATCTTGTTAAACATTTCATGAGTATTGGTTATGTAGAAATGGCACATAGCCTGCGCATGTTGCTAGATTTGGACGACTATGAAGGCGAATCATCAACTCTTAGATACGTAAAGGTAGAAAGAGAAGTTGTCGGAGATTTTATTGAAGATCTAATGAAGTTCATGAGTGGGTCTCATGATAATATGATTGATATCGTATTCGGAAATATCAAGGGACTTCCAGAGCAGTTCATTGATCACTGGTACAACTCAACTAGTCTCAATTATGTCTATGATAAGGACGAATTAGTTGGAATCCTAGATCTAAGTCCCCAAGGACTGAATATCGCAAACATTGGAGTTGCGCCTGAACACCGAGGGAAGGGGTATGGAAGAAAAATCATGCATTATGCCCTTGTAACCCTGAAAGAAAGAGGAGATGAACAGGCTAGGCTTAGAGTTCATGCAGAGAATAAGAAAGCAATTGGTTTGTATGAATCAGTTGGAATGAAACGTGGAAGAAGCTTCAAGGCATTAATTTGGAGAAATTGAATAGTTGCTATACAAGCTCCTTCTCCATGAGAAGCTCATCAATGAAGCCAGATGGCATGTTGAAATGATTCTTACGAATCCCAACTACTCTGTAACCCAGATGTAAATACAGAGATTTCGCAACAACATTGTCGTCAAAAGTGCTGAGGATTATTTTTGTAAAATCATGTTCAAGTCCGAATTCTTCACAAGCTAACATGAGAGAACGTCCCACACCTACATGTCTATGTGCCTTAAGGACTATGATTCCGAGCTTAGCAACATGTTGAGAGGCATTCCATTCCTCAGGCTGCAAAGTGAGGTGACCAGCGTATTGATCATCAATGAAAGCTATGAGTAGAATGTCTCGATTGTGTTTTGTTTTATCAATCCAGTGAACCCAATCTGAGATATGAGAATTTGCTGAGAAGGTTGGCAACCAGGTACCCTCTTCAACAACTGCACGAAAACCTTCATGCAAATTCGGAGCATCACCACGTTCAGCAGTACGAATCAAAATTGGCCTTCCATCCTTCGAGGAATACTCCCATGTTTTCATAGATTGCACCGAAACTTTCTCTTTGCGAGCCTACAAAAAGGCTTACGGTGTGACTAAACTCTGAATCATTCCTCTCTTGTGAGCATAGGAAGGTCAACACGGACGCCTGGTCGTGGAAGTGAACAGGCATACACTCTATCAAGAGCGATGTAGGCATTATTCGCATCTATCTCGTGGAATATTCCTTTCATCTGAAAAGCCGCCGGTTCAAGAGAAACGAGTGAAATTGCTACTCGCTGGCCATCACGAAGTGAATATCCGCGTTTCTGTTCTTGGGTTCGTTTCGTAAACACTGCATTGGTAGATACAGGCAGCATGCCAAATTCTGGGAATGCAGCTGGATACCCATCCTCATCAATGAAAGCGAGAACCTTGACCGCAGCCATCTGTGAGAAGACATCAAAGATATTCTTAGGCATATTGCCCTCTGCTGATTCAATCACTGGTACTTTCCCTTTTGCCATCTTTGCCTTGATGAATGAAGAGAGTACAGATAGTTTTGAAATTCCGTACTTCTCGCTCGATGAGATAGCTTCAGCTACACCAGCTCCTCTAGCATTGGTATATTGATTATACCGGAATAAAGGTGTCTGTGCAATAAACTCGTAAATTTCATCATTCCAATGAAATGACTCAAAATCTGCTTTGATAAGCCAACTATCTAATCCCATGGTAAAGACCATGATTGAGATCTGGTTATTTCCAGTGTTGAGATTCTTACGAGTCTTTTCACTGAGAAAATCTCCGTAAACCAATGTATTTCCATCATAGACAGTCCATGACATGATCAAGCTTGAGTTGGGCTCACTGTTCGCATCCTTTGTGATTAGGAATTTAGGTGTTTCGAAAATTTTCATTGCTTCTACAAGTTCGTTATCAAGTACATTAGTTGGCACAGGGTCTTTCCTCCAGGTTTTCAATTGTGGTTCGATTCTTAGAATTCTTCGTCATTCCAGACCATGCAACTTGGGATACACCCTCTTCTCTAGCAATTTTTGCCAGATGTTCCATAGTCTCCTTACTTATCAAATCAGCATCTTTCAATGGATATTCTAAATCAAAGAGCTTGTACTTGTCAGTACACATCCGGTTGAAGGCGAGTAAATCATATCGCTCAACATTCTTCATTTGTGTAGTTATGAATTTGGCAATCGAACGTATATTTTCCTCACTATCAGTATGTTCAGGAATTATCGGAGTTCTAATCCAAATGGTTTTCCCACTTTCCGCAATGATTCGTGCGTTAGTTAGAACTCGATCAATAGGAACACCAGTGAACTCCTCATGTTTCTTAGGGTCCATTACTTTCAAATCATACAGAACCATATCTACATGTTCAAGCAGTTCTCGCAATACTTTTTCACTACAATATCCACAAGTATCGAGTGCAACATGTATTCCATGTTCTTGTAGTCCAGTTGCCACCTCAATTGCAAATTCTGATTGATATGTTGCTTCGCCCCCAGAAAGAGTTACACCCCCGTTTGAAGTAGTGAAGAAGATCTTGTCCCGCAATAATTCCTCGACCAAATCATCAGACGTCCAGTGTGTACCCATTACCTTCATTGCACCTGTTGGACAAACCTCTTCGCAAGTCCCACAGACTTGACATTTATCATGATCAATTTTCATTCCATCAGGAGTGAGCTCAAGAGCGGATTCGGGACATGCACGTACACACCCCTGGTCGCCAATGCACTTCACTGCGTACCAGACAAGGACAGGATCAGCGTCAATTGTTTCGATATTATGACACCAGACACATTTCATGGGACAACCTTTGAAGAACACAGTTGTTCTAATACCTGGACCATCCTCAGTAGAACACCTCTGGATATTTGTCACAATACCTGTGGATGTCATTATAGGGAGTGCTCCGTTCTAGTGATGATCTCTTCCTGGAGTTCTCGCCCTACTTGTGTGAAATAAGCGTTGTAACCAGTAACACGAACCATCAGGTTTGAGTACGCATCAGGATTCTTCTGTGCTTCACGAAGGGTTTCACCATCGATGACATTGATTTGTAGGGCAGTCCCACCGACCTCGTTGTATGCTCTCAGTAGAGATGCTAGCTTCTCAACATGTTCCGTAGTCTTTACCATTGAAGGACTAAGAGTAATAGTATGACTAGCACCGTTAGGTATGGTTTCCAGTCCGAGCTTACCAACTGATCGTATAGATGCAGTGGGTCCTTTTGAGTCCATGCCTTGAACAGCTCCAACACCACCAGAGATGAATTCACCTCTTCTTCGACCATCAGGTGTAGCTGCAGTAAGGGGAGCCAAAGGAATGAAATAGTTCCAAGATAGATATCCTGCTCTGAAGTGTCGACCAGTATACGGATTCTCGTGTTTGAAAGCTTCTTCTGCCCAGAACATTGATAGATCTCTAGCAATGTTATCAACATAATCGTCATCATTTCCGAATTTCGGAGCCTTTGAACGAAGGAGCTGACGCAGTTCTTCATAACCCTCAAAATTAGCTTCTATGGCCTGAACCAGTTCTGACATTGTGGTTTTCTGATCTTCATATACCATCTTCTTCACAGCTGCAACGGAGTCTGCAAGAGTTGCAATTCCCATTCCTTCGACAGTATTGAAGTTCCAAACAGTACCACCTTGATTCACATCTTTTCCATTCTCTGCGCATTTATCCATGAGTGCACTAAGGTATGGAGTAGGTTGATACTTTGCCCGTATTGTATCTGCCATGATACCAGCTTCGGTGAGAAGACGGATCATTTCGACAATTTGCATTTTTACAGCATCAATGAATTGCTCATAACTGCTAAAGGAACGTGGATCACCTGTTTTGATTCCAATCTGTTTTCCAGTTGCTAGGTCTTTGCCATCGTTCATTGCAAACTCAACAGCTTTTACCAAGTTGAGGTTGACATCAACTGTGTCAGAGCGATCATTCCCTTGCATGGTATTTTCCAAGCATCCGACAATACCATAATCCCACGCCTCTTCACGTGGGACACCCTGCCAAACCATTCCTTCGATACTATGCTCATCAAAATTCATGAGGAATGGAGACCCCTGAGCTTTAGCAACCATTTCAGACACCCGAATCAAGAAATCCTGGGGTGTGTTCTTGTGTAATCGTACATTGGGTTTGGGTTCAAAGAGATTCATATCTTCAATAACTTCTAATGCCAACCAAGTCAGATCGTTGGTGAGATCCTCACCATTAGGACCACACCCACTTAGGGTCATGAGCTGACCAAAGCTTGAATTGATACCCTGATTGATTCCAAGCTTACCTTGGTAATCATAAACATAATTGTGCTTAAGCCAATAGCACTGCATTAGTTCCTTTGCTTGCTCGCGGGTAAGCAGGCCTGATTCAATATCCTTCTTGTAAAAGGGGTACATGTATTGATCCCATCTTCCGTGAGAGAGCCCTGCACCTGGATAAGACTCAGCAGCCATTACAAGCATATGAGTTATCCATAGCGATTGAAGAGCTTCCCAGAAGGAATCAGGAACTTCCCAAGGACCTCTATTGCAGATTTTTGCGATATACTCTAGTTCTCCCTTGCGTTTCGAGTCCGTTTCAGACCTCGCTAACTCACTAGCTTTCTTTGCATATCGTTTGTTGACATTTCTTGCAGTTTCACAACTAAGAATCAGTGATTCAATGAATTCTCGATGTTCCGCGGATAGATCACCTTTTAGTAATTCTTCATATTCAGCAACAATACCTTTGAAACCTATTCGCATGACCTTTGCATAGTTTGGGATTAGGTGGCCTGGTACACACGAAGCAGTACCCAGACCGATCTCATTCAGTCGACTTGCTTCTTTGAAATAAGTCTTCATCTCTTTGTTCCGACTTTTTGTTTCGGATTTATTGAGGGACCTCGATAATGCAGTATTGAAGTTGAATCCAACTATCAACTCTCCATCGATAATCAATGTGGGCATGTACCATGTCATGACCTCATGAAAGAAGATTGCTCTCCTCATTGGAAGCCCAAATTCCCAGTAATTGTCAGGGAGTTCAACTTTGATAGCCATTGACTTGAGAGTCTGATTGATGGATGCGAAGAATGGGTAGATCGCAGGTTCATTTGCCCAATCATGTACAGAGTATACTTCATCCCAATCAGTACCTGTCGTGAAGGAATATGGTTCATTTGTTTCTTCACGCTCATGAAAAGAGTAGAAGTGGTCTCTGAGTCGTTGGACTCTCTTTGATAACTTATCAGAATGAGTCCAGATTTCAATCATAGGGGTCTTAGATTCGTCAATGGTCATGTCGAGGATTCCACCGTGCAACTGCTTGACTATAGGAACGTCCGTATCTTAAAAGACTACATATTTTGATAAAAATTGGAAATTCAATATCATCAGGAATAAATGCTCCCTTGTCCATCCAAACACGAGGAGTTTCATTTGTCAGAAAATCAAAAAACTATGCATGATGTTTCAATGGAAAAAATTAGAATTCACGGTTGGAGTAACTCAAATAATCTGGCCATTCTCGAACGTGTTATTCTTTTTCTTCGTCCCCCCTTATTGGACTATATCTAATCATTCGTAGGGTGACCAATATTCAGAGACTAATTCGAGATGGTGAATAGCAACATCTGCAAACTCTTGTACGACCCTACAACTGGCGCTACGCTTTTAAGTAGTCCAACTTTTCTGGGGCCATCCGCCCGATAAGCGATTACTGGGTATCAGGAAGGCACCAGAATGAGTAAAACAACTAGAATATTGGCGCTCATGTTTGTCACATTCATGATCTTGAGCTCGACCCAAGTTCAGACATTTACAAGCAATGTTGATACGAAACAACCCATGAGCACTCAGTTAGACATTCTAAATCCTGCTGCTTATGATTCACCGAACATTACAGCATCACTTGTAAGTTTAGCTAATGGAAGCACAGTATCAGGAACATTTGATATTACACTGGATATGGGCTCAGATTTTACTTCTCTCAACCTTACCCTCTTCGTTGAAGGTGCAATCTATCCTGCATACGACCACGTCAACATATCAGCCAGTACAAGCTGGACTGAGGTAATTAGCTCAATCGATTCTACTACCCTTGCTGAAGGGATGCTAAACTTCACAGTACTCTTTGAGAAATTAGCTGAGAGGGAGTCCGTCTATCTACTCTATTATGTGGATAACGACGGGTTCGATATCAGTGTCGCACTTTACACCCCAGCAAACGAGAGTGAGATTAGTGGACTCGTAAGTATTGACCTAAACGTTACTGCTGATGTTGAAACACTCAACCTTACAGTATATATTGATGGAGAGATTTACTCGTCAGAGTTTGTTGGAACAGGAGATATCAGTGTCATTGTTGATACAAGCACACTCATTGAAGGATATGATAACTTCACTCTATTCTTCCAATATGATGTACTGGCAACATACTTCTTTGAAACAATGTATCTGCTGTATCTTGTTGATAATGATGGTAAGCCAATAGCCATCGACCATCAGTCCCCAGCAAATCAAACCGATGTTTCCGGCGTCTTTGATCTGTATCTTGAAATTGGGTCAGATTATGAGCCTCTAGAATTCACCCTTTTTGTAGATGGTATGATTCACGAATACAACAAGACCTCAATCGGTATCAAGAATCAAATAGTACAGATAAACACAACTGGACTTTCAGAGGGCTTGCTGAACTTCACACTATTGTTCTATTACAATGTTACTGGTGAAGATGCATCAGCAATCTACACACTTGTATTCAACGTCAACAATCATCTTGCACCAGCAATAGTTATTCTGGGACCCTCAGCAGATTCAACAATTACCGGGCTCACAGATTTGTGGCTGAACATCACAACAACCCATCCAGAATTATATCTCAATATAACAGTGGATGGAGAAATAACAGAGGAGTTCAATTCCACTAGCATCGTTTCAGGAGCATTCAACTACACGTTTAATTCTAGCAGATATGACAATGGGCACCACATCATTGGAATCACTGCATTCACTGGTGAGAACGCCTCCTCAACTACTGAGATTACCCTCATCTTCTTGGATTATGTCAGACTTTGGGTACTTAGTCTTGCAAATTATGAGATAATTTCCGGCGTTAGAGAATTATCAGTCAGAGTGACGACACCAGATGACAATGTCACTGTATCGTTTTACATTGATGGGGAACCTGTAACAGGTCTTCAAAATATCACGGTGTACCCGGGAACAAACCCAATAAGTTTCGATACAACAGTCTATCCAGAGGGTGAGCATGTACTCATGCTTTTGGGCAGAGACGCCATTGGTCATGAATGGAGAGCCTCAGTGATAATAGTGATTGATAACAAGGGAGCTCCTATTATCCGATATGCAACAACGAATAGTGTAATGACTGGAGTAGCAACATTCGTTATCGATATAGATTCTGATTGGGATGAACTCACAATAGAAGTCTTTGTTGATGATGTGATATTGGAGAATTACAATAACATTACAGAAGATGTCAGTTCTGGAACTTTCACATTCACTATTGATGTTGGAGCATACGCAAAGACAGAGCACACAGTCAGAGTTGTCATGACTACTATTGAGGGAGATTCATCTCAAGTAGAACGGGTCTTTGGATTTGCCTCACTTCGCGTTGAAGAAATTGCAAGTATTGGAATTCTTGTTGGACTTGCGTTGATTATTCCTCTATTTCGAAAGAAACAAGGATATTCGATCAAGACTGCACTAATGGTCGATGCGATTTTTGCTGTGGTTGTCGTTGGTGCGTTCTTTGTTCTAGGAATATCAAGTATTCCATTCTTACTTTGGCATGTCAATATGGCAAGCATCTGGGCGATTGGTGGAACTCTAGTCTTCACAAACTGGGCACTACCATTCATAATCGAAGAACCAGAAGTATAGACTCACAACAGCTTGGTCACTGGAATATCCGTTGACAACTCAGAGGACCATTTGGCGAAAGATGTGTATAAGCCAATTTGGTCCTTTGGGATAGTTGTTTCAACGTATTTTACTTTCCAGGGTACAGCAGCTCTAGCAGTTCTTGAGATTACTAGGGCAGCTTGATCAAGTCCTTTCTTTGTCACATCAGCAACAAAACTGGCGGTCTTTGCATCCTTTCTTACTATAACACCAACACCAATAATTCGACTGTCACTTGTAAATTCAAATAAGCTCCCCTTTAGTCGTCCATCAATCACGTCCCCAGCCATCTCTGTAAGTGAACCAGGATATGCAGTATTGGAGAACTTCATTGATTTTGGTAAGTTTGTCGGATTCTTCAGCTTCACGGTCTTTACCTTTGGAGTTTTCATTTCTGGTACTTTGCTCAGAGATAGTTTGAGATTAGAAATTGAACCACGCGCAAAATATTTGACCTTCATCCAATAGTTATACGCAGCAGGTGGTGTTGTAGCAATTACTCGAACGATTCTCTTCTCTTTCATGGCAGTCTCAGCAGCCAACGTCAATTTCGTCCCAACAGCAGCTTTCTGATATCTTACATCTATATCGAGATTTCTTATGATTCCAATCTTCCCTGCGACTGGATTTTTTTCATCTCTGAAAACAATCTCTCCTATGACCTTGCCTTTTTCTTCAGCCACTAACCAACCCCAACGAGAAAATGCAGCACCACGATGTTCTTCCTTGATTTGCTCGACAGTAGTGTATCCACCTTCTCTGGTTCTATAAAACCAGCGAGTACCTTGATACACTTCAAATAGGTCGGTGCAATCCTTCATCTTTCCTTGGCGTATTAGGACCATCATAGATTCCCCTGACTGTGATAAAAGATTGGAATGTCAAAATAAAACGCTGTAAGACACGTTCTCATGATTTCATCGATTCGCTAAGTTTCACGCACTTCTCACTTAGATTACGAGAATTTGGACCAAACAGATACAATATTGGTTCAACACCATAATCTCCGGGAGAGTGAATTGCGGGATATTCTGTTTTAGGTCCTGGAACTTTTGGCACCAAGTCGAGAGCATTAACAATTTTCTTAGAATTACTTTCAGACTTCACGAGCGACACCACTCTAAAACCCACTTTCTTTGCAGCTGTAATTACCGAGTCCCTACCCGATACATACAAACAGGATCGGACTCCAGACCATTTCTTCATGGCACTAAGAAGAAGTTCTGAAGTATGACTTGAAGCCCCAAATTGCGGACTTACAAGTGCTCTCGCGTGTCCATCAATTACGGTAATGCGACCGGGTACACCTGCTACATCTTTAGAATCCTGTGCGGAATCATCACATGCTACAATATTTGCACGAATCTGTGGAACGATAGCTACGAAGGTTTCAGATGCTTCGATTATTCTGAGAGATTCTAGTAAATCGCTGATAACGATAGCTCTCTTTGAAAGCTCGATATCATTTCCTCCAAGAAGTTGTGCACAGATCTGACAATTTGCAGCGTTCAGTGCAGGTACTTTTCTCTGATGCATTTCACACAGGGTAGAACCGATACGTGAACTCATACAAGTAGCACATATTTCTCGAACCATCATATCTGCTTCAGCATCACCACTCTTAATCATCTCAGTCAACCTCTTTGTTAACACTTCAATCTCTTTCGCAAGTTTTGTTTCGACGACTGGTTGACTCAGGTACTTGCTTACTGCAGCTTGGGTCATCTGCATTTCAGAAGCAATCTCTGTCTGAGAGTATCCTTCTTCAGAAAGGGTTCTTGCAGTGAAGGTTCTGACAGCACGTAGAAAATCTCGTTGAACGATTTCACAGGGTGGCCGCACGAAAAGACCTCCAGATAATTATAACACTGTTATATAAATCGTTATAAGAATGCTTGCATTCTTATACCTTGGAGGTTTCAAGATGGCAGAATACCCAGTCCGAAGAAATCCGAAGACAATAATCGTAGTTGTAACAATAATCACTATACTTATTGTTGCAACCTATGGCATCCTTTCTTTCTGGAAACCAAGATTTGTTGTGTACACGTACAGTAGTTTCATGGATTGGGGTGATGAAGGGGCAGAAGTGGTGCTTGAACGTGCATTTGCTCCATTTGAAGAACAATATGGAATTGATATCGATTTTGTTGTTCTTGAAGCAGATGCTAATTTCATTGTATCACGATTGAACGCAGAGGCATCAAATCCAGTTGCGGATGTCGTAATCGGTATAGACAATATATTAATCTTGCAAGAAGCAGCTCGCAATGTTTTGCAGCCATACGAATCACCAAGTCTAGCGCTAATTAATGATACACTTGTGAATGCATTAGATCCTGATCATTACCTTACGCCATTCGATTTTGGACTCGTTACCTTGATTTACTCGATGAATACAATCAATACCACAACCCATCCTCAACTTGATAACCTCACGTTAGCAGATTTGACAACAACAGAGCTGGCATCAGCCCTAGTTACAGAAGATCCACATCTCAGCAGTCCAGGCCTAGCATTCCTGCTTTCACAGATAGCAATCTATGAAAAAATTCTGGATGAAGATTGGACCAACTGGTGGGAGGCAGTTGAAGGAAATATCGATGTGGAAGAGGGGTGGACAGAAGCATGGTCATCGTGGTCGTCGGATCCAACAAAACATCTTCTCGTGAGCTATGGTACTGATCCCGCATATTCTGCAAATTATCTCGGTACAGCACCAGACACAGCAATTGCACCGTTTCATTATCAAGATACCGACTGGGCTTGGATGCAAGTTGAGGGAGTTGGTTTAGTAAAGAATGGACCTAATCCAGATCTTGGAAAAGCATTCATTGATTACTGTCTGAATGCTACTGTCCAATCTGAAATTGCATTGAATCAGTGGATGTTCCCTGTGAGAACCGATCTAATACTTCCAGCAGTCTTTGACTATGCAATCCATCCAAATGAAGTGAGCATTCTCAATACCTTACTCAATAATACTGAGATAGCAGATAATCTTCAATCTTGGCTAGACGAATATGACACTGTAATGACTCCAGGGTAAGAGGGACGCTAATGATTAAGCAGGAATCTTGGGGATACGTAGTATTAGCGTTTCCAATTGTCTTGATGTTCATCTTCCTCATATTTCCGGTTAGTAGTGTTATAGTATATGGTCTCATGTCTGGTACTGGCTCATCCTTCATTGAAACAATTTCTGCTTACTATACTCAATACACACTAGCATTCACTATAGTCCAAGCAAGCATTAGCACAATTCTAGCACTACTTGTTGGATTACCCGGAGCAATGCTACTTGCAAGGCTCAGATTTCACGGAAAATCTCTAGTTCGAGCACTCATAATTGTCCCCTTTGTACTTCCACCAATCGTCGTAGTAGTTGGCTTTATCCAGATGTTTGGATCATTCGGAATAATTGATTCAGTACTCATGTTTCTGACTCAATCAAGTACATCAATCATGAATCTCGCTGATGGAGTTGTGGGCATTATACTTGCTCACACGTTCTACAACGCACCACTTGTTATCCTGCTTGTATCAGCATCCATGGAACGATTGAATCCTGAACTAGAAGAATCCGCAGAGATACTCGGTGCTAACTCTGTTTCTAGATTTAGAAGAATTACACTACCCCATATTCTTCCAGCTCTGTCGGCTTCAGCGATTCTAACCTTTCTCTTTTGCTTTATGTCATTTCCAATTGTTCTAGCTTTTGGCAACGGGGTATATCGTACTATGGAGGTTCAAATATGGAATGCATTCAGATGGTCAGATTATGGAGAGGCAAGTTCTCTTGCACTCATTCAGATATTAATTACAGTAACGCTTGCAGTTACTTACATCAGATTGGGAAGGGTAGCTGATACTGACTCCGGACCTACAGCAACGATTCAAACTGCATCTTTTGGTAAATACAAGAATTGGGAAAAGTGTGTCATTGTTACCTATCTGGTTTTGATTCTAGTCCTAATTGGTGGACCAATTGCATCCATCTTTCGCGCTGCATTCTTTGACCCAATCAGAGAGATTTACACCTTCGATGGTTTCAGTTATCTTGTAAAAACCGGGACAAATGGTGGATTACAACCCCTCATCAACTCACTATTCTATGGAGGACTTGCAACTCTTCTCTCCGTCATCATTGGTATTCCCCTTGCATATGCACATAAATCAAAGACACGGGGATTACCAGCACTCTCATCAACAATGGTTTTACTACCGCTAGGGATATCATCAATTACAGTAGCATATGGACTAATGACAGTAATTGCAGTGCCAACAGGACTCAATATTAATCCCTGGCCAATTATTGTGATTGCACAGACTATCATCGGACTTCCATTCACAGCTAGAACAATCGAGATTGGATTGAAGAGCATAGATCCAAATATTCTAGATCAGGCTGATTCACTTGGGGCTTCGAGGCTTCAGCGAATCTTCTTTGTAGAACTGCCACTTCTTGTTCCAAGTATTCTAGTTGGTGCAGTGTTTGCATTTGCTATGGCTATAGGGGAGATGTCAGCAACTTTGTTCATAGCACTTCCTCAAAACTACACTTTGGCTGTTGCAATCTATGACAATCTTGGAGTTAGGCATTTTGTTCAAGCAGGTGCATCTTCACTTGTTTTAGTAGTACTGTGCATTGCTGCTTTTCTAGCGATGGAAAAGATATCAGAAGGAAGTATGGGAGGCACACTATAATGGTAAGGATAGATCTCAAAGGATTAGTGAGAGAATTCACAGATGGAACTAAAATTGGACCAATTGACTTGAGCATTCGGGATGGCGAACTCCTCACTCTACTTGGTCCGAGTGGTTCAGGGAAGACTACGACTCTCAGAATGATTGCGGGATTCATTGAGGCTGAAGAAGGTGCGCTCCTGTTTGATGGTCGAGATATGGTTGGAATCCCACCCAGAGAGAGGAATATTGGGATGGTCTTTCAGTCTGTAGCATTATTCCCGAATATGACGGTCTACCAAAACATTGCATTCGGTCCAGAGATGGCAGAATGGTCTCATGAAAAGACAGTAGAGAGAGTCGAAGAGCTAGCAGATCTCCTTGGTATCAGGGACTTGTTATTTAGAAAAATCAGCGAAATTAGCGGAGGAGAAGCGCAGAGAGTAGGACTTGCACGAGCCTTAGCAAAGCAGCCAGCACTACTTCTTCTCGATGAACCACTTTCAGCATTAGATCCTCAACTTAGAGAACGCTTACAAACTGAGATTCGAAGAATCCAGAAGAAAGTGAAGGTAACAACTATCTATGTCACTCACAGTCAAGACGAGGCATTTGCAATATCTGATCGAGTAGCGATAATAAATGATGGCAGAATTGAGCAGATTGGGACTCCTGAAGAACTCTATGACAGACCATCTAACGAATTTGTTGCACGTTTCTTAGGAAGTGGAAATGTTCTGCAAGGAACTGTAAAACAGACAGAGGGTGGAGAACTGTGTGTTGATGTTTTAGGAGTTCGTCTTCCTCTAAAAGGTGAATGCAAAGTTGGTGAAGAAGTGAAATTCAGCATAAAACCAGAAGATATCAAAATCGTCATAGAAAAGCATATCACATCCGCAACTGGCACGGTCACCTCTATTCTCCCTCAAGTAGGTTCGTTCAAAATCACTGTTGATTTTCAGGACAGACCAATTATAGTTTTGACTTATGATGAAGAATTGGTTTCAAGGCTCAGAGAGAATGGAGATAAGCAAGTATCGTTTTTCTTTGAACCCGATTTAGCTGTTATCCTCGGGGAGTGATTCAGAATCCATATTGACCGAGTCTATTATATCAGGTTCTTCCAGAACAACATCAAAGGTTGTTTCAGGTGGAAGAATCTCAGGAATTTCTAGATTCATCATCAAATCACGTTCTACAAGCGCTATAGCTCTGCTACGAATATAATCAGGTGAGGAAACAACATCTGGTACATCATATCGAGTACTTAGGAATTCCATCATTGAAGCTGTTGCTTTCTTTTTAAATATCATAAAGATGAAGGTGAAATTCATCACAATGGAGAATAGCGGTCCTAGTGGAATGACAATTACAAAAATAGGTAACCATGGTGCTGTTGGTCCAACACTTATGGTGAGTTCCAACAGAATGAATAGAATGTCCACTCCAGCAAAGAATTCCAAGATATCTTCCAAGTCATCTCCAACATTACTTAGAGACCTATCTCGTTCATCCAGATGAAATAGACCTGAATCTTTAATGAGCCAAGGACCAAAGTAAAACTCCATCACAGTAATTGGTAGAACAATGATACTTGCTAGCATCAGGTAAGTCCCACCGGTAATAACTTGGGCTGCATCAGCAACCATAAGGTCGAATCCCAATATAGTTAGGGCGATACCGACGACAAGAATCGATCCATAGAGAGACCTACGAATAACTGTACTCAAAGACTGGTCAGGTGGTTCGGGACTTAGAAAATACTCTCCAGTTCCTCTTTTTGCAAAACGATGAATTCGGAGAGGAAGGTTGACAATTCGTGGCCATCGAACCATTGCGACCACAATTATGATTGCAATTACAGTAGAAAGGATTGACCCAAGAATCATGTACATTGTGTAGCGAGCTACATTGGTTAGATCGACAATGAATATCTGAGCGAAATTGAGCAGTGTCAAGACGCCCCAAGTGGAAAGAACAAGAATAAGAGCTGACCCAAGCAAGCCCAATAGTATCTGCTTATAGCTCAAACTATCGGTTTCTTCAAGTAGGCGTGTAAAAGTCTTCATAGACTCGGATTTATCGCTCATTGCAATCGACCAAACATCGTATTGCAATCTTCCACATAAGCCTATTTCACACAAATTTAATGTCCAAAACGGGCTAACTGTAAGAATTTTTCCACATCAATCAATCATATCTAGCATAATAACTCTCATATACCACAAACGGCGAGTAAACTCTGCGAAAGCTATACACTCAAGGCTTATGTCTTGATTAGCTAACTGCATACCCTACGAGGTCAACTGTAACGTAGTGATCGATTATGGTTTTAGGCTACGAAGTCTTGGAAGACGGAACCCTTAATGAGGTGGAACTAAGCAAGGATGATTTAGTATCCACCATTGTTGTCTGTGTCGTGGATGATGAAACAAAAAGCATCTACCTTTGGAAAGGAAGTCAAGCAGGAGTCAGAAGGAAATTTATTGGTGCGCGAGTTGCCACTAATCTAAGGACAGAGTACGGATTTCATTTCAAGGTTCGGCCATTGGACGAGGGTGAAGAACCTCCTACTTTTTTTACAGCTCTGGATGGATCAACTTCTGCAACAAGAGTACTGAAACCAGGTGAAACAGCACCGCCTCCAGCACCTCCAAGACCAAGGACAGAAGATGCGACAGAAACTTCTTCCGCACCTCCACCAGTTCCTAAACCAAAGACAGAAACTACACCTATAACTCCACAGACTACTACACCTGAACCAAGGACAACACCCACACCTCCAATTCCGAAACCGAGTTCTCCACCAATACCTCGACAAACAGCACCAATAACAACTGGACCAGTAGGCGAAGTAGCAGATATGATCAGGGAGATGGAAGGTATTGACCCACCTGAAGGGTATCAAAGAGAATTAGTTATCGTCTATAACGACCTCTACACGGTCGCAGAACATAAGACTGCAGTATTCGGTCAAGAGAAAATTGAGCGAAGAATTGAGAAGGTGAAAGACCCACCTGAAGGCACCTTCATGGCAGAAGGTTTCATCCCGCGAGTCATTGTCAAAGAAGGTAGAGTTCTTGGTATTGAATTACTGAAAGGTACACCTGATGCTATTCTCAGCCCAATCAAAGCAGAAATGAAAGAAAGATTAAGTGATCTGATCACCTTCTTCAAATCTGAAACGGGCGCTGAAGATGCTGACTCTCAGTCGAGCAAGGGAAAAAGCAAGAAGGGTAAGAAGCTCGTAGCAAAATAAGTCACGATTTCAAATTTGAATCAAGAGGGAAAGTAAATGTCACAACACATAGACCCCGCAAAGGAGAAGGAGCTTGTCGAGCTTCTCATGGGCTTAACTAATTATGCAGACCTTGATGCAATAGCTGTAGTCAGCAAACAGGGAGTTAAACTTGCATATTTTGCAACTGAAGAATCAGATACGGATCCAGATCTCATGGCGGCAGTAAGTGCAGCACTTCTTATGACTGGAGATATGGCAGCTGGTAAACTAGGACTTGATGAACTCTATGAGGTCGTAGTTAGAGGAAAATCAGGATTTGTAGTTCTTTCCCATGCTGGTGAGTTTTTACTCATGGGTTCTGCAAGAGACTTAACTTCTATGGGTCTTGCTGTAACTCAGATGAGAAAGTACGCAAGAGAAGTTGGAGAACTCCTTGGTCAATGATTCGCAAACTAGATCTTGCATTTTAAAGACTCCTAACACACGCATTAATAGTTTAAATGAGGGTAATAGCAAATAAAATTATAGAAGTGTGGCTAGACCAAGATGAAGGGAATAATCGTTCTCGATGAAGGCGGGTTGAAAAAAGCATCAATCGGTCTAGAGAATATTCGAGTCAATCCAGATTTATTCAGTTCCTTCATATCTGCCATACAAGCATACGCAATTAGATCCGTCGGTAGTGAGATGAAAGAAGTAACATATAGTAGTGTGAAATTGATGATTGGTCGTGCAGGACCATATCATGTAGTAACCCTTCATGCTATAGATGATACAGATGCTGAATGGAACCATAGAGCTAGTATCAGCGTTTTGGAAACTCAAGATTACATGCTCGATGACCATCATCTTGGAATCTTACGTGAACTCCTGACTGGAGAGGTCATATCTGCCGATGAAGTTGAAACCGGGATCGACACATTGACCTCATTCAGAAGTGAATAGTACACCTACTCTCTTGCACCTAATTGTTTGAATGTCACGACCTCGTGTGAAGTACTTCCAGTCTCTACTGTTTCCAATTGGTCGCGAGTTGCTTTCAATGTAAAGTCAGATTTCAACCGAAAGTATCCGGGTTTCAATCTAAGTACATTCTTTGCTAGGAATGCTAACACAGGATTGAAATTATCTAGCATATTCACCTGCTCAAGGACTTTTGCAACATCGAGTTTGATCTCCAATTCTCCAGGGACATTGATGGTGATTGACTGTGGGTAACTGTGTCCTGCAACCTCACTGTACACAAAGTCTTCCTGAGTGAACTCGTATTCACCGCTACTCAGAAATATTTCACTTCCCTTAGCGCCCATGAGTACTTTCACAGCATGCCTATCGACCTTCTCATTGCACTGAATGAATGCATAGGCAACAGAGTAATTTTCTGAATATACTCGACCCCACATCCAGTACTCAATGATACTCTGGAAAGAGAAGTCTAGCCAATTATGATCGTGATATCCGACTCCACTAACGTCAAGCATTTTGTCACCGTCTCGGATATGTCCTGTAACTGAGGCTCTTGGAAGGGGGACGACCCAAGCAAAATAACCGAGGTTGGCAAAATATGAATAACCGTCACCAGGCATCCAACCTTTCACCTGTGCTTTGTAGGTCAATTCGAACATCAGGTCTTCATCTTCAAGAAAGATCTCATAGATTGAGAACCCATCTTCAGTGAATGTTGCCTTCATAGTATTGCTACCAATCGTGACATGAGGTTCCTCCTTAGACGCAAAGAATTGTGATTTCTTGTACTTGATGACCTTCTGAGTCTTAGTACCATCAGGTCTCAGGAGTGTGAGCTCTACAGCAATCTTACCAGTGTCAAGACCAGGATTAGGATAAGCTGCATAGAAGAATGCAACCAAAGTATAACCTCCTTCTAAAGTTGCGTCAAAGTACCACCACTCGAACTGGTTCTTCGCACCCACATCGATATGTAGTGCATCATCTTCGGGTTTCATTGGAAGGATGGTTCCGTCACGTCGTCCAGGACCTGTCCAACCTTCCTTTACATTAGGGTTCACATTGTCAGTCATTTCTTTCGGTCTCCTTTTACATAGTGACTAGGGTCAGAGACCCCGTTAGGATCGAATGCCGCCTTTATCTTACGAATCCAATCTGCATAATGCATAGTTCGTTCTGCGTAGAAATTATGTACGTCATCACCAACGATGAAGAAGGGCATTCCAAGAGCTTCATCTAGGTCCATCTGGTTACACTCATCTTGGTAAGCAGCATAACCAAGACAAGATTCTACAGATGTTGGGTCGTAGACAGTTGGGGTCTCCATATGTGCCATGTGTCCGGATTCATAGCTTGTAATCCAGACACCGAGACCACGGTCATCTCCAATCACACCTTTGTCAATATACTTCTGTTTCACTGTTTGATTTAATTGTGCAAGTCGCACTGCCATAGCAATTGTATCCATTCCACCATGAGTCGATTGGAAGCAATTGGAAAATCGGAATGCATGCCCTCCGAGCATGTTTCGAACGGTCTCTCCATAGTGCATGGGTTTTGGAACGGTCACACCTTCCTCGATTAGATCGTTCCCACCATATTTCTCCATGATTAATCGAACTAGCTTAGTTCTGAACTCGAACTCTCGCCTAGTATGTGCCGCTACCAGCATCACAATGTAATTCCGAGTCTTTGCTAATAATCCTGCAAATATTGTTTCGATTGCTTCCTGTTTCGTGTTGGTGAACAATGCAGCGAGACCTTCAGGAGCTGAAGTTGTTGCAACCATCGTCACTTCTCGGTCACTCAACTCATACATTGCTGCTTTGTATTCTTCCCATTCCTCGAAATTGAGAACGAACATTTTCCAGAATGGTGGGATATCCCAATTATATTCAGGAATTGTGCCGCTGGTCTTCCATTTCCAGTCTTTCGGAGCAGGCCAAGAGAAGAGCCGGATAGCTGCCTTGGTGAAAACACCTAATCCACCATAAGCTCCAAGCCAACCTCTCATGACTCCTCTAAGACTGATTCCGGGACCATCTCCAGTAAACCACTTACCGTTGTGATCAAAGGAACCAAGTCGGAGTATCTCCCCATCAGGGAGCACCCATTCTACGCCAAGGACATTGCGACCACTAAACCCAGTATAGGGCGAAGTGAATCCAGGACCTACGAATGATGTGTGACTTGCAAGGGGAGAAGTCTGAGGACCAGCACCTTGAGCATGATGCATTAGTCCATATGGGAAAAGCTCACTCTGTAATTCTGCATTAATCACATAGGGCTCAATGACCGCGTACATATTCTTCTCATCAATCTCAATGATCCTATTCATTCGGCGGAGATCAATCTGAATTGCACGAGGATCGCTAACCCCTGCCCAAGGCCCCATTCCGGTACAGAATGCCTTGAAAGTGACTTTGTGTTCATTGCAAGCCTTTACAATAGATTGAACCTCCTCTGTTGATGCAGGAAGGACAACTGCAAGAGGTCGAACACCGAATCTCTGTGGTTCATCCCCTCGTTGAGCACTTTCAATCTCATTGCACCACTGGAAAGCATACGAATCCATCACAGCAGGATCTTGAGAGATGTTTCTTTCTCCAACTATCTTCATGAAAGACTCGTAGACATTTTTCTCTAGCATTACTTGCCACCTCCTATACTACGAAGTACAAGCTCCGTTAGGTCGAAATATTTCATGGACGATTCTCGCGATTCAATTCCATCTCGGAAGTTAGTTCCACAAAATGGGCAAGCAGATACAAGTGTTGACGCACCCGTCGATTCGGCTTCCTCAAGTCGCTCATTTGCAGCCCAGAGTGCGAAATCAGGGTAGGCGGACTTACAACCTCCGCCAGCCCCACAGCAATAGGAATATTCACGAATTCGCTCCATCTCAACGAGTTCAACACCAGGAATTTGTTTCAAGACATTTCGAGGTGCATCATAAACTCCGTTAGCACCTCTACGGTCAGGTTTAGGAGGATCGTAGATGAACACCTGTGAGAGGACCTCAATTTTCTCACCTTCCCATTTCTCGTACGGTTCAGCCATTCTTCCCAGGTGACAAGGATCGTGATAGGTTACTTTCATTGGTACCATTTCGTTGAGTTTGATTTTTCCTTCATTTAGGAAACCTTCAATTAATTGAGATGTATGGATAACCTCAATGTCATGTTTAACAAAGCGAGGATACTCGACTTTGAGCATGTTATAACAACCAGAACAACTGGTGATAATCTTCTCAATCCCAGTCTCTTTGAATTGTTCAATGTTGGCTTGCATAATCTCGAGTGCCTTCTTCTGATCACCAACACGATATACTGGACTTCCACAACACATCTCATCAGAGCCCATCAATCGAAAGTCTTCACCAGCAGAGTTCAGGATCTTTGCTGTGGCAAATGCAATCTCTTCACGTCTATAGGAAGCAGTACATCCCACAAAGTAGAGTGTTGAAGATGATTCGTTAGTTGTGATTTCATCAGTTAGCCATGCAGGTCTCTTCTCAGGGTCTTCACCATATGGATTCTTATTTCGTTCGACAAGTTCTATGTACTTCTTGTGCTTGGGCATTGGACCTGCTCCAGCTTCCACAGCTGCAACACGTATCTCATGAATTGCCTCATTGGGTTCCAGTTCATAGACCCACTTACATGAAACTTCACATCCCCCACAGTTTGTGCATCGGTATATGACATCAAGCATTTCTGGTGTCAGCTCTACTCGACCCTTATGATATGCATTTGCAGTAATCATTCTACCACCTCCAGAGTATGCATGGAAATTGTAGTAGTCAATGGAAGGACAAATGCTTGAGAACCGTTTACTCTGAATCACAAGTTGTGGGATGAACTTACACTTGGAACATCTTACACAACTGTCCATCATGTCTTCGAATTCGCCGAGAGTCATTATGGCACCTCCTTGAAACAGAGTGTTCCTGGATTCAGGATATTGTTAGGGTCAAAGATCGACTTGACCCGTTTCATTGCATCAACTGTTAGTGGAGAGCCTTTTTCAAAAACAGCATCAATGATGACACCATACGGTCTACTGAAATACGCACCTTCATCGAGTAACTTCTTCTGACCTCTACTGAGAAGCATAATCACCTTCTCAGTAGAATCATCCTCTCCCAAAGTATAGTACAAATCAAATCCGACGTGAGTGTTTGTGCCTTGATTCATAGGTTGAACATAAGCTCCAATCTGGTCCAGGGGAAATCCTATTTCTCTAGCAACTTCGTGGAATACATGATAGAATTCTTGCACTCTATCAAGAGTGGTTGTGAACATAACTTCTTGACATTCGCCCTTAGCGCGAATCTTCCAATATGGTACTTCACTAGCTCTATTCAGGAGTGCCTCGATTTCTGAGGACTTCACATCTTTCAAGTTCTCTTCGAGTTTGACGTTCGATTCACGAGCAATATCTTTGATATCTCCAATTCGGTAGTCTAACTCTTCATCAGCAATATCACCATGACCAGACACGCCTAAGATGAGTATCCATGGAGATAACAACTTCTTTTCACCAAGAGCAGCTGATAGAGCAGTGGAATTCAGCATGAAGTGTTCATCAGGAAGACGTCGCCTAAACAGTGCGTAATTGAATTCCTGAAAATCTCCCAAATCATCAGCTTGAGCAAGAAAGAATTTCTGTATCTCAGGCAACTTCTCACACTTCATCGATATCCAAGTTACAATACCAATGGTACCCTGAGCTCCCTGTACCAACCGGTATGGGTCAAATTGGGAAGGTCCCATTGGATTCTTCTGAGCTTGACCTGCTTCCCACTGTTCCTCTAGTGTTCCCGGACCAGCTGCGGCACCTGTACGGAAAATATCACCGGTGCCAAATACCGTTTCTGTGCAGAGGAGTGGATCTGGAGTATCCCAATGGAATCTCGGGATTGTTATAGGTTCTCTATCAAGACAACTAGCCAAGACAGATTTGGACCCCTTGGGAAGGAACGGCATCAGGGGACGTAAACCCGCCAGTTTGAGGGTATGGATTAGTTCATCATAGGTCACACCAGGTTCTATCATTGCGACCTTGTTTGTACTATCAATTCTGAGAATTTGATTCATCTTGCTTAGGTCAACAACAATAGCATTCTCTACCTTGGGTAGAGATGAACCGCGTAATTTTGGTCCCAAAGAACTTGTTGGGACGAGTGCTACTGAATTCTCATTTGCCCACTTCACAATGTTAACTACTTCTTCAGTAGTAATTGGCCAGACCACAAGGGAAGGAGGGTAGTTACCTGAATATTGTGAGAGTACATTCTCCTCATCTGAAACCCTATCATTCCCAGTAATCTGTATCATCGCATCCTTCATGGTTTGATTCATGTTTTCCTTGCATCCTTGGTTTGTTGTTCTTATCCTTGTTCTATGATTATTCCAGTTCCACCATCAGGGAATCTGAAGTCTATAGCATCACTCTCACATACTTGATAACAGGCTCCGCATTCCAAACAGTGTGATGCATAGTCATCTACGAGATACACAGTATCTCCACGTTTCTTCCAGAGATTCATCACACATATGATCAGACAACGGTCACAAAGAGTGCACTTGGTATTGTCAATCTTGATGAAATCACTAGTTACCGGAATTCTTGTCTGAAGTTTCTTATGATCGATCTTCATACCTATCAGTCCTCCTCAGGAGCATCCATGAATGCTTTAGTTAATGCTTCTTGAATCTCCGGCATCTCTGTAAGTAGTTTCTCAGGGTCTGTAAGAAGTTCCATCTTTTCTTCACCAAGAACCGTTGTTAGCAGAGGAATTACTTCTTTCATTATGAAAGGTACAGCATGTGGTAGATACGTCTTTAGTCGTTTTGCAATTTGCCGTATTCGAACAGCATGTGGTTCAGACCAGTCTATTATTCCTCCAATTATTTCCATGAACATTGGGACGAACCAAGACATTGTCTTGTGTGGACTGAATGGTAGAGATCTCCATATACTCGCAAGCTCTGGTCCAGCTGTGAACTCTTCACCCACAGAGGTCGCCATCCACTTCTTGTCATACAATGAGAGGAATTCTTTGGATGTGTCACCTTCCGAAAGTGCTTCAGCAGCGGCCTCAATGGCAGATCTAGCTGTAATCATTGCGGGATAGATTCCTTCAGCTTCAAGTGGGCATGGAAATCCCCCCGCATCACCAACTAATATCACATTGTCAGTATGGGTATTGTATGGTTTTCCTTGCCATGGAAGAAGATGAGCTTGAAACTCTCTTGGTTTTGCATCAAGTATTCTAACTAACCTCTTGAAATACTTCAGACTTGTGACTCGATTCAGATAATAAATGGGATTCTTATCCCACCAAGTCATCCAGTTTCCAAGACCAATATGGAATCCTCCGTTGAAGAATACCTGATATGCAGCTGGGAAGATTGCAGACCACCAAACAGCTAGTGCTTCATCACCCATTATGTCATCAATCTTTGAAGGTGAACACTCAAAGTCGTATTGTGGCACTATAGTTACTTCTTCTTGCTTCCATCTTCTTCTGAGTCCAGCCTGTTGTGCGACCATTGAAACAGCACCATCAGCTCCAATCACAAATCCTCGATACTTCTCACCCTTTTCATCAATCACACCCACTACCTTACCATCCTCTTTCAAGAGCCCCGTGACTAGAGTAGAGGTCTTGAGTTCAGCTCCAGCATTGATAGCATATTGAGCTAACCAAGGATCGAAATCACTTCGGTAACAATTCAGAGTTATCCAGCTCTTTGCAGGTTCATACGTGACAGAAGCAGTAGGCGTAGTCATTATGTAACCAGTTACCTCTCCCTCTTCACTGACAAAATAGTTACGAGCAGCACGACCTTCTCGTATTGAAGGACACACATCAGGACCTATTTCTTTCATGATATCAAAGTCGCGCCACATTCGAGGTCCAAGACCACAACCCGAAGAGTTCTTTTCACCCGGTTTTCTTCCACGCTCAAAGAAAATCGTCTTGAAACCTTTTTCTGCTGCTTCTTTCGCGGCAATCGAACCCCCGGGACCCGCGCCTACGATAACAATATCGTATTCGTTCATCTACTCACCTTACCCATCTAA
>SDNZ01000162.1 GCA_004524565.1 Candidatus Thorarchaeota archaeon
TCAACCGCGTCACCACAATGAGCAAAGGAAAAATCACCCGTAGATATGACCACCGCAAGGTTTTGAATTCCTTTGAAAAGCCCATGCTTTAGTAGAGCAAACTGAAAAGACCATGGGCCATTCTCGTAGGTGTCCCCTTCACTCACAATTTTGACACGGTCACCCCATTTAGTGAATTTAGCAGCAGTCTGTTCATTACATACAAGAGTTGCAGAAGAATTGCGTTCAAGGAAAGTATCAACTCCGCCAATGTGGTCATTATGCTTGTGAGTGCAATATATAATGTCCCCATCATGATCTCCCGAATTCTTATTTGACGGGTCGATAATGAGTGTAGAATTGTTGAACTCCAACTTGAACCCAGATTGGCCTAGGTACGTAATAATGGGTACATCGGTCATTTTACTCACTTGAATCTATGAGGATATTCTACCAAATAAGTTTGCTCGGAAAATTAGAAACTATACTTTTTGACGTGTGATTCTGTCAGTCGCAAGGAGAGAAGTAGAAAATCAGAACCATAAGCCCTTAAGATCTCTCCAACCTCTGCAATGATTCCAGGCGTTTGTTCATGTACATACTCAAAGAGGTCTTCTTCAGACTCGCTCAGTGCTTGGCACATATTTTTCATATGCTCGTGTACAAGTCCCTTGCTAATGCGTCCTTTGTCACGAAGCATCCAGTTTTCTAGCTCTACTTGAATTTCCTTCCCAATTATTTCACACATATCGAGCAATTCTTTGTTTATTTTGGTGGGTCGAGATTTTTCAATCAATGGTTTTGCTCTCTGACTTCCTACGGCGAGGCGCATCTCATCTAGAGGTACTCTTGGTTTAGTTACCCGCCCCATGTTGATTTCTGCGACAAGCATTTTGTATCCTTTTACACCTCGAAGTCGAATTGGAGCTATGAATCCACTAGCTTCCATCTCACGCAGGATTGACCTGAATTCATCTCTTGATACCAGAGAACGATTTGCAGAAATATTTAGAAACCTCTGATAGAGTGTTTCTTCGATTTCCATAACAGACCAGCCAAAAGCTCTAATGACATCTACTTCAACATCACTAGGTTGTTCTGCGCCGCTCCCTCGTTCTGGCAATATATAACCTCAAATCATTAGTTAGTGAAATTATTGTATTGTTTTGTAATAAAACTGATTGTATGTTGAGATCTAATCTTATTCGGGCTTCTCTGAATGTTCTGAGATATCAGAGGAAACACAATGCAGAATGTCTAGTGCTACAATTGAACGTATTGAGATTGGATTTAGTATCGCAAGGATTCTGGAATTATACCCAACTTCTTTAGGAGATAGCATATACATGTAGCATTTGAAAGGTTCTGGAATTTGATTTATTGACCAGATGTTATCTTAGCGGATTCTATCAATATCGAAGGAGTTTGAATATTCTCTCTATTTTCAACATCCGAACCAACCTGAATTGTCTTTTTTAGCAAATCCTGCATTGTGATTCCAAAGAGAGTATTCTTCAGTGCATGTTGAACTTCACCTTGTGAAATAAGGAATCCTTCCATGATCATTGCACTCAACTCGCCTGTCACAGAATTGGGTCTATCGAATGTAAATGTGCAAAGCACTCCCTTGTCGACTTCTGAAATCATCTCTTCGAGAGTACAAGTACCAGGAGTAACCACAAGGTTTGAAGCACCTATAGTTGGAATAGATCTGTAGGAACTGCGTGTTGCATTACCAGTGCATTCCACTTCATCCCTCGTACTAGTAAACGAGTCGTGAAGATAACTGTGCAAAATTCCTGATTTGACCAGCATAGTGTTCTGTGAAGGAAATCCTTCAGCATCAAATGGACGTGAGCCTAGAGCTCCTGAGAGGATGCCATTGTCAGCAATCTCCAATTCAGAAGAAGCAATCGGTGACCCAAGGGAATCTGTAAAGTACGATTTACCATCTTGAACCTCTCTCGCATTAAGAGCTTCCGCAAATCCAGTCCCAAGAACTTCCCACAGAGCTCGTGGTGTGAGAATCAAAGGCATTTCACCACATTCCATTGATTTTGCGCCTCGTAATGCAAGAGCATTTTGGGCGGATGTCGCGCCTATTTTTTCAGGGTCAATTTCTGCTAGGACTCTAGAATTCTGGATTTCCCAACTAGAGCACTTATCTTCTCCTGTACTTATAGTAGAAGAAATGTCCAACTTAACTTTGGTTGTCGAACTATTTCCAGTAATTCCCTCGGAATTGACGATTACTATCGTTTTGGATTCAGCTGTAAATCCACCTTCAATTAAATTTCGTTCCGTTCCCGATACTTCTTTGGAGGATTCGACTGCACGGGTCAATATCTCAAAAGCTTGCTCACAACTGAGTTGGTCCAATTCTTTGTCAAAGAGACCCTTTACAGTAGGATATGGTGTCTGGGTGGATGTAAAAGATTTGAAATCGGAATCAGCTACTGATGCTTGAGCGGCCTTGACCGCATCTTGGGCAGATTGTTCTAGGTCTTTCTCCAGAATTGAGGTGACATATGAAACACCTAGTTGGTTTCCGATTGCGACTCGCATTCCACATCCAGAGTCGAGTTTCTCAGCAGCCAGTCGTATCAATCCTTTCTCAATCTTCACTTCAAGAGTTCTGGTTGATTCAAAGTAAGCTTCAACCTGAGTGGCTCCAAGTTTCTCAGCATGTTTAATGACATAATGTCCTAGTTCGATGAGTTCTTGTTTCAAACTAGACACCTCCGACTGGAACTTGCTTGAGTCGAATATGCGGACCCCCCGACATGACCCAAGCCATCTGACCTTGTGTTCCACAACTCCCTGCGTCATAGAAGAAATCGCTACAGATGGCATCAATCTTGGGTAGGATATCCAGAATCTGACCAGCAATCGAAGCATCACGAACAATATCTGTTCGTTCACCATTCTCAATGAGTTGCCCATGAACCGATTTGAACATGAACGAGCCCTTTGTTGAATCAGTGTAGCCATAATCCACATTGCACATGATTATGCCTTCTTTTGTATCCTCAATCAATTCATCAAGGTTCCAATCTCCAGGCTCCATGAAGGTATTGCTCATTCGGGGGATAGGTGGATACATGAAGGTCATTGCTCGTGCAGCACCATTTGCTTCCATTTCTAATCGTGATGCGGTATCCAAGCTATGCATGAACTCAGAGAGTACACCATCTTTCACTAGCTGCTTTCTTTTTGTTCTGGTTCCTTCCCAGTCATAGACAGCCGATCCTAGATGTCCCTTCAACGTAGTGTCATCAAAGAGATTGATATGCTCAGGACCTACACGAGTACCCATTCGGTCCTGCAAAACTGATGAACCACCGGTCAATGAATCACCCTCACAGGCATGCCCAAAAGCTTCATGGATCATCGCACCATTTAGTGGAGGATCCGCAATGACATCATAGACTCCACCTTTAACAGCCTTTGAATCTAGAAGGGACAATGCAACTCGAGATGGTTCATTAACCAGCATCTGCAATAATTCATCAGACACATCTCCAAGTCCTCCAGTGAATCCTAGAGCAAGGTGGGCTTGTTGCGTACTTCTTTCATCTTTTGCAGTACACATGGGAATGAATACTAATCTCCCAGTTTCTTGTCTAACCATTGTCCCTAGAGAATTAGCAACAAGTAGCTCTGTGTAGATATCCCGATAGACAATACGAGCGCTCTTCACTCTCGGATCAACTTGGGACATATCCTTGCTTAGTCGTTTTGCTAGGTCAATCTTGTACTCGACAGGAGTTTTGTCAATAGGAATCTTACCTTTGTATTCGATAAGATCTTGAAATGAAGGAGCTTCAATCTCATATCTTTCTTCGGTCCATTTACTCGCAGCAATAGCCATTTTCGTAATGGATTTAGCTGCGTTCTTAATTCCCGCTTTTGATAGATCACTTGTATAACCAAATGCCCAAGACCCATCTGCAAAGGCTCTTATTCCTGCGCCTTTCTCAGTAGCCAAAATAGTGTTTCTTGTTACTTCATTGACAACATCTAGATTTGTCTTTCTTGTGTATTCTAGTCTAATATCAACGAATGATGCTCCTGTGTCAATACCGGTTTCAATCGCTAAGTTTGCTAAGTCTTCCACTTCATAACCTCCTCTTATCGGAATAGAATGTCGCGAATTTTCTGATGAATATCCAAGTATTCCTGAGACCCCATCGCATACGCATCAAGAAGCCAATGATACATGTCCGTGATGTTCGGATCAGTCACATCCCCTCGGGCAAGATTTGCGATTTTTGCTCTCCACTTATCCTTAAGAAGCTCAGACTTGGTTAATAGATAAGCAAGGTCAGCCTTGTCCTTGTCTGAGAGTTCGAGGTCAAATGCTCGTAATGTTCTCTCCATGCGTTCACTTTCGCGACGTTCCAGCCATTTTTCATCATAGTAGGGAGTCGCCATTGTAACTACATACTGCTTTGCAGTTCTTCGGTAATACTGTGTCTTCCTCTTCCCGTTAATGACAATCCCATATTTGTGGACAATTTTTAATTTCATCATTATCGGAAGATGGTGATTCACCTGGTTTCTTGTAAGGTCTGTAAATTCATCAGAATCTTGTGAAACTTTTACTATCTCATTGACCGATAGTACAGATCGTTGAACTGGCTTTGTTGTTGCAGTTGAGACATAGGTTACAGGATCAACCACTTTTGTAGTTACAGAATCAGGGATTCCTTTACTTAGAATCTGAAGGATAGTCAATCTCACAGGATGCTCTATAGCTGTTGCTTCCTCGAGCTCCGTAAAGAACACTGCCTGTTTCTGCTGTTTCTTCCCATCCGCCGAGAGTTTAATTCCAACAATAGTATCGGGAGTTTCCCCAGTCATGAGAGCACCTTTTGTTTGTTTTAGCAAACATTGCTAGCAATAATTGTTTGTTGTTACAAACATATAACCGTTACTATCACCGCTTTTGTTTAAGCATGATTCAAAATACTATTTATCACTAGAACCACTATTCTCAGTATATGGACGAACAGTGGAAACGACAGGAGCTTGTCAAAATACATCTAAACATGAGGACTCATCTGTATCGAATCATTGATAGCCTTACGCAGGAGGTCTTGTTGAAGGAAATATCTGATGAAGAAAATTATCCCCACCTCCTATCACTAATCTGGCATATTGGTGGAGCTGAGACCTATTGGTTCCACAGAGCAAATCATGATATAGCACCAAAATTTTCAATTGAGAGCTTTGAGGATATTCGAAGAAAACTTGAACAGAATACGGAGGGAATTAAACGGGTGATTGAGACCTGTTCGAAGGACCAACTGCAAATTATTCCACCATCTGTGGAAGGAGGCCCATCGGTAGCATGGTGTCTATTGCGAACATACCAACATGGACTATATCATACTGGACAAATATCAAAGATTAGACATATCATAGATGCTCCTATTATTGCAGATACTCCTGATACCTGGAGTCCAGCTGTGGATGCGATTATAGAACTTCTTCTTGAATTATGGAACAACCATTGAAATTACTAGCTTGGAAGCCTAATAACTAACTAAGAATGGAAAGCGTAACTAATGATAGAATTTGCAGAAGAAATCAAAGACTATCTTGTGCAGGACAACATACAAGCAGTACAGACTCTGATTAGTGATTTAATGAAGAGCTACGGGTGGAAAGAGATAGTTTCCCTTTTGAAGACTGTAACCACATCACTTTACAGGAAACATTTACTCAAGACGCACAAAACGGTATTGACAATCTTCGGTCTATCGGAACTAGTAGGGGTGGACTGTGATATCTTTGCTGAGATGGGTTCAATCCCAGAACCTGAGAGTATGGAGCATGCGTCAGATCTTCTGTTTGACAACTTCATTCAAGTAGCTAGGAGTCCGTTCTGCTCAGGGGGTTCGACTTTATTCTTCGATGTTACCAAACTATCAGCAACTAGATCAGTACTCATTATTCCTGATTTGATTGAAGCAAGGTATCGTGAAACTATCTTTATTCTATCAGAATACGATCAACTGCTACCAACATTGACAAAGGACTGGATGGAAGTATCACGTCTCTGGAGATGTGGGTATGGTCTTCGAATATTGAAAGCGCGAAATCATGGTTTAATGATTCATGTGAAAGATTACAAAGAGATTCGAAAATCACTTGCAAAACAACTGGGTGTAAATTTGGAACAGATAGCTAGAGAGAGAAACCGTCTAATAAGGGAGAGCAACTCAGAATTTCTGCAATTATCACATGAGCTTGATGTCTTTATATTGAGTTATATTGTATCACTAGGAGTCATTGGTAAATTCGATCCAAAGTACAAGTCACTAATTGATCCTGAAGATTCTGATGAGTTCTGATTGAACTCACATGCCGGGGATCTTGACTTTTGCGTAGACCAAGTTCACTAACCAAGAAATGAAGGTAATCAGTATCAAGAAAACAACAGCGACTAGAGCATAAACAGCTAATGCTTCAAACGTACGCGCTACAACAAGTTTGGCCATACTAAATAGTTCTGGAACTCCAACCATATACGCCACAGTGGTGTATTTTGGAAGATAAACAGCCTCATTCGACCAGGCGGGTATTGCACGTCTGAGACTTTGTGGAAGTGCAATGTATCTGATTTCCTGACGTTTTGTCATTCCAATCGATTGTGCTGCAAGAGTCTGACCAGCCGAAAGAGAAGA
>SDNZ01000163.1 GCA_004524565.1 Candidatus Thorarchaeota archaeon
CTTTAGATGTGAGCTTCTGAACACCGTACACTTTTCCATCATCTGTTCGGAGTCCTTTCACTGATTTATTTCTAGGAGCGGAGAATTCAAAATAAACTGGAGTCTGAGCGCTACCACCTGCAATGAAAACCACAACAGCTGATTCGTCTGAAAGTTCTGCAATCTTGTGCATGTTCTTCTCGGCATCTTTCAGAGCACCCTCACAGATTGATTCTGCCCAAGAGTACCGAGTCTTCATTTCTTCGTGAGTCTGATCTACTGAACAGCCACAGATTGAATCATGAGGTTGATTCTTTAGTAACCATTTCCATGCAGTCTTCAGAAAACCTTCAGGATATTCAAGTCCTGCTGCTGAGGACAAATACATCCATAGAGGTTCAACTTGTCGTGTAAGCGTGTCCTCGATATTTTGATTCCACTGTTTTATCCACATCCTTGCAGAGTATGTGTCCTGCAGAAGATTTGCTCTAGCAGATGATCTAAACTCACCGTATAGAACTTGAGGAGTATATTGTGATTCTGCGATGGCGCTGTCTAGTTTCTCTACGAAGTTCTTCAGTGAGGAAACCGTCACATCAAGTTCAGTACCCGACAGCTTCTTAGCAAATTCCTTGGTAAACGGTTGTGGAAAGAGATGGTCTGAACCATTCATGAGCAAATAAATTGGAACTGGAGAGAATGCTTCTAACTCACCTAGTTTTTCATTGACCGCATCCACAAATTCATCATAATCGTTAGGAAGCATTGTAGCGTTGCCATACCCAAAGGGGAGGTAGACTCCGTTAACTGATGTTTTCGAGTTCTCGCCGGATTTCCATACGAAGGGAACTGATGTGAGATGCCGAGGAATTCCACGCCAGAGAACAGTGGTCTTGAGATTTGTCAGGTCCCCCAGTAATTGAGGCATTCCACTGGTATGTCCAAACTGGTCCGGAAGATATGCGATATCCATCAGCGGTATATCGAGTTCAGATGCGTAATCTTGGCTCATCTCAAGATTACGAATAAGACTCTCTCCGCCAACCAACCACTCGTCTGGGAGTAAATACCAGGGTCCTACAGCAATTTTTCCTTCACGGATTTGCTGAAGTAGTTCCTGCATTCTCTCGGGGCGGATTTCATTATAGTCCTCAAGAACAATAGTTTGCCCGTCTAGCATGAACACAAAGTCTTGTTCATTCAGTATTTTTAGAAGTTCGTCAATCAGTTTGACGAGAGTATATCTGAACTTTTGGAATGGTAGATACCATTCTCGGTCCCAATGCGTGTGTGGAACTATGAAGACTTTCTTAGCAGCCATGAATATCATATTCCCATGTAGATAGATTATTCTTACAGATGTGTTGCCATTAGAAAAGGATTGCGCAGTTTATACAATGAACTCGTGTATAATCTAAAATGAAAATGAGAGTGACGAGGACTTGCTCTGTATAGCGGTTACAACAAGGGCCGTAAATTGAACTCATACACAATCCTGTACAGTGTAATGGCATACAACCAGAGTTCAGGTGCTGGTAAACCTGACGACGCGATAAGAACATCATCCAGTTCTTTCCTATTGATCAACCTCTTACTACACTCTTCTGCAGCTTTTGCTTTGTTCATGAATCGAAGGTGCCGGAGTGCACTAGCTAACCCAATCCATGCGTGTGGAAACTCCTTGTACTCAAAGATAGCTGCTTGGAACATTGTTCTTGCTAAGTTGTTTTTCCCAAGTTTAAGACTACGGATACCTTCTCCCCACCATTTACGTGCACTCATAGGTACAGAGCCAAATTCTACTTTGATGAGCATTCCATCAACTGGAACAACAAGAATTGGAGGAAGGTTTCTATCATACTTTTGTGAGTGTAAATCAGGTAATGAAGATCCAGACTTGACTAGTTCACATTTGTAGTTGTACAATGCTGTTGCTAGTTTAGCAGGTAGAGATTCTTTGTCTATGCTATTTACTTTCTCACATACTAGTTGTGCCTGCGTGCAATTATCAAGAGTGAGATGGAGTGGAACCATAGCTGCCCAAATAGATTCATCACGTGGGATTCGCTCGCTAGCGCTCTTCAATGATTTCAGCGCTGATTCATACTCTCCATCGTTGAATTGATCAACCCCCTCGTTTGTGAACCTTCGCGCCTCCGCTCTACGACCACCAGTTGCAGAATGAACAAGCGGGAAGCTTCTTTCGAGATTAGAGATTTCGGATTGGGGAGAGTCAGTGTGTTTCTCAGTTTCACGAAGCAGTTTCTCTCTCTCTTTCTCCCAAAACTTCTCTGTGTCTGTCTCTCTCTCTTTATCTTCTATTCTCTCTCTTGTTCTTCTTATTTTTCTCCTTCTCTCATTCTCTTTCCTGATCATCTCTACTGAATTTATTCCAACAACAAAAGAAAGAAGGGACACTAGAAACATTGGAAAAGACAGAAAACCGATAGACATTAGCATCCCAAAGATTCCAAGGGCTATGAATAGAACAGCTAATTCCTCTGAAAGTAATAGTTTTCGAAGTCTGCCCTTCATATGTTCCTCTCCCCTTAGAATGTTGCGTAAAAAGCTCAGGTGCTATATATCTTTCACTACTCTGTAAGATTTTCACAATTCACTAAGCGAAAAAGAGAATGGCGAGGAGCCTCACAAGGAGGCTCACTCAAGCTTTAAGAAGATTACTCGATTAACTCGAAGTTTTCCTTGCAGATTCTTATCGTATAGCAGAGTATTCCAGATGAGAGTTATCCCGAGGTAGATCAATGAAACAAACAAAGGATAAACAGATACATCACCGCTCGAAGAAGGTATCTCTTTCGAAATTCAAAGATTTCTAAAAGAAGAATATCCTAAATGTTTTCTCTGATTTCTTTGATTGAAGGAAGCTCAAATCTAAATTTATAATCCTGTGATTCTTTCCAGAATTTTCGGAGATATTCACTAATTTCAAGGGGGTCTCCAAATAGTACGATATAATTTTCTAGGACTCCTGATTTGATTATTGTTGGTAAAGCTTCGAAAATAGAAATATCGTAACCATAGGGGATTTCTCCCAATAAATTCATTTTCAATTCTATCATTTCTTCGGATTTTTCTGTATGTGCTAATATCGCGATATCGATATCAGAACTCGGTCTATAATCACCAGTTACATAAGAACCGAAAAGAAGAACATCAAGCTTAGATAAACCAGATAGTTGTTCTCGTACTGTTTCAAGCTTCATTTAGAAATTCCTCAATAATGTCGATAAGATCAGTTAATGATTTTCTAACATCGGGAACCGACCTGAGTACAATCTCTCTATCAATACCATTGTATTGATGAACTAGCACATTTCGAAGACCATTGCACTTTAGTAGATGCGCAGAAAGACTGACTTCTATGCGTTTTTCATTCAAGAGATGTTGGATATTTGATTTATCCCCTTTCGGAATTCCTCCACTATCTCTAATAGACATCGCAATAATATCCATGACGCTTTCAATCGCAGTGAGAAGTCTATAATATAATGCGCTTGTTTCAATCTCATTTGGATTCGGGAGGAGTTTATCAACAATAATCAAACTCTCTGATACATATTTGATTTTTTCAATATATCGAGATTTTCTCTCCGAATCCAATTTATTCAACCCACATTGGAGATAGAGCTAGTTTGTTTATTAGTTCATAGGTTTTTTGCGAAAAAAAAGAGATTGACGAGGAGCCCCACAAGGAGACTCACTCAAACAAAGATAATTACTCGATTAACTCGAAGTCTTTCTTGCTTGCGCCTAGATTGGATAAAATCATTTATTGGACTATTATTTGTATATGCATCAAGATTGATAGTGGTATAGGGATGTTGGAATTTGAAGATAGAATACGTGACATTATCTCGAGATTTACTCTTGTATACTCTTTAGGATGTGATATTAAATACAAACATTCGGATCAGTACTGGGTTATATTGTAGTCACCGCGCTGATTGCAGGCATTATAGAGGTTTTACTAAAGAAGTGGTTTGGAAATCAATTGAAGCGAGGGCTTATCGCATATTGTGGGGGACCTCCTGAGGGCGCAAGATTGTGGGAGCGAGTCTACTGGCAATATGAACAGAGACCTCGCTTCCTTGGAACATTGCTCGAATCTCCCAAATCGATATGGTGTGCGGTGACCGTAATGATTCTCATACCCTTCGAATGGTGGCAGATATATTTCGTGAATTTACTTGTTCCCTATAGTGGACTGTTGTTGTTCTTATTGGGGAGTGCTTGGTTACATGCACTGGATGAACATGGAAATATCCATGCTCAAGTAGAGTATATCCAGACGAAAGAAAAATTGGAAACGTCTGAAGATACATCGTAGTTCTATAGCTTGCTCGTATCTTGGGTTCTGAAATATGACATAACTCAACTTGTTTACATCAGCGAAAAACTAGAATGAGAAAGACTAGGAGCCTCGCAAGGAGGCTCACTCAAGCTAGGAGAAGATTACTCGATAAGTTCGAAGTCTTCCTTGCTTGCGAGTTAAGGAAGGTGAAAATGTTTGGTTGGCCGCTAATAGTAAACGAATTCTGCCACATCTGGTGATTTATATAATTCCTCAGCCATATACTAAGGCGTAGGAGTATTGATGGATCAACGGCGAACACACAGGTCTAGTTTTCGTTACATGCCCTCAATTACGAAACTCCCCCCTCCTACCACGATGCTGTATGTTCGCCACCTTCTCGTTAGAGACCCTCGCATTTTGAGGATTGATGAACCTGAATTCGTTAGTGGTAGTAAGAAGAATCCTAAGTTTAGAAAAGTAAGAGAATAAAATTAGCAACGATGAGAATGACGAGGAACCCCAATAGGAGGTTTATTCAAGAAAACAGGATGATGTTGAAAAATGGTGGAAGAGTGTACCTCCAAATGACGTAAAGAAGCCAGCTCGGATTGATAACCACTTCTAAGAAAAGGGTGATGATGAGGTATCTTAAATAAGACCCTCATCGAAATAATTAATTGAAAATTTATTCATTACTCAATTAATTCAAAATCTTCACGAGCCGCTCCACACATGGGACATACCCAATCATCTGGGAGATCTGCCCATTTAGTTCCAGCAGCGACTCCGCTATCAGGGTCGCCCTTGTCTTCATCATAAACCCAGCCACAGACGATACATTCGTATTGTGCCATTTTTATTTCTCCAGTTAATTCAGGTAAGTCGAACTTTACCCAGTTCGTTCAAACTTACCAATTTGTGTTAAAAGCCTTTACTTATAATCTCCGAGAAGAGAGGAGAGGAGCAATTAGCTCCTACTCATCCCATGAATCAGAGTCATCATCCGATTCTTCTTCATAGACATCAGAGTCTTCTGTGTAGGCATCTGACTCATCTTCCAGTTCTTCGATAACTTCTGGTTCTTCCTCTGCTATCGCTCCTTCAGGTTCTACCTCTGGCTCCTCAGATTCTACAGTTGCAGATTCTTCTTCAGGCTCTTCAGTAAAATCAGGAACAACTACTGGTTTTGGTTCTTTGCGTGATTTTCTAACGAAGTTCAACGCCATGATGAATGCAACGAATGGAAAGACTATTAGCTTGACAGCATCACCAATTCCGCCCTCTAGTGTAGCATCTGCAACACCAAGGATTACTGAGAACATAGCGTCCACAAACATGAATCCTGATGCAAGGAAGAACGTAAATGTGGCTGCAAGCTCCTTGCTGAGTTTCCATCGAGTATCCAACTCTGCTCTTGAGGCAAGACTGCGGCCAACACTGCTCATCGTGTAAAGTATAAAGAAGACCGTGATACCGATACCAACGATATCCAGTCCTGGATCATATCCCTTCATTACATTGTATATGAAGTACGCTGAATAGAATGAGATGAAGAGACCAAGGAATGATATATTACTCGCAGTGGACCTATTTCGTTCTGCAACTAGAATCAAGCCATTTACGAAATTAAAGAGAGATGCAAGTAGTGCTCCAATTGCACCTAGCAATAAACCTGCTCCGATTGTTGAATTGACAAAAAGGAACGTAACAATAACTGCACCCCAAATTACGACATAGTTGAGTATGTAAATGAACCCATAAAGGAACCCTACTAGTTTTGAGCGGCTTTCAATCTCTACACTCTGAGCATATCCTAGTGCTGAACGAGTTGAGAAATATGATTGGAATCCTATCCATCCAAGGAATGCTACACCAATATACATCCAATTGAAGATTGGTCTGACAAAGAATAGCAGGATGAGCACAAAGAAACTCACCACGAACCAGATGATTGTATAGATGAGGGATTTGGTATAAGATTCCTCATGTGCAACAAATCTTGCTAAACCAATAAATGCCATGAATCCCGTAACTAAGAAGAATGTTGGAAACACTCCTCCTACAACGAGAGCAACGCCAGAAAGCACTGGAAACATCAATGCTAGGTTTTCCCAGATTGTAATTGTGATTGCGCCGATTAAGAAAATAAGTGTAAGCCACTTTAGTCTCTTTGATGCAAAGAATAGTTTTAGACCTTCAATGAAATTTGTTAATATTGGAATATCCACATCTCATTCCTCCAATCGCTACTATTTGTTTAGAATATCTCCCTATTTAGACTTAAGTA
>SDNZ01000027.1 GCA_004524565.1 Candidatus Thorarchaeota archaeon
CCCCATAATGGTTCATAGATAAAACCCATGAGAACAAAGAAGTTGAATCCTGAAACAAGAGTTTCCATGAGCCAGACACGAAATGCTGTAGAGAGAAGGTGGGCATTCATATTCAGAGCATGAGATTTTCAGTATTTACACATTAGCTTTCAAAATGAATAATGAAGATGGTGCGCTCGCCGGGATTCGAACCCGGGCCGGATCCGTTCTACGGTTCCGAGGGATAAACCCCCGCACAATGGCAGGGATCCATCATAGCCCCTAGACAACGAGCGCTGTAGAACTGAGCGCAACTGAGAGTGTTAAAAAGTTTGTCAAAGGCTCGATATATTTTCTTTTTTCAAATCAAGAATGACTCGATAGGAGCCGCCATCATTACTTCATCACTATACTCACTATCATGCTTAAGTCCATTTTTCAGCAAACCTATCTGAATAAATCCAATCTTCTGATAGGCCTTAATGGCAACCTCGTTCCCGGATTCAGTGCTAATCTGTATTATCTCAATTCCTCCTGCAGAAAAATGTTCAGCGATTTTCCTCATCATCTGATGTGCAATCCCCCTACCGCGATGATTCTCACCAACAACAACCTGCACCATCTCAACCCGATGTCGGGATCCGAACCATTTCATCCGTACACCAGTACATACTCCTACAACTTGAGAACCAGACAGAGCACACACACTGAAGACTTCATCGGGTCCTAGCGTCAGGAGTTCCTCTCTCTGACTACGAACTACCTCCTCTGGAACTCCTTCGAAAAGATGTTCAGCTATTGATTTTGCATGAGTGTGTGAATACCCTTCAATGATTATCTCATGTTTAGTCATTTTGCATCACTTTTCTTTCATTGCTTGTCTAATTCTCAGTACATGAAAGGTTGACTCACATTCTATTGCAGTAGGATTGCCTTTTCTCTCATCGAACATCATCCTTGTTCCTCCTACCCAATAACCAGTTCTCTTCTCAGGAAGCCATCCACGAGGAAAGATGTAGGTTTCCCTGTCAGTTCTAAAACTCTCAATATAGTCCATTGAACGTCTAAACCAGTCACTCTCACAAGCGATACGGAACTTCGAAATGAATTCTAGTGTGAGGAGTAGCTCTGCAAACTCTCTTCCTTCTGGTGCCTTTGAATGTCCTGGAAGATGGACTGCCCATCCCAGTACGTAGTATCTGGAACCATATTTTGCTAGACCATAACTCCAAGGCAGGTTCTGATATTCTTCCGAAAGAATCAGTCTGACTATCTTATCCAGTTTGTATCGATGTTCTTTACTGTCCATGATACTCTTGCAGCTTGCGAGACCCCGAATATCATGAACCCACGGGAGCATGAATCGCTGATTTGGATATAATTCAGGATTTACGAGGTCATACTCGCTATTCTTCGGAATCCCCTTGTATTCAGCCCTGTCAACAAATATACGTGAGAAGTCAGGGTCTCTTGCAAACTCATAGAGACTCTCCAATCTTTCCATCATCTGGCGATTCACAGGATCCGTTGAATCATATCCCGCATAAGCCAGAAAAGAAGCAACAACAGTTCTCAGAAAAATTGTATGAGGTCTCTCTGGTGGTGTTCCAACATTCTCTGAAAGCCAGACACGAAAGGGCAGAGTCTTGCTATCAAAAGGTTGTAATCCAGCTCTGAGACCAAGCTCTACGAGCTTTCCCATTACGTTCTCGAATGCATCAATCCTACTGGAATGGATACTGTTGAAATCCAATTTTGGTGTCAAGTACCCCACCCATTTGGTAACTTCTGGACTTCTAAGCATCTCGCTGAGAGATTTTCCAACAACTCCAACATCTTGCTCATTCAAAATATCAACTAGGATTCGGAATCTGATGGATGGCCCTGCATTCCGTAAGAGCCAGTGAGCAAGATCCGATGATTCCATATCTCTCTACATGCTGTCGAGATATATTTGTCCTCTCATCATCATTAGTGGCGATACAGTGTTAAGGAAGAGTGATACAAAACCGATTGAGTGGAGTAGATGAACAAGCTAGGTATCATCAAGAAGAACATCATGCGAGACATCTATGAGAAACGGATGATTCTCACCTCAGTGCGAGATAGAAGTGAAGGTTGGATCCTACACTCTGGTCTCTGGAGCCCCTTCTACATACAACTCAGAATTCTAAGTTCGTTTCCTGAGACCATGAAATTGGTAGGACAAGCTCTCTCAATTCTAATCAAGGAGGAGGCACCTTCCGTCAATCGGTTGGTCGGTGTTGCGTTTGCAGGTATCCCTATTGCCACTGCTGTTTCGCTTGAGTCTGGTATCCCTGCCTGTCATACTCGTAAGATACTCGGTGTACGTACAGAACAGGAGCTCTATGCCGCCATTGGAAATTATGGTCAACACTCCCTCATGGAAGGTGAAGTGCAAGAAGGGGACGTCCTCTGCCTTGTCGACGACTTAGTCACAGGAATGGAGAGCAAATTGGTAGGGCGTGCTCAAGTCCTAGCGGAGCTCAAGAAGCGAAACATCACCAATGTATCAGTGGACGATATTGCAGTGATACTAGACCGCCAACAGGGAGCTAGAGAACGCGCGAAGGTTTTGAATATTCGACTTCATTCTTTGATTGATTTGATAGATGAGGGATTACCATCAATCAAAGAGGCAATGTCTGAAGAAGAATACCAGATTGTATCAGAGTATCTAACAAACCAAAAGAAGACCTAGTTAGGTCACCATAGAAACTAATTTCTTTGCTAATTTTCACTTAACAGATTCCTATGAGTCCTAAGAATCCCCTCGAAAATCTACTGAAACTCGCGCTGTCCATGTCTACCCGTCATCATGAGTACTATGATGAGACTGCAGATAGTGTTGAACTCCCGAAAGTGAAGGCACTTCTTCGTGTTCTTGCAGATACTGAGCGTGATCTAATCATAGAGATTCAGGATATGATAGTGACAGGAGTCCTAGATGAAATCGAGGAGATGGACAGAGTTGAAGTTGGTTCTGATCCACCAGATGATACTCCCTTCGCTCCAGAACGAAATGATTCAGATCCACGAATTTTCATCTGCAATAAAGCTCTGGCACAGGAAGTCAAAGGATATACCTTCTATCTCTCCATTGCTGCGAGAGCAAAATCAGAGCTTGTGAGTCGCGTCTTTGAATACCTTGCATTCATCAAATCTGAACAAATTGAGAGAATTCGGAAAGTTTGCGAGTCCTTCTAGATTTTAGCATCCATGATAGAAAGTTCTTTTTGAAACAACACGCATATTATCTTGCGATGACCGAGAGGAGTTCAGTCCAGAGTATGCTTAAAGTTGCATTGACAACATCAGCTAATCACTACGATTTTTATCTGAAAGCAGCAAATATTGCCTCAACTCCTCAAGTCAAGGCTTTACTCATGGTCCTAGCTGAGACCGAAGGTGACCTTATTGAGCGAATTCGGCTTATGATGACCACGGGTATCCTCGACCAAATCGAAGAAGTTGCCAGTGCATCATTTTCCACTCATGATCCCGACCCAACACCTTTTGGAATGGATAGAACTCCTTTTGCCGCATCCAATCCTGATACTGACCCTCGCCTCTACGTGTGTAATCGCGCGCTAGAGATGGAGTTCAAAGGATTCAGCTTCTATAGTTCAATCTCCCATCGCGCTCAATCCGAGCTGATGAAGCGTCTCTACGAATATTTTGCTCATATCAAATCTGTTCAGATAGAGAAGATACGCAAAGTGTGTGAATCCTTCTGATATTGTAAATTCATCCGATTTTTGGTCAACTAAAATAAATTAGAACACGTGTTCCAACAATTTAATTCAAACAATTATCGATTAAAATAAAAGATTAGATATATTTATATACATTTTATACATACCTACAGTTGTGGCCGGGAGGCCGCAAACAGTGGAAACCCTGAGAATCTCCATCGGAAACGAAGGGGGTAGGGGGTTCCTGAACAGCGAGATGGAAGATATGAATAACGAACAGAACGTGTCTATTCCCCCTGTTAGACTAGACAGCTTTGCTGACTTCAAGAATATCGCAAATGAAGCTGCTGTAGTGGTCTACAGTCCTCAATATTATCAGGGGCCTTTTACAGACGAACCTAAACAACTATGCAGGCTCACTTTGACTGCGTTAGGAGTAAGGAGAAACAATGTACCGATAACCTTCAAGTATGTCATTGATGATGTACGAGATATTGATAGAGTTGCATCAGAGATGATCATGGAACTGGAGAATCTAGGGAATCTAGTTCGTGGAACTGTTGAATCCGCACAACCAATAAGCGAACTACTTGCAACCTGGCCCTAATGATTCCTCAGTAATTATTCGATTGGCGCGCAGCACACGGAAAAACACCATCTCGCATCTACCGATACTGCTTTTTAGGTACATATCAAGTTCATAATGAGTACATTGACCGATCCCGAACCTGCTGAAGAAATCGTACCGCGCATTCTTGAGCGGTATTCAGAACGCCCCCGTGGATGGCATATCATGAACACTCCCAGAGGAGAAGTTCTTGTTCTTAGTTCTGATTCTGCATTTCAGTTGAAACTCATCCCCCTTAATCCCCGAGAGTTCACTGGAGCAGGTGTTGAACTTCCAGAATCTAATGATATCGTTGATTCGATTCGAGCATCTCCAGAGTTTGGTCTTCGCCCAATCAGTGAAACGGATCTTCAAGGGATAGCAAACTCAATGAGTGGTGCCCAAGATGCTCGAGACGAGATAGGTGAGATCCTGAGTCGAACTCCACTCTCACTTGAAGACTTATCATCAAACCAGAGTTCTCATATTCTACGTGGCCCAGTATTAACTCGACCTGACCTGGGTTCGCTTAGTCCTGAGATTCTGAAGATGCAGCTGTCCCTTGACAGGAGTGCACAGAAGACCTTCAGAAAGCGATACCCAATGCGTGCAGGGATGTACGTCTAGTGCCTCTAGACTATTCTTCATTAGTCTTAGTTTCGAATTTTGAAGTTGAGTGCCATGATTAGGAACCTGATTATAATAGATGCAAATGGACGCGGCTTGCTCAGTGCTAATTTCGGTGAGTGCCATTCTTTTGGTGAAGACAATGAATTGGTGAGTGGATTCATCAGTGCAGTCTATAGTTTTTCGAAGATGGTCGATGCTGAGACCGTAGATGAGATTCAGTTGGGTAATCTAACATTCCTTCTCATATCAAAGGGGAACCTGGTCTTCGCTCTATCTGCAGATGATGAAAATTCAATCGAACATAAAGCAACTCTAGTTCGGATAATCGACCTCTTTGAAGATCTTTATGATTACTACACTGTGTGTGTAGAACCGGATATCGACATAGCCATTTTCAAGGAGTTTCCCAAGTTCCTTGTTGACCAAGACATTTTACAGCCCAACTGTGGCAATTATACTGAATGTAAAGGATGTCCGAATAGCACAAGATCATTACCAGTTCAAGAAATGACTAGGCAATTAGATTCCTATCGCACGTAGCATTAGGATAAGTAACAACGCTAAGCGTTAACCCACAAATATAACATTGAGAAAATTAGACTGCATCTATCCATTTACTGAAGGTGTTGTAGTATATTTCGAGAATTAGAGATAGAAAATTATGAGCTTGTTCGAGATCTGTTCATTGGGTTTGATTACCAGGTTGTAGTCAGAGCTGTTATTGATGGATCATCTCCAGGGAAAATCTGGGTGGATGATACTGTCCAACCCGAAAGTGGATTCATGGCTACATCTGAGGGTTGGTTTCTTGCTGGTAGTCCCCATAATGAAGAATTCAATCAGGGTCTGAAAGAACTTACTCATGATATGATTTTGCGAGGTAAATTCTACTCTCCGGTAAATCCCGAATTTCTCCATGAACTATTCTTTCACATAGATACAGAAGATTGGAAACCGAAATTCCCACTCATATTTGATATTCGGACACCGCTCCCCACTCATCGTAATCACTTTATTTGTGAGAAGGTCGTTCTAGATTGGCAAGGGAATATTCCAGAAGAGTATACTCTATTAAATGTAAATTCAGCTCTCGATATTGATTCATTAGATTTCCCCGACGACATCAAGGAATGGGTATCTCATAGCCTACAAGACCAGATGAAGCGGGGTTATGGAATGTGTCTCACTCATGGGAAGAAAGTTGTAGTCTGGATAAATGCTGATTGTGCAAGTGGGACAGATTGTGAGATTGGTATAATTACTACAAACAACTACAGACGGAAGGGACTTGGAGCACTCACAGCCGCAGCAGCTGTTGATAATTGCTCCTCTCTCGGATACTCAACTATTGGATGGCACTGTGAGAACCATAACTATGGTTCAATTGCTGTTGCTCAAAAGGTTGGATTTGTCAAGGAACGGGACTATGTTCACTACATCTGCATGTTTGACGAGGCTGTACATTTAGCTGAAAAAGCAATGCGTCATTTCTTTGATAGACAATATGTAGATGCTATTGCTGACTTCGAACGCGCTTTTACAATGAAGGATGTTTCTATATGGTTCTATCCTCTAGCAGCTCGCGCTTATGCAGCAATGAATGAACCTACTCCTGCACTGAAGTATCTCAAGCAAGCTCAAGTTCTAGGTTGGAAAAATTGGGATTCTATACTTATCAGTGCTGAACTAGAATCAATCAAGGATGATCCCGCCATCAAAGATTTTGTAGCGAAATTAGGGTGAACGTTGCATCCAGTCAACGTAGAATTTATAGTGGTCTGATTGCTTAGGTATTTTATCTACCCGGAGGTGGCTGTTTGAAGAAAAGTGCGACAATAGTTATAGTTGCATTACTTGCAATTGCATTAGTCATTCCACAGACTCTTGCAATAACAAGTCAGGGACTATTTTATAGAGTTGAAGATGGTGACCGTTTTTACTTCAGCTTGGAATCGTATGACAAAGAAGAAATCGTCTATGATGAAATATTCTATATCGAGATAGAGAATGCTAGCAAACCAATACCAGAACCTCTAACTGACTTGGCGGACCTCGATTACTTAGACGTTGGCTTCTATTTTCAAAATGGAACGAGTATGGGATTATTGGTACTCCTATTCATCTTTATTCCAGATATTGAATATCCCGTTGGAAATTGGTCTTTGATAAACTCTCTAGCTATTACTGATCTTGATGACATAATTTTCCCAGTGCATCATGATATTTCGATAAACTACAGAACTGACTACTGGGGTTATTCATACCTCAGTAATTCCACTGATATTGAAACAACAGTTTGGATAGATTACTCCACTTTTGATGGGATGCTATCTTACTACAAAGTAGAATATGTAAACACTACAACTTCCGAGCTCATTTCAAATTGGGAAGTGAATAGACTCTCGAAACACAATATGCAATGGGGATGTAGTGATGGGGAACAATTCGACTTTCATCTCACAATGACTGGAACTGATTTTGGATTCCACGACCTTGATGAGGATTTCTACCTCGAAATCTCTGAGGACGGTCTACCTATCATCCCATATACCATGACTGAATGGGATCATATTCCATACATAGGTGGTGACTTGTACTGGGCGAACGATACCATCACATTTGATCCATTTCTCTCATATTCATGGAGAGTTGCAGTACCTATTGGGAATTGGTCGCTTCTTGATGATTTCATTGACGATAAACCTCTTCCTGCAAACCTGACCCTTGATGATTCCAATCCTTGGTTCTGGGGGTACTCGTGGTCCGATATAACAAGTGGAGACATTCTAGTCGAAGTCCATACGGATTATTTCAAGTTGGATGGTATTTTAGCCCGACATTCGGTTACATTCACAAATACTACTAGTTCTGTAATTGTTGGAACAATCTCAATTGAACGAGATGGTATAGAACAATATACTGACGGGACTGCACCAGTTCTCAATCATCCCAATGATTTGGAGTTCGTGGAAGGTACAGAAAATCAGAATATTACATGGATTCCAACTGATAGCTATCCTGATGATTTTGAGATTTCAGTGAATGGTGTCGTGGTAGACTTCGGTTCTTGGACCTCAGTAACTTCAATCGTGTTGGATTTGGATACCTTTAGTGAAGGAGTATACAATTGCTCCATAATAGTATATGATATCGCAGGTAACTACGCTACAGATTCAGTACTCGTCAATGTGACTACCGCTCCTACTACAAGTGGCACCAATATTGTCGATTTGATAATGGATAATATCCTCTACATCGCTATAGGTGCAGGTGCAATCATTCTCATCGGTGCTGTTGTATTAATGCGACGGAGATCGTAATCTATGGAAGATGAGTGCGTAAGCATTCATCTCCATTTTTTAATTTCTTTCCCTACAAGATTACGTTACCATTGATTCGTGAAATTTTCAATAAGTCCAAGTCACTCCTTTCTTAAGTACGAAACCACCATCTGGCTTATCAGGTATGTTAGTGATTACGGACACTGTTGACGATAAGGAATGTGAGATTATGGATTATGACATCATTATCAAGAATGGGCGGGTTATTGATGGTACAGGTAATCCTTGGATGAAGTTAGATGTAGGTATCTCAAATGGAAAAATCTCATCGATGGGTAAGCTGGATACATCTCAAGCTGAAAATATCATTGATGCAAGTGGTTTGATTGTGGCTCCGGGATTCATTGATATTCATACACATTCTGATCTCACACTTTTAATAAACTCAAAAGCAGAGAGTAAGGTGAGACAGGGGGTAACGACTGAGGTCTTGGGCAACTGTGGAACTAGCCCTGCACCAATTTGCAGTTCAACTCTTGATCTTTTAAAGAAGACCTGGGGGTCGGAGGCTGATGAGGTAGACTGGGATTGGAAGACATTTGGTGATTATTTGAAGAAACTCGATGACCAAGGAACCGCAGTCAATGTTGCTGGCCTAGTGGGGCATGGGACTGTAAGAATCGCCGCGATGGGTGTCGACAACCGACAACCTTCAAGTCAAGAGTTGGCAGAGATGAAAGAGTTGGTCATGAGCGCAATGGTTGATGGAGCTTTTGGCATGTCATCTGGCCTCGTATACCTACCTGGCTCATTCGCAACAACAGATGAACTCGTTGAACTATGCAAGGTTGTTGCTCAATATGGGGGGCTCTATACCTCTCATATCCGAGGTGAGCGTGAAACCATTGTTGATGCACTTAAGGAAGCCATCGAGATTGCTGAGAGGTCAGGGATTCCCTTACAGGTTTCGCACAACTGTCCCAAGTATGGTGCCCACGGAAAATTCGAGGAGATGTCAAAAATCTATGATGCTGCAAGAAATAGAGGATTGGACCTTACAATTGATAATGATGCGCACACAGATTTCAATCCCCAGCTAAGCCAAGTCCTTCCACAATGGGCACAAGCTGGTGGCAATGAAGCTGCAGCAGAACGACTGAGAGATCCTGATTTGCGAGAACGTATCAAGAAAGAAACTCTCGATGACAAGCTTCCAGGACCTGGTTATGCTGGTCTAGTAAAGCATGGAAGGTGGGACAGAATCTTTCTACTTCATGCAGTCAAGAACAAGTCCTTAATTGGCAAGAGTTTTGAAGAGATTGCAACACTCAAAAACAAAGACCCGATAGACGCCTACATTGACCTACTTGTTGAAGAGGATGGTAACGCAAGTGCATTGTTCAACTACATCGACGAGGATGACATCAGAGCATTACTCAGACATCCGTTGATGATGGTCTGCAGTGATGGTAACGCAGTCGCTCCATACGGTATTCTTGGCAAGATCCAGGGTTATTGGCCTTGTTCTTACGGAGAATATCCATACATACTCGAGAGGTATGTTCGGGAGGAGGGCATTCTTACTCTCCAAGAAGCAATTCGTAAGATGACCTCTTTTCCTGCTCAGAAGCTTGGATTGAAGGATAGAGGACAGATTAGGGAGGGAATGTGGGCGGACATTGTGGTTTTCGATTTTAAGAACATACGAGACCGTGCAACTTGTCGGTTTCCTTATTCGTTTCCCTTATCCAACTATCCCCATAGATATCCAGAGGGGATTGAGCATGTCATTGTGAATGGACAGGTCGTTGTAACAAAGGGGGAACACACAGGCACTCTTGCCGGTCATGTTCTACGACATCATACAAGAAACTAGCAAAGCAGATACCTCGTTCACGAATACAATGTTTCATCGAAAGTGTACATACGAAGAAGTGAATGGTGAGCCGGACGTGATTTGAATCAAGGATGTTTAAGTAGGAACTTCAGTTATTAATTATAGGTGTGATATGAGGGGTAGAAATGAAGAAAGACCAGAGTAAGGATAACAAGCGTGAATGGACTGATGAGGATATTCTAAGACTCAGGAAGTCAATCAGATCTGCTGTAGAGAATATCAATTTCACTAGCCCAAAAGCTGTAGAGTTCTACAAAGAGGCCGATAAGCTGCGTGAAAACGGACAACATGAGGAAGCAGTAAAGTTGTATAAGGAAGCCATCAAAATCGCTCCAAAGTTTGCTGCTGCTTGGTACAACAAGGCACTCTCATACACTCATCTTCGAAACAGGGATGGAGCTATTGAAGCATTACGCAAATCCACAGAAGCAGATCCATCTATCGCACAGACATGGAACACTCTAGGTGGACTTCTCTGTGGCGGCATCTTCGTTAGCCGTGAGACCTATGAGGAAGCACTTGGATGTTTCCGCAAAGCATTGGAAATTGATCCAACATACGAAATGGCATTAAACAACCTTGGATTGGTACTTGCAAAGCTTGATAGGTACGATGAAGGAATCGAAGCCTATAGACATCTCACTGAAATTCGTACGAATCATGAAGATTGGTATATGCTTGGGCAAATGTCACTGGGTGCCAACAGATACGAAGAAGCTGAAACTGCATATAGGAAAGCCATTGAACTCCGCCCAGACTTTGCCTATGCATGGGGTGCACTTGGTCAAGTTTTCCTTGAGATAGGGGACCTTGATGAAGCAGAGAAAATGATGCGGAAATCTATTGAGCTGAAACCTGATGATCCAACATGTAGAGAAGGTCTTAAGGTTGTGTTAGACCAGAAACGAGGATACTATGGTCCTTCTGAATGATTCTATTAGAGAATAAATGAATGGTGGGCTGGACGTGATTTCCTCTCTTTTTTATAAAGAGGTCAACCTTATATGGAAGTTCTCTATGACTTCTAGGTTGGAGGAGTTGTGCTATGGGGAACAACATTCTAAAAACATCTGGAATTTTCTTGCTTCTTGCTGGGCTATTGTTAGTTGCTTCATTCATCATGGAATTATTGACTGGGACTTTATTCATTGGGGTAGGTATTGGGGCTTCTAGCTCTGAATTATACACTATAATATTCGCTCTATCAGAAATATTCCCTCAAGTTCTAGTTGCTTATACTCTTGAAGTATTTGCATTACTCGTATGTATTCCTGGATTGGTTGGTGTTGCTGTTTTTCTAAATCAAGAATCTCGGCGTAAGTGGTTTATGACGCTTGTACTAACGATAGTGGGTATGACAATTATCCTGTTTGCAGTTCCTACTCTCTTTAACGGATTACTTTCAGCATATCACCTGACTGCTTCGCCGCCTGCTGCAGCTATTCCCGGAATAACCCATTCTGCATCAGGTGATATAGCATTCTTCTTGGCTCTCACTTCAGTTGGTTGTGCATTTCTGATAGGTGGGGGTGGAGGAACAATAGCACGATTCTCCAAGAGTAGTATTTTTCCCAGATCAGTACGAATCCTTGGCTATGTAACAGCAATCATTGGCCTCCTATTAAGTAGCAGTTTTTTCATTACATACCAGGTTTCCATGGTATTAGTTATGTATAAGATAGCAGTCATTCTGTTCTCTGTGTGGATTCTTCTACTTGGGGTCTTGATTCTACGGTACGAATTTCCTAGATTTGAAATCAATAAGCGTACAAGAATTGCAATCATACTCACAGGTGTCTTTGGAATTGCTGTCTATACAGCTGAAATACTCCTACTTCCTATGATAACTGAACCCTCTTCGATTGATAATCTTCTAGCCCATCTACAGAGTGGTGCTTCTTTTGGTTCTTTCCTCTCAATCTTTAGCCTGATCATCGCACTACTGTTGATTCCTTCACTATACACAATCCACAGAACTCTTGTAAAAGATCAGAATATCCTATCACGTATCTCAATGACTCTCATGATTATCTGTGCGACATTGGTTGTTTGTATCAGTATTCTTCAACTTCCTCTGTTTGGATGGGCTGAATGGTACAATGTCATCATTGACAGTTCAATATATGGTCAGTTTCAAGAGTTCGTTGGTGTGGTTGTGACTACAATTCGGACATTCAGTATTGCTTCAGTATTTGTGTTCTCGCTAGGTCTCCTTCTTCTAGCTTACAACTTTGTGAAGACTGGTCCAATGGGGTCTCGTGGAAGTATCACTTCGATATTCGCTATATTGGGATTGGCTCTTACAGGATTACTCATCATGGAGCCCTTGATTGCATTTCCAACAATTATTACTGTCATTTCACAGATCATACTCTACACATTTATTCTCCTTTCTGGAGTTTTGTTCCTGAAACTTGACCCTGATGAACAAACTGCTACTGAAACCACATCCATTAACGAGTAGGGGATTGCATAGTGAAGCAATTCTATTATGTTGCTGTCTTCATACTGTGTGTTCTTCAGATTGCAGTTCTTAGTCAAACTCCACTCTCATTAGGGTATGCAGACAATCAAGAGTATCTTGCTGCAGGCCTCAATCCAATACAATTACTTCCTGATTCCTACTTTGAATCGACTCCTGAATTCACAGTTAATGGTAGTTCAGGTGAACTATCTGCCCAGATGGTAGACTCGGGAAATATTGTTAACCTAACTTGGGTGCATCATGCAAATACTTCTCTTGAATGGAACCCCGTGTATTGGAATCAACCCGAATGTAAAGATTTCACCATGCTCCATCAATCATTTGCTTGGAATGCGGACTATGTTCCCGGAGATGCAGTAGCTGGTATAGAGTATGAATGGCGCACAACTGGTAATTTCTCCACCAACGAAGATGCTCATTTGATGTGCTCATTGTATGTCTGGGTGATTGATTCATCTGGGAACTGGGTAAAGCTCATTTCATCAGGCCCCTCAGATTCAGGGGTAGAGCATTTCGAAAAACATGACTTGAATCGTGAAGAACGAGACAATGTTTGGTATGGTATATACATTGGCGAGGATCCTTCAAATCAACTGACCTTCGCAGCAGGAATCTCTCCAACACACTCGTTCCAGTCATATGGGGGAACTGAACCATGGCGGGAGTACAACGGAACTGTTACACTTCTTATCCACAGTATCCGATTTGAGTATGCAAATCAAAATTCTAATGACCCTGAAGAACCAACATTACTACCTATACGAAATACAAGTTACTGGACTGATGACCGGGAATGTTTGTACGATCTTGAGATTGGACCTGATGGTCACATCTATGGTGTGGGTCTCTCTCGAAGCTTTGATGCAGTTGATTGGGGTACTGTCTTGGTCAAATGGGACCCGTCTTCAAGAGTGGTGTGGGGAAAACAAAATTTCGATTCATCCAGAGGTTGGGCTCGAAGCCTTACCGTGAGTAATGATAGTATTTACACAGCCGGCTTCGCCTTGAATGACATACTACTCATGAAATGGAGTTTGAATGGACAAATTCTTTGGAATCTAACCCTCGACCTTGGTCTAAACGACTATGCCCACAAGATCGTTCAAAGTCCTGATGGTTCTCTATACGTTCTATGTGGAGGTGAGGGTCTATTAGATGACGTATGGACACAGCGAGGAACACTCCTGAAATTAACAGAAACTGGTGATATTCTATGGAATCGAACCTTGAGTGGAATTATGGTTCCATACATGGAATATGACTTAGAACTACTTCCTGATGGAACTGCTTTATCAATGGGGCCATATCATCATATAACAAGGTGGACCGCTGAAGGTGAAGAGATACCACTTCCAGACCCCTTCAATCAGACTTACTTCCAGAAAATGACAACTGGACCTAATGGCAAGATCTATACGTTTGTCAATGGAATAGACAATTCAATTGTGTTCTCATGTTGGAATTCTGACGGTGAACTGCTATATCAAAACGAATTCTCGATGCATTATAACGAATTATGGTCCGAATATCTAGAAGTCGATTCAATGACAACTTCTCGAAACGGTAGTGTATATGCAGTTGTTACTTCCAACAGGTTCTATGATTTGTACAAACGAATCTTGTTAGGTTTCGACTCTGAAGGGAATCTTGAATTGAATCGGACTATCTTGGACGCCTCATGGACAACCGAACCTATTCATATCGTTATTAGTTCTGAAGATCGTATTTACATCGGAGGCACTCAACTAACGGGCACCATATATTACAGTGTTGAGGGAAGGTCTCAAAGAGCAGGAAACCGCGATTTAGCCTTGGCACTCTTCGACCCATTTGATACCTATGTGGAGTTTCCACTTTCTGTTATTGTGATTGGATCTCTTGTTGTCTTTGGAGTAATTGTCCTCCTCATTGCATTCTGGAAGAAGCAATAGCTACCAATTGTTGTACCGAATAGTAAGAAGAAAGAATTCAATGGTGGGCCGGACGTGATTTGAACACGTGAATCGGTGTTAGATGGGAAATCCATCTATCTCCACCGCACTGTCAGTCTTAGACACACTATTCTTTTTTGCTCAGAGTCTCTTCTAATGTACGTTGAAGACGCTGCCGCTCAGCTCTATAATAGAACAGGCTCCATATAGTAACTGCCCAAATAAGGATGTCAAAGACACCAAAGACAGTTGTTCCAATTATATTTTCTAGGTCTTCTGACAAATCAAGAGGAAGAGAGATTCCCAGAACGATAGCAACCAGGCTAATGACCCCAATAACAATGAAACCAATGCAATAGATAATGCCTTCAATCTCATATACTGGAGGGCCTCGATCTGGCTTCAGAGTGATTTCTACACCCTCCTCCTCAGCTTTTTTAATAGTTCTCTTCCTAGCTCCATCCACCGCAAAAGCAATTGTTAAACCAACAATGAACATTACAAATATTCCAATAAAGAAGAGCAGTCCCAACACTCTTGCCAAGTCTAATATTGCTTGCATCATGTTCCTAATCACACCCCATAATCATATGGATCAGATATTGATTCAATAATTACTCATCTGCTTAAATTATCATCGAAACATTAACTCTCCAAGTGTTAAGACGCTCAGAACGAGAATACTTGATAGGCATGATGAACTGAAAGCCTCTGATTATGCATGAACAAGAAGAAGTGGTGGGCCGGACGTGATTTGAACACGTGACCACCGCACGTTTGAGCGTGCGTGGGAGTCAGGCTCGCATGTCAATGCGGTATTTTCTCACTCACTGGAATGACTCCAGTTCGTTCATAGCCGGGCTAGACCACCGGCCCATTGAATTCTTTCTCAATGTGTGTCGATTAAAAACATTGCGACAGCGTCTACGTACTAGAGGGGCATCTGTAGCTGCTGCTGATTTCGATACCATGTGATAATAATCACAATAGGCATTAGTGCAATGAGTATCACTACTATGGAGAATAGATCATTAAATGCGGAGTCTCTAACCTCTCGCGATACTCCATAGAAGAAGATATCACCATTCAACCCCAGGACAACAAGGAAAATCACCCCGATGATTATCAGGGTGGCTAGAATTCCAATACAAGAACATCCCTTCCTCTTCTCCTGACGTGTGTCACTAACTACATCCATCCCTCGGTAATCTCGTGGATACATCAATTCGAACTCCGAATACACTGCTCATGAAGAAGGATAATCCTTTCGAATAAGAATGGGGGTCTTACTCATTGCGACGAGGTTGGTTATGTGTGAAATAAGATAAGGCTAATGAAACTCGATTACGTTCCAGTACTTCCGAATCCACCGTCACCACGATCAGTATCAGACAGCTCATCTACTTCAATGAAGCTGACCTCGGGGACTGGGCGGATTGCCAACTGACTGATTCTCATTCCTTTAGTTATTTGGAATGATGTATCTCCCTGATTGATCATAATAGTTTTGACCTCTCCCCTGTAACCGCTGTCAATGGTTCCTGGAGTATTGAGAACAGTGAGACCTTCCTTCAAAGCAAGCCCACTTCGTGGCCTTACTTGCCCCTCATATCCAACAGGGATTTCCACAGCAATTCCCGTTGGGACCGCATAGCGTTCTCCAGGTTTGATATCGTAGTCAATGACAGAATAGAGGTCAAAGGCAACATCTCCTACATTCGCGACCTTGGGAATCTTGGCATCAGGATTGAGTCGTTTAACGCGAACTTCTACAGTCATTCTCTAACCTCAACTGTGGACACAGCAATCTGTCAGATATACGTGTGGGTCTTGTTATAATATAGCATAGTTGGTAAGATTTATATACATATGATGTATGGTACTATATGTCGTACAGTACATTGTTACACACAATGCTTGCGAAGATAATGATAATACAGAGGTAAACTACGTGTCAATGACAAAAAAGACGCAAGAGGAATTGGACCGTTGGTCCAAGGAAGTAAAGCGAGGAGCAGTAACCCTTGCTATCCTTGCTCTCCTCAGTAGGAGGAAAGCATACGGGTACGAGGCAGTCAAGCTTCTCGATGAGAAGATGTCTTTCTTAGCTCTTGAGCAAGGCACAGTCTATCCTTTGCTGAGACGTTTAGAGAAGCGCGAGCTCTTAAAGTCAGAGTGGGACTATGAAGATCCTACCAAACCCAAAAAGTACTACACAGTTACTGATGAGGGGTTGAAGGCTGTGGGCGCTATGACGCAGACCTGGAATGTTCTCTCACGCGAGATGCGTGAAGTCGTTATGGAGGTTGAATAATAATGAGTAGTAATAATCCATTAGAATTAATTGAGCAATACTTAGATCGTGTAAGGGTATATCTTCCTCTAGACAGCGAAGATACCATCGTCGAGCTTCAGACCCACCTGATTGAGGAGGCTGAGAGGATCGGTAATGGTACAATGACTGCTGGTTCTGCTATGATGGCTATTGAGAGAATGGGCGATCCTAAGAGTGTAGCCCACGAATACGCTGGTTCTGGTGAAAAAGTAGGTCCTGTTCCAGCTGAGTATGCTAATCCCGTAGCAAGAATTACTATTGTTCTGGTAGGCATTGCAGCTGCATTCATAATTGGAATAACAATGCTTGGAGTTCCACTTACACAGTTATTTGGAGCTGATATCCTAAACTGGCCCGTAAGCATTCCAATCATGCTCTTTCTCAACATAATAATCATAATTGGAATAATCGGAATCATTTCACTGTTTGATCGTGAGAAACCATTAACTGAGAAGACTACTTTGGAGTCTATCTTTGGTCTGGGTGTTGAAGGATTCAAGCCTAAGGGTAAATTAGATGCTCTTGGTGATCTTGTAATGGGAATATTCTGGGGAATTGTCCTGATGATGCCTGCAATTGTGATTCTATACTCTCCCGAGTTTACAGAACTTTACATGCTTGTAGTTGTCTGGCTATTCCTGGGTGCAGTTCGAGGAGCGCTCTTCTACATTGGTGGTGAGAATAATTTCAATCTTGCAGTTGAGGGTATCCTTAGTGCTGTTTGGATAGCTTTTGCTATTGTACTCCTTAACATTGGATTTCCAGTTAACTACGCTTATGTTTATGATGGAGTTTCATGGAGTCTGTTTGACCTAGAAGGATTCTTCATAGAGCACAGTATTCCCTTTGTTCCCTTCGACTGGATATGGGCTTTCATAATATTCATCACAGTCGTGATTGCAGTCTGGAGGATTTTTGTGTCAACCATGAAGATCACAATGTATCTCCGTGCTGGCAAGGGAATCTGGTGGCAAGGTAATTGGGGTGAGCGCCGCAGTCTGAGAACTCCTCTCTGGAAGAGGATGCTTGGTGAGCACGACCAGTTCGAGCAACAGAAGCAAACTGTGTTCCGCGATGGATACACAGAACCTGATGAGTAATAATAGATTATGAATTCGTGAGGGTGAAACTCCCTCACATCTCTCTTTTTTCCTATTCAAGTTCCCCTTTTCTCAATTCCCAGACTCCATAGTAGATAGCTCCAATTAGTCCAAGTGTGCCAAGAATAGCATAGTACCAAGGGAGTGCAATGAACATTGCAATCACAATTACAGCTAGTAAAAATAATGCTAGAAGTAACATCATTAAGTCTGATTCATCCATACCAAGTGGTAGTAGTCCCCATGCAGCGCTCAATATTGGAACTCCTATTCTTGCATACTCAAATCTAGTTATGAATAAACTGGTGGTTTTCCCAAAATGGAAAATTCGTGCGCAGACAGTAATAAATATTGAAAACTGTACGCGCTCTTCCTTCGATCAATATGAGAGAGATTGAATTAGAGATAATCGAGAGTGGTTGTGAAAGACATAAGGTGGGTGACAAATACAAGTATCCTGAAGACACAGGTAAGATGTGTACTTGGCTTATTGAAAGCTCAATTCCTATGATTAAGGTTCTCAGACATGGTGGTGTACTTCCTTGGACTTACAAGGATACGCCCTATGAAAAGGTAATCAACAAAGATGGTCTCACAACTGAATTCGTTCGTTGTCCAGATCCAACAGAGGCAGGCGTTGTTCTGAAAATCCTTGGAACGGATATTAAAATCCCAGAGTAGACATGGTGGGATGTGGCGGAATTGAACCGCCGACTTTCGCCATATAAGAGCAATGTCATTCACCGAGCTAGACCAACATCCCAGTGGTAGGCCAGGAAGGACTGAGACCTTCGGTCTTCTCCATATCAGAGAGATATCATACGCTAGACCACTGGCCCATTTATTCAAAACAAGAGACCTGACTCGGACTCATACAATGTTATGCACTTGATATGATTCTGAAATAGGTCATTTTACTCAATGAGTTGATTCCTTCTCTGGATATAAGTCACTGGTCAAGTAGATCTGCCTCATCTTCGATACAAGAATGGTCGAATAACAATATTATTAACAATAGTTAACTAAATTTGCATGACCAAAATGATAATCTCTCCAACAATCATTTCACTTCGAGAAGGAATAGAGGCAGCCCTAATCATAGCAATCATGCTATCCTACCTTCGAAAGACTAACCAAGGTAGTCTGAGAAAATACGTGCTCTATGGAACAGGAGTCGCAATTCTTTCGAGTGTGGGAGTAGCGATTATTGTCGGTCTTCTCTGGGGTATTTTCGAAGGACCAATGTTGACCATATTTGAAGGATCAGTAGTTCTTATTGCAGCTGGTCTTCTGACAACAATGATAATCTGGATGTGGAATGCTGGAGCTCGGGTCACTCAAGATATTGAAGATTCGATGGCACAGTCTGTAATCAAGCAAAGTGGTGTAGGTCTTGCACTACTCAGTTTTTCTCTAGTTGTAAGAGAAGGAGTTGAACTATCTCTATTCTCAATGGCTCTGGTAATCCAAGAAGGAATTCAAAGCTATATTGGAATAACTCTAGGTCTCTCTCTTGCAATAATTCTTGGAATTGGTATCTACAAGGGATCCCTAAAAATTGGTCTAGGACAACTCTTCAAATGGACCTCCATCTTTCTCATCCTATTTGCCGCAGGAATGGTAGCCTATGGCATCCACGAATTACAAGAGGCTGGGCTACTCTTATTTGGATCCCCCGAGGTATGGAATATCAATCCACCACTATTACCAGATGGAAGCTATCCTCTTCTTCATGATAATGGTGCTATTGGTGGTCTTGCAAAAGCTTTGTTTGGGTACAATGGTAACCCTTCTGCCCTTGAAGTTGTCGCGTATGTAACATACTTGGTTGTTGCCTTTTCCTATCTCTGGATGAAGCAAAAAAACATGAATACATCTAAGCAGAGTCAGCAAAAGGCAGATACTACAGTTACTCCAATTGCCCAACAGTGAAGAAAGAAAGAAGAAATGGTGCCGCGGGCCGGATTTGAACCGGCGACAACACGGTCTTCAGCCGTGCGATCTCCCAGGCTGATCTACCGCGGCATATGCATTGAGATGGTTCAAAGTCCAAGTTTTATAAACGTAGCGACATATCGAACAAGGAACAGATGGGAATTACATATCCTATTTGGAGATTCGATGCATGAAGTGCAATACTTTGAACGTCAAGCGTTACAGATTTTGTAGGAACTTCAGAACTAGAATAGCTTGGTGATAGACAGAGTCATCTTCCATCTATGCTAATTTTGTAACTGCCATTTTGACCTCATTATAGGGAGGTAACTTTCCTGGGTCATCACTCACCCAGGCATAGACAATGGTTCTGTCAGTGTCAATTACAAAAACAGACCGCTTTGCTACTTCCTTCATTCCGACGAAGTCTTCAAGAACAATATCGTAGGCCTTAATCACAGTCTTATCCCAATCAGACAGTAATGGGAACTCGATGTCGTTGGCTTCTTTGAATGCTTTATGACTGAAAAGGCCATCTACTGATATTCCTAAAACGGTAGCCCCTAAACTGTTGTAGTCCGTTAGAACATCTCTGAACCTGCAGAGCTCTTCCTGACATGTGGAAGTAAAATCTGCTGGATAGAATACAAGTACAACTGGTCCTTTCTGGACTTCATCGCTCAAAGTAATTGTTTTTCCTGGGGCTTCCAAGAGTGTAAAATCTGGAGCCTCACTTCCAATTTCTAGTTTCGACAAAATCACACCTCTCTAATACTGATTCTTTACTTAGCTATTAAGAGTTGAGATGTTACCCAGTTGTTCTTTACTTGATTTTGTAGTTCATGTAGCTTGCTAGAACAGCTGTTGCAATGGCTGCCGCATTGACTGCTAAGGGATACACGTATAATGGATCTAGAAATGCAATACCAGCAAGGAGTGAGGGTAGACTTCCTGCATCTGCAACACCAAAGGGTACGAAATAGAACAGGAAGAAGACACAGGTCAAAAGACCAACTCCAACGAATGCTGGCATATCCGTCCATGAGCGTGCAAATTCTGATAGTTTAGCTATCCAGTTTGATTGAGCTCTTTGACGTTTTCTCTTCTTTCTCTTTGAAACAATGTGGGACCAGCGATACATGGTTTCTGCAATTAGCACATATGCTCCTCCTAAAACAGCCATAGCTCCAAGTGAAATTAGAAGTTGAAGTTCTGCACTCAGTACGCTAACGTATACTTGGGCATGCCAAAGGAGTGGAATCTGCACTAGGCCTGCGATTCCTAAGAACATCATAATCATACCGGGTTTGCTACCGCGTCTCCACCAAACTGCTAGGCTCATTGTTTCTCACCAAACGTCTGATGGACTGAGCGGGCAACGGTCCGCACTTTAAGGTTTTGGAACATGGAACTGCGTGTGTTGACTAGATTTTGATGGCTTGAATCGCAAACCATGCATCGTTATCCTCCTGAGATTGAATCTTGAATCCAGTCTTTTCAAGCAAATTTACCAATTGCTCTAGTGTCTGATTCTGCCCTCCTTTTACACCGTACCCTGTCTGTGACACTGTACCATCTGGGAGTGTGAAGTGACCCCAGAAAATTAGGCGTTCACAAGATTCTGGGATATTGCTTGCTAATATCGATACTTTCCCATCCTTTTGCAGGACTCGGTGTGCTTCTTTCAACACTCTTTCCTTGATAGCCCAGTCACTCATATATCCTAAAGAGAACCAGAGTGTTATGACATCAAAGGTAGAGGTTTGAAAGCATAATGATTGACCATCTCCCACAAACCAGTTTGCAGGTGGTCCGTGTATCTGAGCTTCTCTGATTTCACTCAAACGAATATCTAGTGCACATACCTTCGCTCCCATGATTCTAGAAACAAGTCCTTCCCCACCACCACCAATATCCAGAATCAGACCTTCAGTCGGGATCTGCTCCAATGAAATCTTCTGAATTGAGGTTGTATTGGTAGAGGATTGTTCTTCCACTATTGTTTTCACATCTTCTATATTGTTTGGGTCAGTGTTGCCTTTCAAACCTTATATCCTTTCAAATCTATCACTATCATCAGGTGGTTGGGGATGTCCGAGAATAATCCGTTTGTACCTAGAGCGCAATCAGTAAGGATTGGAAAATTTCTACTAGTCTTATCCTTCTTTCTGCCATATCTGATTGTCATCCCTCCCGAAGATTCTTACAGCTCGGTGGACTGGATGATATACGCCCCAATCTGGGTTCTTCAAGCACGAGGTGAGATTCTTGCTGGTGGTCCAACCCCCATCGCATTGATTATGTTTCAATTTTGGCTTCCCTATACACTCATCGGATATCAGGCATATCGATATGCCAGTGGTCGACTTTCCAGTGAAAGATTCTATTTTCTAAGTATAGTAATTCTCACAGCAATTATGCTATTGCTGTCTCTTCCGTTGTCTTTGATTTCATCAGGATCTTCATCCGGACCTAGTGGTACCGAGTATTTCTATTCTCTTTACATTCCAATTCCAATATTTCCCATCTTGGCAGCGGTGTTTTATCGCTTACTTAGACCAACAAGAGTTGAATCTCCTTGGACTGAGGAATCCGAAAAGGATGAGTCTGTTTCTGAAGAAGAAGAAGTATGGGCTGATTGAGCATATTGCTTATTGAGTATCATCTACATTCTCTACATATTCCTTGAGACTGTCAGCAAAGTCATCAAAATCGGGGAGAATTTCCAGAGCCCTTTGATGTACCTCCTCAGCTTCCTTGATTCGCCCATCTCGATAAAGAAGACTGATTAGGTTCAGCCAACCAACAAAGTGTTCTGGACGCATCTCAATAGATTTCCTGAGAACCTTTTCTGCTCCTTCTATGTCACCTGCTGCAGAGAGAACAACACCCAGATTCACCCATGCATCAACGTTATCCGGGCCCAATTCAGTTGCTCTTCGAAATGCTATTGCGGCATCATCCAGTCTACCAGCCACATTGTAGATACAGCCTAGATTATACCAGACATGAGTATCTTCTTCATTTTGTTCGAGAGATCCCTTGAAAGCTGACTCTGCCTCATCGAATCTATTCTGAAGAAATAATGTCGCTCCTAAATCACACCAGGTTTGTGCGTCACCTGGATTTAGATTGAGCGCTTGCCTGAACGCTGTTTCTGCCTCCGTAATATGACCTGCATTGTAAAGTTCTCCTCCAAGAGCATACCAGACTTCAGCACTTCGTGTATCCTGACCCATATTCTCTAATTCTTCTGTCAGTTCATTGAGTATCTCTGCGTCCATTTTTTACTAGTCCTTGATTGTTTTTCTATATTCATTCTTCAGCATTCCGTAATAGAGCATGCCCCATCGTTTTTTATCTTTGATGTGTGACTCCCGAAAATGGGCCTCTTTCTTGAAACCAAGACGTTCAGCAAGTTTCCAACTTCTCTCATTGATGTCTTGGGTGATTATACTTACTTTGTGAGCCTTAAGATCTTCAAAGAGGAATTTCAGTGAACGAATAGATGCTTCTAGCGCATAGCCTCTTTTCTGGTACCCTGCATCAGTGAAATATCCAAGTTCAAATGATGGAACATCCCACTTGTTGGGCTCAATCCATATCTGTCCAACACCTAACTTTGAGATGATTTCCTTTCCATCCTCATCCAGACCTGTTAGTCTCAGGACTTTTCCTGATGAGGGATCACGAATGCGTGCCTCGTAAAAATAGTCACCACCTTCACGATAGGTAGATTTCAGTGTAAGATAATCGTTGATTCCTACTCCTTGAAAACTCTCTAGTTGTATTTGTGCGTGTATCAGTCCACCTCGGACCTCTACTATTCTCCTCGTGGTGAGATAGTATTTTGTCCGTCGGGAGTTTATGAATTCAATAATAGTGAGAAGAATTCCAATACCAACTATAGCAAGGACAACATTTCCCAATAAGGGGCCAGAGAATGTATAGATGAATAATAGAACCCAAGGAGAGAACACTATACAACAACCCCCTGAGAGCATCACCCAAGCGGTCATTCCTGACCGTCGACTCCAAACAACTTCCTCCCCGGGAATCAACCCTGTATCAGGGGGCGAGAACTCTACCCATTCATCATCGGAATACATAGTGAAAAATTGGTGTGTAGAATTTTACTCCCAAGAGATGAAGTTAAATATATTCCACGGCAATGACATATGAAATGACAAGAAGAAGAGGACGTCCTGCACGACCACTCCCTATACATCCAGAGCGAGTCGTATCTATTGCAATGCAGACATTGGGATGGAAGTCTTCCTGTTAACAAGGCTGCTGTCTTCTGGATGGAGTACTCAGGTGATTACGAAAACGGTACTTGGACCACTCATGTTATCAAATGGGGTGATGGCTTTCAGGGACTTGGAGAGTTGAATGGTGAGAAATGGGACCAGTTTATCTTTGAAGATGTGGATCGTGATGGAGACCTAGATATTGTTGCGAACTGTGAGGAATTCAGCTTCATTGGATTCGTGTATATTGCAGTTGTTTGGTTCGAGAATCCACTGGCTTGAAAGGAGTCAATATCTTCACAATAGAATAGACACACTAATCACTCTCATTTCAAATCAGTATGAATGTCCTTGCGTTTTTCTAGGCATCTTGTGTTATATTCCTAGCTAATCAAAAATCGGTTGGTCTTGCTTAGAGAGGCAGCTATTTCTCATTACTTTCGCCATGCAATCCAAGATGCTACTCCAAGAAGAGGTGTTAGATTGATTGTTTCAGATGTCTTGCGGAGGAGACCTATTGCCTTCTACTTTGTTTTGTCATATGCAATCTCTTGGTCCTTTTGGATTCCTCTTGTAATTATTTATCTTCAGAATCCACTTATGATCAATAACACACCCATCCTCTTCTTTACTATTGGACTACTAGGTGTCTTTGGACCAACATTCGCTGCTCTAGTTGTCGCAAAGGTAGAAGGCGGGAATGAGCGAGTCAGAGAACTTTTGTCGAGATGGAAACGATGGAATGTAAAGAAAAAATGGTATCTTGCAGCTCTTTCAATTCCTTTGATCATAGCATTTCTAGCAACTATGACATATGCTGTATTTTCAGGAGCCAATCCAGTTCTTAACATGTCATCACTGTATTTGGCGATTCCAATCTTTCTCACATCGATGATAGGAGGTCCAATTGGAGAGGAG
>SDNZ01000164.1 GCA_004524565.1 Candidatus Thorarchaeota archaeon
ATCTGGATTCTTATTAATGAGGTACTCGAATCCTTCTTGTAGTGCATCTTCACGGGCTCGAAATACATACTCGGGATGTTTATCGCTCCATTCGAGGAAATCAAATTCCTTGGCTGAGAACATGGGATTCCCTCTTCTGGCATCCTTCAATGGTTTCTCTGTGCCTGCCATCTCACATTCTTCCTTAGAGCTTTGTAGATGTCATCTATGGAGTCAAACGATCACGGTCACGCGGAAGTAGTGTTGCCTCACGAATATTGTCAATTCCAAGAAGTTGCATTGTGAGTCGTTCTACACCCAGTCCAAGACCGCCATGAGGTGGAGCTCCATATTTGAATGGATCAAGATAGAAGCTGAAGTCAGGAGGATTGAATCCTTTTGCCTTGAATCGTTCAACAAGAAGATCATAGATGTGAATACGCTGTCCTCCCGTTGTGATCTCCATTCCTTTGTATGTGAGATCGAAGCTCTCAGTCATTCCTTCATCAGTAAGACTTGGCATCGTATATGCAGGTCGAAGTTCAAGAGGATAATGTGTGATGAAAACCATATCAGTACCGAATTTCTCTGGGAATATTTCTCCTAGGAGTTGTTCACTCTCTGGGTCAAGGTCATCAGTGATTGATAGATCCTTTCCAGCTTCATTGACTAGTTGAATTGCTTCTACATATTTGACACGCTTGAAGGGTAATTTTGGAATCACGAGGTCAACTTCTAGTAGTTCCAATTCAGCGGCGGCATGTTTCTTTGTCTTTGTGAAGGCATGATGGAGCATCTGTTCCTCCATCTTCATGACATCTTCAACTCCACTTATCCATGCCATCTCACAATCAAATGATGTATACTCATTGACATGACGTCGAGTGTTGTGTTTCTCTGCTCGAAAGACAGGTGCAATTTCAAATACTCTACCAAATCCAGCAAGTAGCATCAATTGTTTGTAGAATTGCGGACTCTGAGCCAGGTATGCCTTTCTCTCAAAGTACTTCACTTCGAAAAGATTAGCCCCTCCTTCTGTGGCTTCAGCAACAAGCTTAGGAGTGTGTATCTCCACGAAATCATTATTCTCGAGATACTCTCTGGCAAATCGAACGAGGCTATGCTGAACCCTAAAAATTGCATTGATGGATGGTTTTCGAAGGTCAAGAATGCGATAATTTAGACGAGTGTCAAGGTCGATATCGACCTTACCTTCAACAACGTCAATCGGAATGCGTTCTGCAGTGTTTATGATTCGAATCTTAGTTGGAATAATCTCAGCACCAGTTGCTAGTTGGGTAGTTGCAACTACATCGCCAGTAACAGAGATTGCAGTTTCAGGTTTAAGCTGTGAAGAGACCTCGAAGACTTCTTCAGAGACTTTCTTTTGAGGAATTGTGATTTGAACGGTCCCATGTTCATCTCGTAGAATCAGGAACTTGATTTTACCCTTATCACGAAGAATGTGCATCCATCCCATCACGACAACCTGTTTGCCATCAAGGTCTGCTGTTATCTGATTGCTGAAGTGGGTTCGTGGTTGATTCCCAATGGGAACAACGCCTGCAGTTTCGTAAAAATCCATTCTAAATGCCTCACGCAGATTCATTCGGTGGTGAGCGTATATTCATTATGAGGCTTTTGGAGAGAGGAAAAATAGTTTGAAGATGGATGGGATCAAGCCCACCCAGTCTTCCGGATCAAGTCGGCACTACATAGGCGCTTGAACTAACTCATATACTCGCTCCCGCGCGTCATCATCATGCTCTTCCTCACGAATCAATCCCAGAGCCTTAAGTCTACTAAGTCCATAATTGATTGTTCTGGGAGGAAGAAATGTTATGCTAATCAGGTCCTGCCGGCTAATCCGGTTTCGGTCCTTAAGAAGCACGTAAAGAAACTTCGCGGAAGGAGGTAGAGACAAGAACGAGCGCCGGGCAAACATGATCCCACCGTATAATTATTGCCATAGAATTATTACCTCCGTGTAGTTTTGCTTCACTCTCTATTTTACCTTGATAAGTTTTAGCATCAGCTACTTCTACTGCGGTTTTCTAAGAACTAGTACCCATTCACCATGCATTCGCTCCCTTCGGGGAATGCGGATGAAATGTCGTATTAGCTTTGAGAAGAATTGTGATTCTAATTCAAAACCAACGCTAGACACAGCAATCTCTGAAAGTATCTCATGGGATTTTACTTGTACTCCACGTATGAGATTATTCCCAATTGCAACACAATACCGACTTCCAGGTTTTAGAATTCGCATCGTCTCGTGCAGCTGGTGTTTCATATCATCAAAGAATTTGTAGGCGATGTATGCACGACGTGGATCGCGTCTGTAGATTTTTTCCAACACAGGATCCAATGTTTGATACCCTGATACGTGGAGGTCTCTGTATTCATCCTTGTAGACAGTTTCAGTCCCAATATACTTCCGTTTGACTTTAGATAATGGCCCATCACCAAGAAGCCCAAGCCAGTACATCTCAAGCTGATGTGTCCGAGGATAATCTACTGCATTGATGTAGGGAGGTGAAGTCACAGCTAAGTCAATGGAGTCATCAAGAAGTTCTGTAGCAAGAGCAGTTCCTCCAGGAAGGTGTACATGAAAATAGGTAAAATCATCTAGAATATTGGAGAATTGTTTCATCTCATTAATTTGTTGTGCTAGTCTTTGAGAGAATTTCCTTAGTGTTTCACCAGGTAAGATCTTCTTCCGTACTTTCTTGCGAAGGACAGTTCTGGTACAGTGTGGGTCTGCGTTTGACGCATCACGAATGATTGATGACATTATGACATGAAAGAAATCAACTATATCATCTACTTGAGAGATATGCGTTTGTTCCTTGATTGAGAGTATGCCATCCCTGATGATTCCTAGCTCCCGTAAGACAAATGAACGAAACCAGTTGTCCCTATAGGGAAAATCGGGAATGATAGGATTATACTCTGCGGAATTATCCAGTTTCTCAATCTGCATTTCTAAGATTTTACTTGCAGTTTCCAAGGGTTCACTTGCGATTGGAGTCGTCTTCACCTTTGTAATAAGTTGGGCAATTGGATCGATATCTATTCCAATGCCTATCCGTTTGTTCAACATGGCCTCAAGAATGGTAGTTCCGCTGCCACACATTGGATCAATGACATACTCTCCGGGTTGTGAATATTTTCGAATCAGATAACGTGGTAGCTCTGGAAAGAACTTAGCTGGGAACTTGTGGATACCATGTGTAAGATACGATTGGTCTTTGCTGATTATGAGTATATTAGCCCCATTAGGGATGTCGAAATCAGGGTCTAAATCACCCTCGATTTCAATCAACTCTTCGGATTCACTGGTAAGTTTCACACCTTCACTAGACTTCCGAGTTGACATGCATATCACTACTTCTTGCGCGTTACTTAGCGGTTGTGCAATCGAGAACAGACTTTCCTTATGTTATATATAGTGGTTTAGCTATTGTTAATAGGTCCCTATTTTTGGGGCACGCCTAATTTAGGAGAGATTGTTAAATTGTCAGATCTAAAGAAAATTGGCTCACTACTAATATTACTAGGTGGTATTGTCGGTCTCATTGAGGGAATCTTAGTGATTCTTGATATGGGTCTAACCATTTTACCAAGTTTGGGGTATTTTGGGCTTCCTGCCATTGTGATAGGAATTCTAGGAATACTATTTTCACTGATTGCTCTAGTAAATAGTGGTTACATCAAGATTAAAGCACTCGAATTCAAGAATAAGTGGATGATAATACTCATCATGGGTATTCTCATGTACATATTCGCAAGTGGTTTTGGTGGAATTCTAGTAATCATCGGTGCGATACTATTCGTCCTGTGATAAATAGAGAAAGATTGCTCAGTCATTCAGGTATACTGATTGAACAATCTTCCTTCTTCTTTTTCTGGTGTTATTTCTCTGCAGTTATTGCTTTATCAAGGCGGTCTACTGCATCGTCAATATTTTCCTTGGTTATAATGTAACTAGGAGTAAGACGAACTACATTCTGACCGCACCCAAGCACCCAGAGATTCTGCTTCTGAACTGCGTTCTTCACGACATTATCTCGTAGCTTTCGAGCCTTTTCCTTGCTCTTCTTGTCCTTGACCAGTTCCATACCGACCATGAGACCAATTCCGCGAACGTCACCTACGACTTCGTGTTTGTCCTTGAGTTCACCTAGACGCTCTAGAAGGTAGGCTCCGTGCTCTGCATTCTTCTTGAGGAATCCACCGTCTTCCATATGCTTAAAGATCCATAATGATAGAAGACCCATCTTAGGTTCAGCAGAGAAGGTTTCAGAATGACGTGAGCCACCAGTAAACATGGGTGCAGGACCAATCGAAGCACCCATAGGATACCCTCCACCTATTGCTTTACCCATTGAGATGTAATCAGGAACTACACCGTGGTTTTCAATCGCTGTCCACTTTCCAGTTCTTCCCATACCAGCTTGAACTTCATCGGACATAAAATAAGCACCAATTTCCTTTGTCAGGTCATAGATACCCTTCACTGCTTTTGCAGGAGGAACAATAAGACCACCTTCACCAGAAATAGGTTCCATTACAGTTGCTGCAATATCATTGCCTTCTACTTCAAGTGCATATCGTAGTGCTTCCACGCACTCAAGACTGCAGTCCTCTTCGGTTGTACCGTAAGGACATCGATAGCAATAGGGATAGAAGACACGTACTGTATCAACACCTTGGGGAAAACCATTCTTGTGTTTCGAGTTTGAAGAAGTTAGTGCAAGTGCATAACCTGTTCGACCATGAAATGCTGGTCTAAAGGTGACGAAGCGCCTCTTCCCGGAGAGGTCCATAGCAGATTTCATACAACCTTCGACTGCTCTTCCACCAGATGTAGTAAAAACAACTCGCTTCTTATGATTGCCAGGAGTGATTCCCGCAACTCGCTCTGCTAGCAGAGTCTGTGGAATGGCATCAAAATCCATTCCTGGAAGCTCTTTCACTACATCAATTATACTGGCTTCAAAATCAATGTACGGTTTATAGCGAAGACCGAATGCACGAACCGCCACACCACCGGTTACATCGAGATATTCAGTCCCTTCTATATCGAAGATACGAACACCTTCACCCTGTGTATGGTCAAGACAGCCATAAACATCTCTATCTTGAGTAGTTAGTGCAAGTGCGTCAGCACCCCGTTTTTTCCAATAGTCATTTGTCAGTTCTTTCTGACTGATATCAAATCCCAAATCTTTGAGAATTTTGATGTGTTTTTCATCCATAGCGATACTGTCCAGTGATTGACTTGAGTTTTGGACAAGCTAGCACCATTATCTAATTATCGATGTGAGCCTGAGTAAAAGAAAAGAGAGATGGAGAGGTATTTCACTCATCCATCATAGAATTACATTCAACCTTTGTTAACAGCCATGATTATGCCGCCAAGCAAAATCATTGTACCTGCTAATGTTGGTAGACTACTGAGCCAAGCGATTATATCAAGTGTTATTCCAGGGTAGGATACAATTACTATCAAAAAGAAACCAAACAGGGCTAGCAATAGTCCTGACCGTTTCACTATCCATGTGACAAACCCACTTGCATCAAAGGCAAGAACTACTAGAATTATAACAACAATACCTAGGATTAGCTCGATTATGTCAAAAGGTGCATTTACTCCACCCAGAATTCTCTGCAACCCATAGATCAACAAGACAATGCCACCAAGTGCAGTATAACCTTGTGCAGCACCTTCAGCTTTACAACCCATTGATAAAATACCTCCTCAGGAATCGTTACGGAAACGATTCTGAACTATTCAAATGTCAGTACATCGTCGTGTTTTAAGTTTCGTGCCGGATGTTGCGTATACTACTGCGTAATACATACCATTGTATTGTTCAGCGGGCATGTCCGTATGACGTCGATTTAGTATCTGGGGTGACCAAAACGAGATATCCTACTTACGAAGGCAACAAGGTCACAGAGAGACCTGTGAGACTTGACAAGACTGAAGGACATGTGATAATTGAGGGAAGGGCATATCCTGCTCGTGAGATTGTAGAGGCTTTAGCTCAAAGTGGATATACAGAGATTAGATCTATGGGGGACTCGATCATTCTAGGTTCAAGAAGAATCACTCCGATTTTTAAATCTCGACAGGACCGAGCTATGGCAGCTCTCTGTCACAGTAGCCTTTCGTATTGTTGTCCTCTCTCGAAGAGATGTGCAGAGAGGGATAGGGCTCTAGAGATAATGGGACTCACACCAGATGAGTATGAGAATATGAAAAAAGATGCTCATCTCAAATTTGTAGATTCTGCACGAGGTATGGGGGCTGACCCAGAGTGGACTAGTCAAGCATCTTCAGAAAGAGTGGCAAATAGACCAGCAGTAGATCCAGGATACGGTACAGATGACTACAGGCGGGATTTTGAAGCACTAGATGGATCATTGCAGCCTCCTAGAGACCACTATGAGCGAAGAGCAGACCCATGGCAGGACCAACGTGATGACCGACGTTCCTATCAATATCGTGAGAAAGAGCACAGGGACATCTATTCAGATATACAAGGTGCAATCCCAACAGAGGACGATATGAGCTG
>SDNZ01000165.1 GCA_004524565.1 Candidatus Thorarchaeota archaeon
CGTAAAGACGATGTGTATACTGAGAGTTACAAACCCGTCTATGTTGCAGGTGCAGGATTCATAATGTCAATGCCAACGGGCATGATTCTCTTCATAGATTCAGGTGTTGGTGATTTGAATTTGCTCAACTTGTTCCTCTTGAGTTTCTGTATCGTTGGGATACCATTCATAATTGCAGGGGCAGTTTGGTGGTACAAGTTGGTTACTGCTAGTTCATTTTATGGGATACGAAGAGGTATTCTATCTATGGCTATATCGTACCTAGATGCTAAAGAATGTGGAATAGAAAATATTGGTATGGTCTGGTATCCACCTCCACCCAGACAATTTGTCTTTATTGGAGTAGGAGGTCCAAATGCAGTTAGATACACATTGGAACGTCTAGAAAAGAACCTCTCCATTAGACAAGACCCCTCTATTGCGAGAAAAGCAAAAGAAACAGAAATGAAAATGATGCGTCCTCTAGCAGTAATTCTATTATTTACTACAGCAATTATGTGGTTCATATTTTCAATGCCGATTTTTGCAGTAGCACCAATTTTTATGGTACTATTTTTTGCAATGCTGTTTGCGGATCTTATCTTTGTTCTTTCATTTTTGTGGAACTATAAGAAAACCAAAAAATTAGAAACTTGGTATCTTGGTGAAGTACAACCAATAAGTGAGGAGAGTAAAGTCACTACTATTTTACAACGATTAAGTATTGAGTATGAATATCCACTGAGACTGTTGGTGACAAGAAACCATAACAATCTATACTACACAGGGAGAGTTTACACATCTAATACTGGAGTCCAACTGAAAGAGGCTGTTTTCTTGCCGTCCTAGTGTCTAAATGATATATCATATGTAAGAATGCATTAAGCGAGAAAAAAGGAAGTAGGGAGAGTACACCCTACTACTCGTGTTTCACAACACTAGCTCCTACTTCCTTAGCTGTTTCCAATAAACGAGTATTCTCTTGAGCGGACCTCATCCCTGTCATGCCGGGAGCAACAATAGCTTCAATGCATTCCATTCCTAGATAGTTACAGATGTCCTTGAACATCCCGATAGTATGGCGAGCATAATGATCATTCCCTCCACCCATAGGTATTGTTAGAATCACCTGCTTTCCTTGGAATATACGCTGGTCTAACCCATACCATCGATCAATGAAAGCTTTGAACTGAGCACTTGGTCCCCACCAATAAATCGGGGTTCCAAAGACCCAGACATCGCTTTTCCTCATCAATTCGACAATTGTATCCATGTCATCATCATGAATACAATTACCTTCTCGTTGACATTTGTTGCATGCACGACAAGGAGCGATATTTAACTCTGAGAGATTGACTTTTGTTGCAGTCGCTCCGTTTTCTATTGCCCCTGCTAGTACAGAGTCCACAAGGGTCTCTGTATTAGCTCCTCGTCGGGGACTACCAACAATTCCGAGGATAGTTTTGCAACTCGAGGATAGTTGCTCAATTCCACTTTGTTGTTTAGTCGATTGCATTTTCTTACTCCTGTTTTACCATGATTGTTTCAAAGTCAATAATCTCTGGTCTTAATTCTGCTAATCCAATTATAGCTGGACTGCCTGCAACAAAGTGAGATTCTGCTTGGATCTTGATATCGGTCCATCCCACATCCTTGCAGGCTTTTGCCATCTCAACAAGTAATCGACTCCAGACATAGTTATACCCTGGTCGAATAGCAGTAAATCGCATGATGATTCGATCTTCATCACCCATCACTCTCACATTGTTTGGTTTGAAACGAAGTGGTGCAGTTGCTGCAACAATCTGGTCTTCATCAAAGAGAAGTACAGTAGGACCCTCTTTCAAGACACGATTCGTGAAATAGTCCTTAATAGCTTCAATGGACATTTGACTCCTTAGACCTTCATCTTGTTGAGATAATTCGACAATAGCATCCAAATCATCTACTGATGCAATTTTACACTTTAGAGCCCCTGCTTTCGTAGAGACCTTCAGCTTGCTTGTTTCAACAACATCCATTGGCAAGCGATATACAAAGACATGATCACCTTCAACAAATCCGCGTTTAGAGAAGAACTCCTTCTGAGTGTCACAGAGTTTGGATGCCTCAATAACGGTCGTACCTATAGATGTGGTCTCCTCACGAGCTTCAAGATATGACATCATTTCATCGAAAATCTTCAATTGCACATCTTCCGGACAATTCGGCAGTGTCCAAGGATAGCCGATATATGTTCTCCCAGGTTCAGACCCTGAGTCTCGAGCGGTGACATATGCTAGTGGTTTACGATCCTTTGTAAGAGCATATCTGGTCATTTCGGGAGCTCTCTGAAGGTTCCTCTCCCTGATGACTTCAGCGCGCTCAGGAAGACCTGAAGCCTCTGAGAATATCTTTGCTTGGATATCCTCAAGACCTTTGTCAGGTTCCCAGAGGACATACATAACATCCATATTCTACTCCTCCTTCTATAGACCACGATACACTAAGTTAGCAGAATATTGAACTATTTCAGGTATAGCAGAAGATATACTGACTGCTAGAGGATCTTGTGACGAGAATCCAAAACTCACTCTGATTGGAGATTCCTTCCAACCCGCATCTTTAGCACCCTTTGCAACCTCAACAAGTAGTCGATTCCAAGCATAGCCATGACCAGGCTTGATTGATGTGAATCTCATGATGATTCTGTCTTCATCCCCTTGCAGGATTCGACCATCTGGTTTGAAAAGAAGTGGTGCACTTGCTGCCACAGCGATCTCTCCATCAAATAGAATAACTGCATGACCATCTTTCAAGACCCTATCTTTGAAGTATGGTTCATACGCATCGTCGTTTGGAAAGGCAGTGCTCATACGTGGATCTTCTTTTGTCAATGCAATGAGAATATCAAGGTCATCGTCTGTTGCAATCTTAGCTTTCAAAGCACCAGCTGGTCCATCGAATATTTCCTTGCTTGTCTTCTCCACATCAAAGTCTTTGTTGAAAGTAAAACCATTTTCATCTTCAGCAAATCCTCTCTCTCTAAAGTAAGCAATCTGATCATCCGCTGTCTTTGACGCTAGCACGACACTTGTGATAATTGTACGTGTGCCTTCTTTTTTCTTCAAGTGATCAATCATATCATTGAGAAGTTTATCCTTGACTTCAATTGGACATCCTGGAAGACTCCAAGGGTATCCAACCAGAACTCTGCCTTGGTTTTCATCCACGACATCTGAGGTGATATATGCTAGGGGTTCACCATCTTCAGTGAAGGCGTACCGAGTAGCATCAGCACCTCGTCCATCATTCCTAGGTCCAATTTGTTCTGGATTGGCAGGAATCCCTGACACTTCTGTATAGATTCTTGCTTGCACTTCTTCGTATTTCTTACTAGGTTCCCAATTCTTGTATTCAACTTTCATTTGTGTATCCGCTCCACATTTTTGCAAATTTTCTACTTCATCTCTTTCCGATGTGTATAGAATATCTCAATGAGTTCCATATCGGGGTTCATCTTTGCAAGACCGATTGCTGCTGCACCTTCTGTTCTGAAGCCAAATCTTGCTCTTAGAGGAAGATCAGTCATTCCAGAGGCTTTGCATTCCTTTGCCAATTCCACAGCTAGTCGATTCCACGAGTATTCGTAGCCAGGTAGAGATGCTGTGAATCGCATAATATACCGCGGCTCATCACCTCTCAAAGTATTACCATCAGGTTCGAATCTAAGAGGAGCTGTCGCAGAAACAAGTTTGTTACCATCAAACAGCATGACACAGTGTCCATCTTTTAACACTCTATCTTTGAAGTATTCTGTAAATGCTTCTTCGTTAGGAAAGGCTCCACGGAGATGTGGGTCAGCTTGACAAAGCTCAACAAGAGCTGGTATGTCTCCTTCGGTCGCGACTTTGCTAGTCAATTCAGCTTCTTTTCCTTCGAATTTCTTCTTTACATCTATCCCGGCTGATTTTTCAATGTCTAGGTCTTTACTGTAGACATAGTACCTCTCAGCTTCAACAAATCCTTTCTCTTCGAAGTACTTGATTTGTTCCTTCTTGGTTTTCGAACCAATAACAATAGCAGTACGAATTTGATTGATTCCGTCCTTGCTATACAGATGATCCATCAGATCATTGAATATTCTATCCTTTACTTCAGCTGGGCAGTCCTTCAAGCTCCATGGATATCCAATGAATCCCCTCCACGGTTCATCCTCTGAAGTAGCAGAGGTAACATAAGCTAGAGGTTTCCCATCTTCGGTCAGAGCGTATCGAGTGGCATCACTTCCTCGTTGATCATTACGAGGGGCAATCTGTTCTGCACGTGCAGGTAGTCCAGAAACCTCGGTATAGATATTAGCCTGAATCTCCTCAAGACCCTGGCCTGATTCCCATTTCTTGTATTGTACTTTCATAATTTTCTCCTCTCGTTAATTTGTAAAAACAAATTAAGGTAACATTAATGGTTTGCTTAATAAACCTTTTCGACTTCGATGCTTTTATAGATGAACTTATATAGCGAAATGGTGTGTTCTATAAAATATCAACGGGAAAGCTAAGTCAGTGAGAGTTAGGTGGCTACCATGAAATATTTGCAGTATGGAATTCATGATGATATGGCTCTGGAAGGCTTCCAAGAAATTGAGGATTTTGAGAAAGTTATCATGGCACCTTTAAAGAGATTGAATTCTCTATTGGGAAAGATATCCGAAAATAAATCTGAATCTCTTTCAGAATATATTGTTAATTTAGAATCCAAATTTGAGAGCTTGGTTTCCAAAGATTTTATTGAACTGAAGAAGATAGATTTACAAGAAAGACTCAGCGACCTAGTCAATCTGAAGCGATATCTCAAACTAGCTAAACTTTCACTGAATTACGTGTTAGAAGGGCTTGATTTACCTGACGATATTGATTGGTTTTCTGAGAGACTTGAAGTAACAAAGCGAGTGTTTCTTCGTTCGTTGCTTTCTGCAAGATATTACAATATTCTTGTTCTAACTGAAACGATTGACAGATCAGAAGCAATTGAAATTTACAAGAAACATTTTGTTAATATCAATCGTGAGTGGGTTGCAGAGAATAAGGAGCGGTTTCAGAATCTTGAGGAATTTTTCGATGACACCGCCAAGAGAGACCCCGAGAATCCTGGATGGGTTGGTCTCGTAAGTGAAGTAGAAAACGGGAAGGTCCTAATCAGGAAAGACACCTGTCTTTGGGCAGAAGCAATGTTAGAGTATCCTGATTCTGAACTCAAATTTTTAGTTTGTTGTTATGGTGATTACGAATCTATTAAGGTCTTAAATAGACACTTCGAATTGACTATGGAACATTCGATTGCTGGTGGGCATGCGTATTGCGATTGTGTAGTTTATGATACACGGATTAACGATAATCTTGATCATCCTTCAGACGAGTTCTTTGCTAATCTCAAACCTTCGACATAATTGAGTGATTGTAATGGAAGTGAAGTATTTCAAAAGCAAGGTCGTAGATCCAAAGCAGATGATAAATCCCGTAAATGTGATTACTGAGAATTGCAGCCGTCTTGATTATGTATTGCGATATCTAAGTCAATTAAAACCGAAAAGAGTTAATGATTACGTATTCGCTCTTGAAAAGCGACTCAGAGAAGACATCAAGGATTACCAGATTGACTATTCATCAATCAATGTAGATGATGTTTTGAAAGATTGCGAATTCCTGAACAGATATTCTGATCTTCGCGATTTAATGATCCAATTTGTGTTCAATGAACTGAAACTACCTATTAACTACGAACCTAGTTCAGAGGAGATTGAGGTGTTTCTGATGAATTGGCTCCGGTCTTCAAATGTATTTAGATATCACAGAGTGAAAGCCATCGTGGATATCATGGACCGCCAAGAGGGAATCCAGCTCTGGAAAGACATGGTCTATCGAGCAACTCAAGATTCACTGAGGAAAACAGATGGTGAATGTCATCCACCAATCAAAGAGATAACTGAGGGTTGGATGAAGGAAGGAGAAACAGGCAATAGCAATTTTGAACTAACAGTTGTTAGCTATGATGACCACAAGGTGGCTCTAAGGTTTGACCGATGTCCAGTCTTTGATTCAATCAAGCACCTTGAAGACCGAGGGATTGCCTATCTTTCCTACTGCTGGACAGGACAACCAGAACAGGAATTGAACAAGAAAGCGCGGAGAAAGAATACACCACAGACATTGTACCAGAGTGACTATTGTGTGGAGTTCTATTGGAACAATGATGTCCATCCGAATGCCGAACCTCCAACCACTGAGTTTTGGAATGAATTAGTAGAAACAAAGGTGATCAGATGAAATCAGAGTCATGGCAGGCTTACAATCCTGATGCAATCATCAAATACAAACTTGGAGACCGTCTTCGAGACTCGTACAGGAAAATCAATACGATCATAGGTTATGTTAGAGAAATTAATGCGGACATTGTTAACGACTTCATCAATGCGTTTCAAGATAGGATTTCTTTTGTCAATGCAATCGATGGATCTATTGAGATAGATAGCATAAAA
>SDNZ01000028.1 GCA_004524565.1 Candidatus Thorarchaeota archaeon
CGTGAAGGATTTGAGGAGGTTGCTGTAGTGCAAACTCGAAGCCACTGGAGTAGATTTGTTAAGGAGATTGTACCAGGTATAGTAAAAGCTGATAATCAATTCCTTGAGAGGCTTCAACCAACAGTAGATGAATTTTCTTTTGATGTAGATAAATTGCCTTCGAGATTCGAGAAACCAGTACTGATTCTAGTCGGGCGACAAGACCATTGGGTAGGCTACCAAGATGCTTGGGCCATCCTCGAAAACTATCCTCGTGCAACTTTTGCTGTACTCGATAGAGCAGGACATGCGCTTCAAATAGAGCAAGATAATCTCTTCAATTCACTTGTGAATGAGTGGCTGGATCGAGTGGAAGAAATTCTTCGCTAGACGAAGATTCATCCTTTCCTCAGAGTAGGTATAGTTTCCTTTGCAATCTTCTCAAACATAGCAATCTGATTAGGAGCAAAAAATGGATAGAAGAATATCAGTTCGTTGATTCCCAATGAAGTATATCGGTCTACAATCTCAATGAAGTGATTTTCGGATGCAAAGGCAGTATTTGCTTCTGCCCCAAATACAAGTAATGAACGCCTGAGCGACATTGGATCTCTGCCTACCTTTTCACAGTATGTGTCTATGAATGCAATACGCTTCTTCGTTTTCTCAACTACAGTATCAATTGGAGAACCAAAATCAGCACCAAATGAAACCCATGTATCAGCTAATTCTGCGGCGACTCTTAGAGATCCCTTCACATGACCTGCAACTACAATTGGCGGTCTCGGTTTTTGAACTGGACCGGGAGCTACTATTGCATCATTGAGTTTGTAATACTTCCCGTTGTAACTTGCGGTGGTATTTCTGAGAAGCAAATCAAGGATTTCTACCTGTTCTTTTAGTCGCTCAACTCGCTCCTGTGAAGGCCAATCATCAATCCCAATCATTTTGTATGAAGGATCAATTATTCCGGGGGCACCTGCACCAATGCCAATCTCCAATCTGCCATTTGAAATTTGATCGACCGTCATTGCTTGTCGAGCCAATATTGCAGGATTTCGAAATGGAATAGAAGTTACAAGAGTTCCTATTCTAATTTTAGAGGTGGCATTTGCTAAGGCTGCAAGTGTTGTCCAACCCTCTAACCATGGACCACCAGGATTTGTATAGTTCACATAATGGTCTGCTAACCAAGTGGTATCAAACCCAAATGATTCAAATTTCTGCCAAAGTTTGACCAGGTCAGACCAAGGTAGGTCTTGTAGCACTATTGCTCCAAATCGGAGTGATTGATCATCTTTCAATTTACAATCCTCTCTTCATACAAATGCACTCAGTATTTAACCAAAAGTCACATTGTGAGGTCACGTAATGTTACAATCTACGTAATAAATCGTAGATGCCAATAGATTGTAATTGTCTAACTTAGTTCTTTGGATTTGCCAACTTAAGAAGAAGGTCTCTTGCATCCTCATCCAGACCAGTCAGTATCATGTGTTTGCCAGTTGCCGGGTTTCTTATTCGTGCTTGAAAGAAATACGCTGCACCTTCTCGATATGTTGATTTTATCTCTAGGTAGTCATCGATTCTCACGCCTTGAAATGCTTCGAGGGGAATCTCACTCCGAAGTAAACCACCTCTTGCCTCAACAAGGCGTGTAGTAGTGAGATAATACCATGTTCTACGTGAGTTAACCAACTCGATAATAGTCAGAAGAATTCCAATCAGTACTACAACAAGAAGAATATTCGTTATACCGGAACCTAGTGCAACTGATGCAATCAATAGAATCCAAGGAGAACCAAGAATACAACAAGCACCCCCAAGCATCATCTTTGCAGCCATACCAGCGCGTCGGCTCCAGACTACTTCTTCACCAGGATTCAACCCCGTTTCAGGAGGGGAAAAGTCTTCGAACAAATCTGAACCTCGAAACTTAGTAGATTTGTTCTATTACTAGGTGCCTATTATCTTTAAGCTTTCTTGGAAGATTAGCTTCAATTAAGGTAGATCAGTTCGACAATAATGAAAAACCGAGCTAAATTTGCTAGATATGAGAAATATCCAATCGATGTGTTACATAGATGGTTTGTTCTCCGAAAGATTACTTTCTCAAAAAGTGTAAATGGGGCCCGAAGGGGGAATTGAACCCCCGTCAGAGGAGCCACAATCCTCTATGCTGCAGCTAGATAAAATGTGCATTATACTAAAATCGTGATAACAGGACAATCGACATTGCGAATGACTGCTTCGGTGACACTCTTTGAGAGCCGATTAAAAAGACCACCCGACTTTCTTCGTTTCATCATAAAAACCAAGGAATAATCTGTGGAGCTTGCTTCTTCAGCTATTGCATCTGGAACTTTCCTAGCAGTAACTATCTTAATCGTCGCGATGTACCCTTGATTATTTAACCAATCCCGAATTGGAGAGATCTTGTTTTCAGTCTCTTTGAATATATCATCCATACCCTCTGAACCCAAAGGTGTGGACACCGGGGTTTCAATGACATGTAGTAAAGTAAGATGAGTTGCTTGAAATCGTAGTAAGGGTAGCATTGCAGCAATCAAATCGGAGTATTCTATCTTGCCTGAGATAGGCATCAGGACGCCAACTTCCTCGCTCATTATGATCGACCTGATTATTATTGGTTCTAATTTACGCTCTTCCCGTCTTTTTTGTGCATATACATTATTACACTTGTGACTGTTGTTTTAATTCCATCAATTTTTAGTATCTTATTCTTCAACATGTTTCTAAAATCAATAACATCATCAGCTTTTACAATTGCTACTATATCAGACTCTCCCGTGACTTCATACACATCTGTAACTTCTTGCAGTGAAGCAAGAGAACGAGATACTTCATCAAGATCCCTTGATTCAATTGTAATATTAAGAATGACTTGAATTTTTGACACTATCTACGCACCACCATGAGTTTGCCTGGAGCAACAGCTGAAACAAGAGTAATCATATCATCAGTTCCTTCTCTCTTTCCTTTCTTAAACGCCTTTCCCCTAACCACAATAATGAAGTCATAATGGTCAGATGTTGCAGATTCAGTCACTACTTTTTTCAAAGAACCTACATTGACTATTTCTTGCGTTTCAAATCCGTATGAACTTAGCTCAGAAGAAATAGCTGCGAGATCGGAACCAGCAAGTTTTCGGTACTCATCAGCTGTCGCGAGAGGGAGTTCCCATTTATCTGTTGAGATGACGCTCATCAGAGTAAGACGGAACCTCGTATCAATACTACTACGCAAAGTCGTAGCAATTTCCTCTTTCTCCTCAGGGCGGATCAATACGAGAGCATTCATTTTATAGGTCATGGGCTTAATACTGCGGCCAATATCGCGACCGAGTAGAGGTAGCCCAACTCTCCGACGATGAATGATGTAAATCAAAATTCCGATTCCAGTCCAACTAAAACCTAAAAGTCGACCCATAGGATGAAAGATTACAACCAACATCCAAATTGATCCGCAGGCGAATATTCCTATGAAACTCGGAATGGGTATTTCATAAAGTTTCTCTCTGATTTTTACATTTAATGCAAAAGGTACCTTCCATGAACGGTATGTATCCTTGTCTGTTTGACGCAAGACTATCAGTGATATATTGACCATAAGGTAAGAAAGGAGTGCACCAAAGTTGTAGAGATCTGCAACCCAATCGAGTTGACCGATGAGAGCTAACAATGCGCCAATAGATCCAAACACAATAATTGTCCTCACAGGTGTTCTAGTTTTCGAATTCACTTTTGAGAACCATTCGGGCAATAGACCAAAATTACTCATCGAGAACACAACTCGTGAAACACCAATGATTCCGGTATTAGAGGATACGAGGCAGATTGCAAAACCTGTAAAGGCAACAATTGGAAGGAGTGTGATGCCAATGCCTGCTATCGATTGAACCAAAACCGAAATTGGGTCGTTTATAGAAGCTCCTAGATTAGACCATGAAATCATTCCGAGGCTGATGGCAGACAAACCGACTGCGAATACTAGAACGGATATTATTGACATTTTAGTAGCGCGTGGAATTGTTCGATCTGGTCGTTTTGTTTCCTCCGCAGCTTGGGCAATTGATTCGATGCCAATAAAAGAACTCATGGCAAGGGTCACTGCATATAAGAAATTCTGATCACTGTAATTAGTACTCCAGACATAGGAGATGTGTCCAAAAGAGTCGGGAGCACCTCTTATTGAAATCTGCAAATTAAAAAGATCTAGATTGAACGCGAGCAGAAGTCCTAATACCATAATAATCGAAAGAATAATGATATTCAAAGCAACCATCGCCATATTGAGGTTAGAGGCTTCTTTTATACCAACGATATTGAGTCCAATAAGAATAATCACTATTACAAAAGCGATGAGACCTATCGCATTCACAGGTATTAGTAAACCTAAGATTGAGAAAGTAAAAGTAGTACCTATCAGAAATGGGAAGAAGAAGGTCAGGTAGCCAGTTGTAGCTATTGCGAATAATGCAGTGCATACAGTATAATCCAGCATTACCATCCACCCAGCAAGAAAACCCGCAAAGTCATTGAATGCCTTCATTGAATATACTTGTGCACCACCTGCATAGGGGTAGGCGGTTGCAAGCTCAGCATAAGCTAGACCAGTTGCTACGTATGTAATAGAGGCGATTAGGAAGGCAATAGGAGCCCATCCAGCAGCGTAAGCTGCTACTAGACCTAATGCTACATAGATATCTGCACCTACATCAGCATAGCCCATGGCAAAAGATCCGAACCAACTAATGTCTCTTTTGAGAGCTACCTTTGTCTGTTTAGATGGTTCCACTTCAATTGGAGTCAACATAACTTCCTCCACTTTCAGAATAGTAACTACGAAACTATTGCTTTCATCTTGTAAAGATAATCGTAAAATATGAATATGAAATATAAAGAGTGATGGCTTTGTAAATCTAATCATGTGTTAAATACTGTTCAACCAGTCTAAATAATTTTGAAAATAGGAATTAGAAAAGAAGTAAATGGGGCCCGAAGGGGGAGTCGAACCCCCGTCTAGGGAGCCACAATCCCCAATACTGCCGTTATACTACTCGGGCCATGGATATTAGTGGCAATTCTTTCGTCAGAAATTTCAACTTATTAGGTTATCCTTGAGTAATTGAAATTGATTAAAAGTTGTAGTGGATTGCAAAGCAAAAACAGAAGGGGTCGGGCATATGATTACTTATTGTGTTGGCTCCAATTCGAAGAGGAGTCGGGTACGGAATGAGGATAGAACCGTATTTACACATCATATACCCGAGCTTTTGTTGTAGTCTAGGAAGATACTAGCGATCGTAACGTACACCAGTTGAAGCTACTCGAACTCCACCAGTATGTCTTTGTTTTATTGAAATAAACTTTGAATATTCAAGTTCACTTCGGTCTTCATGGGATTTTTGTCCGCGTGCTCGTCGTATCATCATGGTAATTCACTACAAGTAGTGCACAATTCGAATATCTATCAGTGGTTGAGACCTCTTGCGTTAATGAGAAGTATTTATGTCGATTTTGGGAAGAATCCGAAGTTCATCTTTCAGAAATTGCATTTTGCGGCAAAAGTACAACTATCCATCAAACTGGTCGAGTAAATCATCCAATTTAATCTGTGAGAGATAAGAGAATTTTGCACTTGAAAAGGCAACCATAGTCGTGCTTGAGTCAATAAATTCTGCCTTCTGAATTTCGTTTGATATTTTCTCAGCCTCTTGGAGGTCTTCCACGACAAATTCAGCAATCATCATCGGTTCAGTGGCCGAAGCAAATGGAGACCAAAATTCAATTGGATATTTTTCGTTAAGCCAAGCTAATAATTTCTGAAGAGATATCTTCTTCTCATTCCAGTGTATTCGAATATGGATATTCACAAGTGAACCAGCCGCAAGATCGGGACGTGCGATGAAATTGACCTTTCCTCCTTCAGTAATTTCACGCAGTGCACGTCTAACTGATTTAGGTGAAATGTTGGTCTTTTGAGCGATTTCTGATATCTGCATTAATGGATTAGACCGTAATACTTTGAGAACCTTGAGCTGGAGATTACTAAACTCGCCTTCTAGGGATTCGTGATCAGATAAAACCACATAGAGGTCTACCTCTTCTACTTCCTCCAGGTTCCTAAGGAAGGTGCTAAGTTCATGCAACATCTCTGTTCCAATGAATTCTCCCCACAGAAGGTAAGCACCGCCTCGCACTGTAGCTAGTGTGCTGATGTGCCCTATTAGTGGACTGGAACCCATCAACTCAACGAAGTCAGTAGAGATTTCCTTGCCACTTGTGAGTACAACCGCCTGATATGATTCAGCATTGATAGCCCCAGGAGCATAAGTGATAAGGAATTGGGCTAGGACACTACTATCAATCAAATTGTGAACTCGATTTTTTACAGCATTTGGTGTTAGCTTGACAATCCGAGCAAGTGCCTCATAACTAATCCTACAATTCGCATAGGCCATCTGAATGATTGTTCGATCGATAGCATCCAATCTTACCACAACTTGATAATTCTCATGCAGTGTTCGTAGATGACTTTTCCGCTAACGGTCTTTGTAGAGAAACTGTATAAGTAGCAACTAACAAATAGTAACAAATCCAATATTTTGTAGGTAATAACTGTGGAAAAAATGTTTGATGCTATTGAAAGAAGGTCAGAACTACGTAACCTATTACTTGGTATCTTAGCTAGCGTGATAATTATTGCAGTAATGAGTTTCGCAACTCAAACATTAGTCTATGAGGTCTACGGAGAGTTCACAATGCCTGACACTAGATTCGGGTATACATTCACTGAGATCCAGACAGCTTTCAATGCAATAGGGATTGAAGGGCTCAGAGTTTGGGCAATCGCGCATTCACCAGATTTTCTGTTCCCACTGGCATATACGTTCTCTATGATGTTTGGCATTATGTTGGAACTAAAGAGACTGGGAAGAAGTTCAGGTCATCTAAGGAAGCTGGTGCTTTTACCACTCGCAGCAGGATTAGCAGACTATATCGAAAATACTTTGATCCTTAGCCAGATTGCAGTATTCCCTAATCTTTCGGAAATCGTGATAATCATAGCCAATTTAGTTACATTATTGAAATGGGCATTTCTAATCATAGGATTTGTTGTGATTTTTGCTCTCTTGGTTGTAATAGTTATCAATAGTATTTCTTCCAGATTAAGTAAAGAAGAAGTGACTCCAACAGACAGTGATTAATACAGGCACTACTTGGGGCAGATTGGAGCCCCAAGTAATGAAATCACTTGCAGATGGGATGAACAGGATTCTTAGTGAAGGTGCCCTCACTGTTCTCAGGAAGACGAAAATTCTAGAAGATAAGGGACAATCAATCCTGCATTTTGAGATAGGACAACCAGATTTTCCGACTCCAGACCATGTTAAGAAAGCAGGAATTCAGGGGATAGAGGATAACTATACTCGATACACTGTAACGGAGGGAATTCCTGAATTCGTACAAACAATTCAGAAAGAGGTTGAAATTACAAGAGGATATACTCCAGACCTCAATCAGATATTGTCTCTTCCCGGAGGAAAACCAGGCATCTATCTCACTATGATTAGCATAGTCAATCCGGGAGAGGAAATAATCTTCCCAGACCCAGGATTTCCAACCTATGGTTCTCTAAGTCGATATATTGGTGCAAAATCAATTCCTATTAAATTGAAAGAGGAGAATCAGTTCCGTTTAGACCCAGTAGATATAGCAGAGAATATCTCGGAACGTACAAAGCTCATCATCCTGAATTCGCCTCAGAATCCAACAGGAAGTGTGATGACTAAAGCTGAGTTGGAGCATGTTGCTGAAATTGCAGAGGAGTATGATTGTTTTATCCTCTCAGATGAGATCTACTCAAAGATCCTCTATGATGTAGACTTCTTTTCTGTGACCTCTGTTGATGAAGCAAGTGAAAGGTCAATCCTTCTTGACGGATTCTCAAAATCGCATTCAATGACTGGATGGAGATTAGGATATTTAGTAGGCCCCGAGTCTTTGATTCAGAAGATTAGTACACTAATCGTAAACGCCTTCACATGTATTCCTGAGTTTATTCAGAGGGCCGGAATAGCAGCACTCACAGGGCCTATGAATCATCTTGAATTGATGATGAACGCATTTCGCGAACGACGTGAGGTTCTCGTTAATGGATTGAATGAGATCCCTAGTGTCACATGCCAGATGCCAGAAGGAGCATTTTATGCTTGGCCAAATATCACGGGTACCGGATTATCATCGGAGGAATTAGCTCATTATCTTTTACATGAGGCGGGTATCGCATGTCTTCCTGGTACAGCATTTGGTCCAGGAGGCGAAGGATACTTACGATTCTCCTATGCAACCTCTATTGATACAATTTCAAAAGCAATACCATTAGTACGTCAAGCCATAGAGAGACTGTAGAAATGACGAGAGAAGTTCGAGTAGTACCATACAATGACAATTGGCCTACAGAATATGAAAATGAAGTGAATAGAATCAGAGGAGTACTGGGAGAGGAAATAGTATCTGCACATCATATCGGAAGTACATCCATTCCTGGAATGAGTGCAAAGCCTATCATCGATATACTCCTTGAAGTAAGGAATATCGAAAAGATAGATAGTTACAATAATGACATGATTGCACTTGGATACGAACCAAGAGGAGAGCTTGGATTACCGGGTCGCCGGTACTTTAGCAGAGAATATCCCGAGAATGTCCGAACACATCATGTCCATGCTTATCAAACAGGCAACATCGAATTAGTGCGACATCTAGCATTCAGAGAATATATGATCACACATCCAGATGATGCTAAGGTCTATTCGGAATTGAAGATTGTTCTTGCGCGGAGATTCCAGTGGGATATAGATGGATACATCTCAGGAAAACATCTCTATATGGAAAGAATGGAGAGGGTTGCGTTGGAGTGGTATAGATCATCTGATGATTCAAAATAGTGATACACATTCTTGACATGGTTTAAATTATTACGACCGACCTGAAGTTTTGAGTGACTCAATCTCATCTTCTAAGTTTGTTACCCGCTCATTCAATTCAAGAAGCGTGTTGAGTAAGATTGAAACGAGATAGCCATAGTTCACAGCATATTTATTGTCTTCGCGCTCAATAATACTTGCTTCTTCCAATCGTCTAGCAGCATTAGTAATCGATTGTTTTGATACATTTCGTTTATTCAATAACGCGTCCACAGTTTTTCTAACTTCACGAGGTTCAGTAGGCTCACCTTTTAGATTACTGAGCAAACTATGAAGAACCATCAGTCCCGCAGTCATTCGTGGGTTGGTTAATTTAGCAAAAGTCACATCAAGATCTAATACCATAGGTCTCTCCTACACGCAGGTTTGTGTAATTAGAGTAAACGTTTGTCCTGTGAAAAAGCTTCTGTTCATCCTCTAAGTCTTGATTGAGGGGCACGTATTTAGACTACATTTAGTAAACGTTTACTCAAAATAATAGGCTGGCACAAAGAACATATCTAGGTAATGCATCCTTTCCGTGAGAGTGAATGTGGTGGGTAGCCGGTCTGAAAGAATTGTTTTCGTTGCAGTTATACATACAGACCTTGAGAGCGTAGAAGAAGTGCGAAGGGTAGTCCGCCAAGTTCAACCAGATGTAGTTGCAGTTGAATTAGATCATGAAAGGTATGAACATCTATCAAACCCGGATGCACAAGGAGATCTTACCACAATGCCACTGACAGGAGATACTGCACAGGACCTGATGCAGCAGCTTGCCGCCATGGAACAAGCTCTTGGCGCAATAACAGGTTCCAACGTTGGGGATGAAATGATGGCGGCTATTGAAGAAGGCCGCGCAGCTGGTGCGAAAATTGCTCTTGTTGACAGACCAATGAAAGCAACAGTTCAGGCGATGATGAGAGTACCTTTGGATGAACTCTATAACTTGACCAATATGCTCCCAGATGCCACTAAGGATATTGAGGAAGGGGGCGCATTCGATCTCTTGGAGATGTTGAAACAAGATGGAGCTATTGAAGATGTCTTAGAACAATTTCGAGCTGAATTTCCTGGATTAACAAGGGTCTTGATTGAAGAGAGAGATCAGTATGTTGCAAATGCGCTACATTTCATCTTGAATGATGTTGAAGGACAGATCGTTGCTGTTCTTGGAGCAGGCCACATTCAGGGAGTAAAAGCAGCCCTTGAAAAGTTACTATCAGATAGTTAGAGACCAAGTGTCTTGATTAACTCAGGAATACCCATTCCTGTTTTAGAACTCACTTTATGAACTGAGAGATTTGCATCCACCTCTCGGATATCCTTCACTAGTGCATCAACATCAAACTCCAATACTTCCGCCAGGTCAATCTTGTTGATGACGATCATATCAGCTCTCTTGATTGTAAGTGGATGTTTCCGTATCATATACGGCCCCTCAGTTACGCTGACTACTACAATTTTCATATCAGCTCCAAGAGAATATCCTGCGGGGCAAATTAAATTACCAACATTCTCAATGAAGATGAGGTCGTATTTCGAGAGGTCTATATCATTGAGGGCTACACGAATCATGCGTGCATCAAGATGACAAGCTGTGCCTGTATTAATTTGGACTGTATCAACATCATGAGAACCAACTCTATCTGCGTCAATGTTTGTAGCCAGGTCTCCCGCAATCATGAGAATTTTATACTGTTCACGTAGAGTTTCACAGAGAGTTTCAATCAACTGAGTTTTCCCAGTTCCAACAGAGCCCATGATATCAATAACAGTGATGCCATGTTCTTTGAAGAGTGTTGCATTTAGCGCAGCTGCATCCTCGTTGGCACCAAATAGATCTTGGCGGATATCAATATTCACGGTCTTATGTTGGTCAGTCATTTTCTACTAGCCTTCTTGTTCATCTAGTTCTTGAATCCCTTTTTCAGAGTATAGATAGTTGCCAACGAGGGGTCGAATGATTGTACGTTCAACTACAAGTGCAACCACAGCCCACAGAAAAGCCTGAGCCATATCGAGTGAGGCGGCAATCAGATTGACAACCAAAGGATCTACGAATGATGAAAACACTGTCATTGTTGGTATGAATCCTCCAATGATCCCACTACCAAGGATCACCATAAGGAAATACTTTAGATTATCCCGTTTTGCAAAATAGATTGCATATCCAGAACCAATTCCTAAACAGATATTTCCAAACATAGGAAGAATGGGAATCTCAGTTCCTGATAGAGCACCTGATGCTCCTACAACAGCGCCTACAATCACACCACCAGGCAATCCACCTACTATGCCTCCAAGAATCGAAAACATGAATCCAGGAGTAAGAACAACAGCATTTGGAATAACTGGGATTTGAATGGTATATCGGACAACAATTCCGAGAGCCGCGATCATAGCTATAGTCGTCAGAGCAGCTGTGTTAGTTTTAATCGGTACAAGTGACATTGAAACTCGCCTCAGTAAGGTGTTTTACTGAGCTGTTTGCGACCAGCTTTCTATCAAGAAGCTTTTGGTTGCCTGATACCACTCTTCTAATTGACCTAGGATTTGGTCTCTGACAGTTTCAGATTTCTCTGCACTGTATTCGTAAAAGTATCCTCCACGGTCTATCGTGTGAGTATCACGGTTAACGAGTCCCTTTGAATGAAGTTTATTTAGTACCCTCTGCACAGTGCTTCGATCTTTCCCTATACGCTCAGCAATCTGTTCTACTGTCTTGGGACCAGAAATCAATGAGAAATAGACATCCAACTCACTGTTACGGAGACCATAAGCGCAACACAGGAGATCCGAGGGTTTGTTGAACTCCTTGTTGAATAGTCCTACCATTGGATTACGAGCGTTCATGAGTCATATTATGAAAATCCGATAAAATAAGGGTTGTGTAAAGACCATGCACAATCGTTTCAGTATAATACTTTGGTTCAAATGGGTATAACTCAGAGTCTAGATGGGGTACATATAGTGGAATTCAGCCAATTTCGCAACGATCATGACCAAGACCCAAGGGAACGCCGAGAGAGTGTTGATACACGCATTCAACCAATTAATCTTGCACCCTTGAAAGGAGCTATTGACGCGGATCCAGTTCGATTGAAAGTTCTAAAGGTCCTTGCTGAAGATGGACAGTGGGTCACTACTGCAGATCTTTTGAGAGCTGCGCGTCATGTGAGGTCAATTGTTGGCGCTGTAACTATAGGTACTATCTTGAATGGTATGAACGATCTAGTTTCATCACGACTTATTATCAGCAGAACATCATTAACATCTGGAATCGATTGGGCAGAATGGAGAATCAATCCCGACTGGCTTATCCCAACAAGGAAACTGCTGCAGATGATGAGTAGACCCAAGTTCCAGCCAGCAAATCATGAAGACTTCTCAGGGAAAGTTGATCGATTATTAGGGGACACAACGTAGAACTTACTCATTTGTGGGTAAGTAACAACAAATGGGTATATTCATAAGGGATTACCTCTCGCAAAAGTATCATGGTCGATGTCACTACCCATGGAACAGCATCATTTACAACACAGTCCTCTGATGATACTGATGTTGAACTCGAACTTGTTTCAGAGTCAGAGAGTAGTGTAAAGGTTAAGCAAGTAGTACTGGCCAGTGTACTTGCTTCACTGTCGATTGCAATCGCACCTGTTGCAGAGTTCATTCCAAGAATACCTGGCTGGGGGATAGCCATCTTTGATCCCGTATCTATATTCTGGATCATCTCATTCCTCATAGGAGGAATTTGGGTAGGTTTGGTGAGTACAGTTGCAGGTACAATGGGTCTCTTTCTCTATGATCCAACAGCAATCGGACCAGTTTTCAAGCTCATTGCTACATTACCAATGATTATTGTTCCATGGTATGGTGTTCGTAAACTACGAAGCGTGGTAAGGGGGGAGACCCTTTCCAATACAGCAGAACCGTTAGTTACTCGTACATACGATGTTCCTGATCGGGAGAGCAGTAGAGGTGGAGATTCCCTCTCTCGACCAAAATTCTATGCAACCCTCATGTTGCTTGCCTTTGTTCTGAGATTGGTATTGATGGTCCCAATCAATCTTGCGTACGGAGCGATTGCATTTCCATTCCTAACTCTTGACTTCATAATAAATTATGCAATAATTCTCAATAGTTTTCAGAGTCTTTGGGATGCATTAATCCCATTCATTATTGTCTACCCAAGTGGAGTATTCAAGACCTTCAAAATGTGGTAAATTGCAGAGTGATGGAACAACCGGCATTCGCTTAAATAGATAGAAGCAGCATTCATTTTCAGTACTCCCCACAGGTGAATGGGTTATGGTTCGACGCTGCGAATTCTGTGATAGTCCGGTACCAGCTGATGCAACAAAATGTCCAGTCTGTCGAGAGGAGATTGCAGAAGAAACCCTTGAGAGACTTCTACCTTTGTTGAAGAGACCCGAAGCAAAGGAAGTACGCTTCATGGGAATTTTCGGAAGATTGTGGGGCGTGATTCGAAGACCAGCTGCGACCTATCGTGATATTGGTCAAAGACCAGAAGCAGCAGGACCGTTCATCGTAATCCTGGTAAATGCAGCCATCATCGCAGGTCTCTTTCTAGCACTCTCGTCGAAAGTGACAACGGTCGTTGTCGTAAATGCAACCGCAGGAACTACAGCAAACGTAAATCTACTAGTTAGCCCGCAGGGATCTTATTTCTTCATTGTAGCATTGATAGGCATACTGCCCAGTATAATGATGGGGTTAGTCTATCTAATAATTGGTACTGCATTTGCACACTTTGCATTCAAATTGGCAGGAGGTGCAGGAGGGAAAATGAAGACCCTCTCAATTGTTGGATATAGCATGCTGCCAGTCGTTCTCTTACGTCTTCTATCAATCATTGTAATAGTAGCAGTCGTTCCAGGATATCCCGAAGTGATCAATTTCAATGATACGGGTGCACTAGCAGCTATAACGCCAGCATTAGTGACGTTTGCATATACCTCCGATGTGTGGTTCATAATCGATGTCATAACAACAGGCGGATTTCTGTGGGCAGGATTACTCCTAGTCTTTGGTATAAGGGAAGCTCATGACACATCAACGCTATGGGCAGTATTTGTTTCAATCATATGCACGACTATATTGATCTTAACCTTTTGGCAGGTCCATTAAGATTTAGAACCATATGGCATAGAGTGGAATGATCACAAATGCGATCAGACCTACTAGTGCTCCTACCTTGTCCAAAGTACTTGCAATCATGAGTCGTTTTGTATCATCAGGTTTTGATAAGGGAAGGATTCCTGCTCCTGCCACAATAGATGCACCTAGAATCAGAAGGGGCCAGAGAGCATAATCAGCAAATCCCCAGAGCCAAATTAGAACGTAACTTAAAACACCTAGAAAATTAAGTGTACCCGCCACGATTGCGGCAGGTTTGTAACCATAGATTCTTGCGATGGTGCGAACATCCCGTAATTTATCTCCTTCAACATCTTCAGCACCTTTGATGGTTTCTCTGGCTTGGAGTATCAGGAATGCTGTAAAGAAGAAAAGCCAAGAAGGTATTGGAATTGAGTACCAAACCGACAATGCAGTTACTTCAGCCAATATCATAGAACCATACAGGACACCAAACGCAAAGGAAAAAGCAACCATGAAATTACCTGCAAGACCAAGTGTCTTGACTTTGGCGGCATAAACATATCCAATGATCTCAAAGACTATCACAATAACAGCACTGATGAGTCGACCCGGAATCCAAGCAAAGAATATCCCTAAAATGCTTAGGAAACCAACATATACCCATGCTTGTTTAATTGTCATTCTTCCACTTGGTAGAGCTCTATGAGGCCTGTTGATTTTATCAACCTCGATATCATAGATATCGTTTACAACATTCCCACCCGCAGCTACCAGGAAATATGTGAGATACCCGTAAAGAAACAAATCCAAGAACGCAGAGAGACCAGTAGGAGTTCCTAAGGGAAATTGAATATTGTACGCAATAGCAAGCCCCGCAATGACAGTGAGACCTCCGATGAAACAATTCTGAGGTCTAATTATTGAGAGGAATGCCTTAATGTCAAATCTTCGTGTTGCTACGGTTTCAGTCACTTAGCGCTCCATCCTTCAACGCAATTGAATATTAGTCTAGATTAAAGACTTGTGGCCAAGATGGAACGCACCCAATCACTCATATTCCGGGATTCTCCGCAAAGAAAAAGGAGATGGATGATGTTCGAAGATTTACCTAAAGAAGAACTACTCAAAATAGTGGACACCTATGCCAAAGCTTGGCAGGCAATGGATGGTGCATACTTTCTAGCTCTTGAGAAGAAGTATGGGATGGACGTAGCTATCGAGATGGACAAAGAAGCATGGAAGATATTTTCGCCAATTGAAGCCAAACGGATTATGAACGAGTTTGACATAGATCCAGACGGGGGCCTCCATTCTCTTGAACAAGCTCTAGGATATCGGGTCTATGCAAGACTGAATAAACAATCATCGAACTGGAAAGATGAGAATACATTGGTGTTCACTATGAACGCATGTAGAGTTCAGCTGGCTCGGAATAGAAAAGGACTTCCAGACTTCCCATGCAAACAGGTTGGAGAAATCGAGTACAGCTATTTTGCTGAAACAATCGATCCTAGAATCAAGACTCGTTGTGTATTCTGCCCTCCAGATGATCATCCTGAAGATGCATATTGTCGGTGGGAGTTCACTTTGGAGTAGTGATTGAACTGAATCAAGTTCTTTTTGGACCCGCAGGATATCCTGCAGATGCACGCGGTAATGTAGAACGTGTATTCCAGATTCTCGTGGAAGCAGGGATGACTTCCCTTGAGTATGCCGCAGTGCATGGACTAAGAACCAATGAAGAAAAGGCTACACTGATTGGACACCTTGCTCAAAAAAACAATATCTCGATGAGTCTACATGCTGCATATTACATAAGCATCGCATCAAAGAATCCTCAAATTCGTGAAAATTCGAGGCAACGACTCATCAAAGCTCTCAGATTTGCACCATTGATGGGTGTGAAGAGGATAGTATTCCATCCAGGAACCCATGGTGGATTATCCAGCGAGGATGCACACATAACTATCAGAGATTCCTTACGAAGTATTTGGGAAGAGGCGGGACATCTGGGAGGAGGTGCGTTGTTAGCACCAGAGATTGCGGGGAAAATTAGCATGTTTGGTTCAGTAGAGCAGATTATCAGATTATGCCAAGAGGTTGAAGGATGTATTCCAACTATTGATTGGGCGCATCTCTATGCACGAAGTCAAGGAGAGATAAACGACAAAGAGAGCTACCTGAAGATCATTAGCCAATTCGAAAAACAGCTGGGAGATTTATTTCTGGATAATATGCACTTCCACATCAGTGCAATCACATTCACAGAAAAAGGAGAAGCATCGCACAAACCGTTTGGAGGAGAGTGGGGACCTGATTTATACCCACTCATGGAAATAGTTCATGAAGTTGGTTACAAGCCTACGTTCATATGTGAATCTCCAAATCCCCTGCAGGGAGCTTTGTACGCGAAATATCTCCTTGAAGAATTAGAGAAGGTTTAACGATGGCCGAATATGTATTCATACTGGGTTCTAATTGGTTACTCAGTATTGCAGAACTCCTCGTTTATGTGAGAAATAGAGGATATGAGGCAGTCGTTACTGATCATTCAAGACATGTGGTAGTTCTTGACTTCACACAAAAAATGACTCTTGAAGAAATTATGGATATGCAAGGATCACTCGGTGGATGCTATAAGATAGGTCGAGTAATACAGACCTACAATATCATCTTACCAACTAATGCGTATCCAACAAATGGCAAGCCAGATAGAGAAGCACTGGAGATCATCAATAGTTGCACATGGTTACCAGATTTATGGCAACGTCCTCGAGGACGGAAAATCAAGTTTGGTGTTAGCACATATCCAATATTCGATGGAAAAGCACCAATTCAATACCGAAGATTTACACGAGGATTGGATGATACAATCAAGAAGAAACTCCTCCAGCAAGGAGCACGTAAAGCAGATTATTTTGCATACGATGAACCTGACAAACGGAGAGCTAAAAGAGTTAATCTAGCTCTATGGCCAAAGACCATTGCTCAAAACAATCTATTGACTCCTCCAAACGCAGAGATAATTGCAGCCTTTACTGGAAATAATCTGTACATTGCCAGGACAATGGTAATCTATGATTCGGTTCTTCAACAATATCGAGATGAATCCAGACCATACATTTCCAAGGAGATCAGTACTAGTCCGAAGGTGTGCCGCACACTCCTCAATCTTGCAGGTGCTAGACCAGGAGATACTGTTCTCGATCCATTCTGTGGAACAGGTACTCTTCTGATGGAAGCAGCGATGCTTGGTATGAAGTGTATTGGTATCGATATTGATGGGGATCAGGTGCAAGGGACTAAAGCCAATCTCACATGGTTTGGTAGAGATATCGGCCAGCAAATCCACTTTGATGTGTTTCGAGGAGACGCACGAAATCTCACGAATCTTGTTAACAAACAAGTTGATGCAGTAGCATTCGAACCTAGCCTTGGGCCTGTGAGTAGGAATAGACCCACAGCAGAGGAAGCAGAAGTGATTATTGAAGAGCTAACCGAGCTCTATCGTGATTCACTCACTCAGATTGCCCAAGTATTGCGACCCGATGGGCGAGTTGCAATGACGATGCCGGTTCTTGTTTCAAAATCAGGACCAGTACCAATGGATATCAGAGAGATGATTAAGGGAACAGGTCTGGGTGTATACAGGATGCTTCCAGCTGAGATGATAAAAAGCCTCAGCAATGATGATGAACGGATGTATATTACTCCAGAAAGAGAAATGCTTCCAGAAAGAAAGATGGGACAGATTGTACAACGTCAATTGATTGCTCTTGAAAAGTAACTAGAAGAGGTACCGAACCACATCATCCAGAATAGCATACGTTTGAAGTCTTTTAATATCCCTCTTGACGTAAACCATCACATGTTCGAAAATCATATCACGATACACCTTCGGTGTAACAGTCTCTCGGGTGACCTTTGCAAGTAACCTGAGGAGCTCTTCTAATGCATCCCTTAAATGATGATAGGGAACAGTATTGATATCAATCTGAAGAACTTCAATCCCAGCCTCATCAACTGGGGCTTGGCTAAGGAATGGGTACCGATCCAGAAGAGGCTCTAGATATGTCTTCATTGTTGCGACAATTTTGTTCTTCTTGGATTTAGCAGTCTTCACTCGCATAATTCCACGAAAGAGGTGACTGTATACCTCCAGACAATCCATTGATTTTCCAGCAACAAGAACCTCATCAGTTACTTCGTACTGCATCACCAGCTCATCAACAAAATTGCCAAACTCTTTGAATTTACTTGGAGTGCCATGCCATTTCTTTAGCATGGAACCAATATCAGTATCTGCAGGAACCTGATTGGTCATAAATTCCTCCATGGCATATTCCAGTAAAAAGCGCATATGGCCCAATCGAGCAGCCTTACTTACCACCATCACAAAGAGCAGGTGTTCATTCGCTTCCCAGACATATCTGTTTGTTTCAGTATCTATTGTACGAAGGGTCTCATTTGATGCCTTGTCAATGAAGGTATGAGTTGCCGAGAGAAAAGGTGCAATCAAATCCATATCCAGCTTAACAGCTTCTGAATAAGCTCTTGATACGATATTCCGTCCACTGCCTCGTTCAATAAGCCAGACTCCCAGGATGGAACACTTGTCGGACATCGTATCCTCTCTGATACTATTGTCGGTTTCTGTTTTGATAAGCCTATATGTGACGAGAGAAATATAAACTACATACATATAGAATTGTAAAATTAGTGAATATAGGAGAGAGGGCAGGAGTTGAATCCTGCCCCTTCGTTCAAGTTGTGGATATACCTAGCTTTTCCACCATTTCCTTGTAGCGATTCCGCACGGTAACTTCAGTTACGCGAGCAGTACGCGCAATCTCCAGTTGGGTCCTTCGCGCACCAGTAAGAATACTGGCAACATAGATAGCTGCGGCGGCCATCCCTTTGGGGTCTTTCCCGATTGTAAGCCTCTGTTCCTTTGCTAGCGTTAGGATATCAATTGCCTTCTTCTTAGCCTCACCTGGAAGGTCCAACTCAGTACCAAATCGATGAATGAAATCAATTGGTGAACTAAATGGAATCTTCAGGTTAAGATAGCGAATAATCAAACGAACGCAAAGGCTGAGTTCTTTTCGGGTGATGTGAATTTGATCACATACTTCCTCTAAGGGTCGCGGCACTTGATGTACTCGACATGCAAGATACAATGATGCAGCAATCATCCCGAGTATAGTGCGACCACGGGTTAGTCTTTTGCGGAGGGCTTTCCTGTAGATTACAGCGGATGTCTCTCTAATTGAGTATGGAATACTCAACTGGGAGCTTATCCTATGGAGCTCGGTCATTGCAACTGCCAAGTTGCGTTTGTCAGAAGAGTGTACTTTGGTACGTATCTGCCATTTTCTGAGTCGGTGGATCTGCGCACGTCTTGTAGATGTTAACTTTCGTCCTGAGGCGTCGACATTCTGTCTACCTATAATAGTAGTGAGGCCCTGATCAAATTTGCTCCAGTCTGTTGGACCTCCTACGCGCTGTCGGGCATTTTGCTCGTCAGCAGTAAAGGCTCTCCATTCTGGACCTTGATCAATAGAGCGGTCAGAAAGAACGACACCACAATTCGAACATGTGACCTCACCTCGTGTGTGGTCAATGTAAACATCATCACAAGAACAAGCAGGACAACAGTAATTAGAGGCACCTATACGCTCTTTCGGCTGTTTAGTCTTAGATTGTTTGCTGGCCAGTCCAATCATCTCCCTGCAGTCCTAGGGGGATAGGACCGCGGTTCGAGCTGTCAGTGTTTCGAATGCTTGTTCTCTCTCAGGCGTTTGAGAGAAAACTTTGGTGCGGCGATGGACTACAGTCCTCAAAGAGGACGAGTAGTATTGCGCAGACAATAAAAGATTATAAGGATTGTGTACTTTTATTAAACAATTAGCTAAATAAATAACAAAAGCGATTAGATAGATATCTACGCAGTAAGAAGTTCATTCATTCTTACGGTCTATTTGAAGGTAATAAGACATTTTTTACAGTTACATTGGTCGTTTTCATTAATTATGTTGACAGGATACGTTCATGCGTTTACTTTATGAAGACATAGGAGAGAGATGGATACAGTGAGGAGAAGCCAGTATTGACCAAAGCCATAGATGACAATCCATGGGATTCAGGAAAACAAGCTGTAGTGAAAATGCTAGCAGAAGCTGCAGATACTACGGTTGAAACTGTTTACGACTCGATTGAAGTACCCCCTGATTCTGTAATGGGAGATTTAGCTTCTACTCTTGCATTTACATTAGCAAAGGAGTTGAAAAAGAATCCAGCAGCAATCGCATCAGAGGTGCTTGCAAAACTCCAAAAGCTGATCGAAAAAGAATCTCTTGTTAGCAAGGTCGAAACCAAAGGACCATACATCAATATATTCTTTGATAGAGCGGCCTTCGCTAAGACAACTATCACATCTGTTAGCAAGTCCGGAAGCAGTTATGGTACGAGTTCGCAGTTCAAAGGCAAACGTGTATTGATTGAATTTCCAGCTGTAAATCCATCAAAGCCTTGGCATATTGGTCACGCACGAAACGCAATCCTTGGTGACACTCTTTCTAATATCCTTGAGAACGTCGGATACGAAGTTGTCAGACTAGAGTACATCAACGATCTAGGTTTACAGATTGCACAGCTCGTCTGGAAATTGAAACAGGTCAGCGATGATGCAGGTGATCAAAAATACGACCACTTTCTTGGACATCTTTATGTTGAAGTCCAAGAAACATTCGACAATTCTGAAGAAGTTCAGAAAGAGGTTCGCGAGGTCTCAAGGCACCTTGAGGATCTTCAAAGTGAAGATGCAAAGATTAGTGGTGAGATGGTCAGAAAATGCGTCCTAGCCCAATGTCAGACAGGTTATAGACTTGGAATATTTCACAATTATCAGGTATGGGAGAGTGCTATAGCTCACAGCGGAATTCTCAGCCTAGCAAGAGATATGATGATCAAGTGTGATAATATTTTCATCCCAGAAGAAGGTGACAAAGCAGGATGTATTGTTGCTGATCTCTCAGTGATTGACGAATTCAAGGATTTGAAGGATCCCTACAAGATACTTTTCAGGTCAGACGGGACTAGAACATACACAGGAGCAGATGTGGCACTACAACTCTGGAAATTTGGTCTTATCAAGGATCCATTCAAATATGCAGTATTCGATAGTCAACCAAACGGAGAGGATGTAAAGAGAACAACTCTTCAAGGAGGGAGGGGCGACCTCGGTAAGTTCGATATCGTGCTGAATGTTATTGGTACACGCCAAGCACATCCCCAGAAGATGGTATATACGGTTCTTGACCTAATGGGATTTACAAAGGAAAGTGAGAACTCACACCATATTGCATACGAGTTCGTAGGTCTTGAGGGACAGGATTTCTCCGGAAGACAGGGAACATGGGTTGGGTATTCAACAGATGATGTTCTAAATAAATCAACAGAGATGGCGTTAACTGAAGTCAATCAGCGCAATCCTGACGAAAGTGATGAGTTCAAGGCAATGGTTGCCAATCAAGTAGCAGTTGGAGCGATAAGATACTTCATGCTCAATGCGTCTCCTGATAGGAAGATCACATTCCGCTGGGAGCAGGCTCTTGATTTCAATGGTGATGCGGCGCCGTATCTACAATATTCACTAGCTCGAGCAAAAAGAATTCTTGAGAAGACAGAACGCGATAATGAAGTTGAAGTGGATCTTTATCAACTCACCTCCGATCCAGAGTTTGAATTAGTGAAAGCAATCTCAAAATACCCTGAAGAAGTACTTGATGTAGCACGAGCAATGAAGAAAGAGGTCTGGGGTACAAGCTTCTTTTCAAATAGAATCACAGCTTATGGATATGGTCTTGCAACCCTCTTTAGCAAGTTCTATGACTCTTGTCCTGTTTTGAAAGCAGAGCCAAGAGTAAAGAAAGCAAGATTAGCCCTCGTAGAATCGTTCATGATAACCATGACCAATTGTTTGCAGATACTTGGTATTCCAATTGTTGATCGAATGTGAACTAGCCTGATGTAATATTAGCACGTTCAATAACAAATGATGGAGTAATCATGCTAAAGGTTCGTCTGCTATCACTTCCAACTCGTGTCACACCCATTAATAGATCCGTCATATTGATACCAATAAGCGTGTTCTTGAGAGGGAATTGGATTTCTCCTTTCTCAACGTAATAGCCTTCCATGACCATAGCACTAAGGTCACCAGTTGTCATATTAGGGCGATCTCCTGTATTCCGGCAGACAATACCCTTATCCATTTCAGATATGAAGTCATCAAGAGTTCCTTTACCAGGGGTCACGATGAGATTAGAGGTAGATATTCTGGGCAATCCCGAATATGATGGTCGTGCTGCATTTCCTGTATTGTGCACACTATCTTTGTTTGCAGTGTAAGAATTATGAAGGAGGTTCTTTAGAACACCCGATTCAATTATAGGAGTTCTCTGAGACCTATACCCTTCAGCGTCAAACGTTCGTGTTCCCAGTTCTCCAGGAATTGTACCATCGTCAATAATCTCGAGGACTTCAGATGCAATATTCTCTCCAAATGCATCTGCGATATATGAACGACCCATCTGAACTTCTTCTGCATTTATAGCTCCTGCAAATCCACGACCAAGAATTGCACTGGCACCTAATGGAGCAAATACAACGGGCATCTCTCCACCCTCTATCGTCTTGGGTCGTAAGAAACCTAGCGCAAGCTGGGCAGCTCTCTGTCCTATGTATTCTGGATCAATATCTTTTAGAGCTCTTGAAATTTGATACTCATAACTGGCAGTCTGATCTTCACCATCTTTGATTACGGGGTAAGAATAGAGAGAGATTGAAGTTCTTGACTCAGCCATAGCAATTCCTAGGGAGTTTACAATTGCATTTGAACCGGAAGAACTCGAAATTGCAGCTTCAATTGCATAATCAGTTCCCTCAAGATGTTCCTTAGTAGCATCGATTGTACGGATTAGCAATCCAGCTGCATCCTCTGATGATAACTGATCTACTTTTCTATTGAAGATCTTTGTTGCTTTTATATAGGGGCCTTCCGAGGTTGGCAATGATACAAAATCAGGATCATCCAAAGATGCTTTTGCAAGACTGAGAGAGTTAGATATTGTTTCTTTGATATCAGCTTGTTTGAGTGTTGTAACATAGGCAAATCCAATTTTTTTACCAATCACCGTTCGAATGCCGATACCTGAATCTCGTTGCTCACTTGCCCCCTTGATTGAATTGTTCTCTGCTTCAATTTCGTATTCAATGCTTTTAGCCAGATACACTTCAACCTGTTCAGCACCCATCTTCTCCGCAAGTTTGACTGTCTTTTCACCAATGTTGAGTAGTGCCTCGGTCATCTTACATACCTCCCACTGGCACATCCAGAACACGTGCGTGAGGTCCTCCTGTCATAGTGGGGATTGCTTGACCACTCTTCCCACAAGAACCAGCATCAAGTTCAAAGTCTTTACCGATTGCATCTACCTTAGCTAGAATCTCAAGGATATTTCCCGCAAGTGATACATCCCGAACCATCTGTCCGGTTTCACCATTTTCAATCATGTATCCATGACTTGCTTGGAACATGAATTGTCCTTTCGCAGACTGGGTATATCCATAGTTAAAACTACAAAGAAGAATACCGGTCTTTGTATCCTGGATGAGTTCGTCTACATCCCAATCTCTTGGTTCCATGAATGTGTTGGACATTCTCGGTAATGGTGGATACATGTAAGATTGACTTCTTGCTGAACCATTTAGTTCCATCTCTAAACGATTTGCGGTTTCAAGACTATGAAGAAGCTCTGTGAATATTCCATCTTTGACCAGAGTTCGTTTCTTTGTCTTCGTACCTTCCCAGTCATATTCATAGGAGCCACGTTGACCGGGCAGTGTTGGATCATCAATTATGCTAAGATACTCAGGACCGACCCTTTCCCCGACTTTATCCTCTAAAACAGTTGAATGTGAAGGCCAATTATCTGCTTCTGCTGCGTGTCCAAAAGCTTCGTGCGTCATAACACCATTCAATATCGGGTCCATAACAACATCATATGAACCACCTTTGGCAGCAATGGAGGAGAGCAGGTCAATGACAAGTTTTGCAGCATCAGTTCCGATATTTCGAGCTGCTTCGGTGTCCATTACCTCGTAACCACCTCGCACACCTAATGATTTGAATATTCGCTGACGGTTTGCTCCTTCCTTTGCAGTTGGTGCTGATATAATCCGCGGAATGGAATTCTCAGAGTATACATGGGTCCCGAGAGAATTTGCTACGTATAGTTCTGTGTACATATCACCATAGACAGACCTTGTGGAAGTAATACGATTGTCAAATTCACGTGCTTGGTCATCAATCATTTTGACCATTGCCATTTTCTCATCTATTGAAACTTTGTTGAAAGGTTTCTTCACCTTGTACTCAAAACGATCTTGAAAAGAGGGGCCATCAATCTTGAATTTCTCTGCAACTTTCGTCTTTGTAGCTAATGCCATCTTGGCTACCGATTTGCCCGTAGCCTTCATTCCTGTAGGTGTGAGTTCAGTTGTTTGAGCAAATGCCCACGCACCATCAATGAATGCACGTATTCCAGCGCCCTTCAGACGAGATGCCATTGATTGCTTGGAAACACCATCGTTGATTTCAATGATAGTTGTTGCAGTGTTTTCAATTCGTACATCAACGAAACTTGCACCAGC
>SDNZ01000166.1 GCA_004524565.1 Candidatus Thorarchaeota archaeon
AATCAGATTGCTATGTTTGAGAAGATTGCAAAGGAAACTATACCTACTCTGAGGAAAGGATGAATCTTCGTCTAGCGAAGAATTTCTTCCACTCGATCAAGCCACTCATTCACAAGTGAATTGAAGAGGTTATCTTGCTCTATTTGAAGAGCATGTCCTGCTCTATCGAGTACAGCAAAAGTTGCACGAGGATAGTTATCGAGGATGGCCCAAGCATCTTGGTAGCCCACCCAGTGGTCTTGTCGCCCAACCAGAATCAGTACTGGTTTCTCGAATCTCGAAGGCAATATATCTACGTCAAAAGAAAATTCATCAACTGATGGTTGAAGCCTCTCAAGGAATTGATTATCAGCTTTTACTATACCTGGTACAATCTCCTTAACAAATCTACTCCAGTGGCTTCGAGTTTGCACTACAGCAACCTCCTCAAATCCTTCACGGGATTGTGTATCTAGTTCAGCTAGGAATTCTTCTTCTCTCACAATAACACTCTTTGTCGGAAGTATTCTTTTTGACGGGTGTGATACAATTCGTGGAACAATAAGTAAAAGCCCTCTAACTTGTTCGATTCTATGATGCACAATTCCCCGCGCGATATACCCTCCATAAGATAAACCCGCGAGAACAAACGGAGTATCCGGAATAATTCGATCGATTAGATCAAGAACGATTTGGAGCACATCATCAGAGCCTTTAATCCAATCTTTTCCCGGAGTCTGACCATGCCCAGGAAAATCTACATAGATGCGTTTCCACCCTTTTCTACCTTCAAAGATTGGTTCCATGCACCCTGTCATTGCTTGTGAATCAAGGGTTGACCCATGCAAAATGACTATCGGGAAACCTTCTCCAATTACTTCGTAATATACTTCACATTCATTGATATTACATCTCATCTTTCTATCACACTAACTCGCATCAAAAACTAGCAAATATATCTTGATTTCTTTTAGAGTAAAGGATACGTTGATACAGTGATTCAAAAGCAACTTCATTTGGTATTTTTATTGATATGAAATCAAGAATTTGGGAAATGGATTTGGAAAATGGGATTCCTGATTCTATCTACCAATACCGAGTTATGTCAGTTAAGCATTTGCGAGAGCTTCAAGATGATTTCGAAACACTAGATGCTGAAGGCAAAGTCAGTAACAATTCTGTTTTCAGAAGTTATATTCAGGAGAAAAAACATCATCTACCCGATTCGCTTCCAAATGCAAAATCAGTAATCGTATTGGCTATTTTCACTCCATTAATGACCGTGGATTTCCATCATGAAGGAAAGGTTCACGAAATAATGGTATGTCATTACTACGATGACGGAATTACAGAGGACCATCTAAAGACTACAATTCTGAACAATATTATTGGTGACAATCAATATCAGCTTGAGAATGCAAAGATGCATGTTCTTCTCAAACGTCTTGCAGTTAGAACTGGGCTTGGAAAATATGGTCGAAACAACATTTGCTATGTTGAGGGAATGGGTAGCTTTCTGAAGTTATTCGCCTTCTTCACTGATTTTGAATTTGATGAGGATAATTGGCAAGAAGCCGAGGTGATGGATTCCTGCACGAATTGCAAAATATGCTTGAAACAGTGTCCCACTGGAAGTATATCTGAGGATAGCTTTGTTATCGATGTAGAAAAGTGCATTCCATTATACAACGAAGTACCTGGTGAAATTCCTGATTGGATAGAACCCGGATCACATACTACACTCATGGGATGTCTGAGATGTCAGTTACCGTGTCCAGCAAATAGTGAGGTATCTGCGCAGACTCAGAAGTTGGATGCAATCACTGAAGAAGAGACAAAAATGATTCTGGATGGAATTGAAGATGAAAATCTCTATCACTCATTATCCGAAAAACTTCGCATGTTCATTCCTGAACATGCATACTACTTCTACCCAGTGATATCAAGAAATCTTAAACTATTGTTGGAAATCTGAAGAGATTAGGCTATGGCAGGAATGTTGGAGATAACAAAAAAAATCATACAATCTTTCATTCTGCTGGAGTCCCAATACCATCAAAGCTCAACCAATCATTTGCTATCTCTCTGGCTTTTGTACCAAGTTTCTGCTCCATGAATTCAAGAAATATGTCTGTGGTAACGATTCTATTCTTAACACAGATTTGAGCAAACTCTCCGACCATATTACGAAATTCAGTTCTGCCAATCTTCTCAGAAATCTCATGAAGTAATAGAAATCCTCTGAAATAATAGGCAGCATATGCTTCCTCTTGATCACGTGTTAGACTTTTGATTGAAGGAATCCTTCCTTGTTTCTCAAGCCCCTGTAGTGTTTTCTCAACACGCGACTCTAGATATCCTTCATTGAGATAATCATCAGTAACCATTATGGAACAATATTCTGCAAGCGCTTCATCCAACCAGTTATCATAGGTCTTAACACTGGCTTTGCAGAACCAATCATGACATATCTCATGACACATTGCTTGCAATACTGGTTTACGAAGACTTACATCAGTTGAATAGCCTCCACCAACCACAATAAGTCCCGAGCGAGCATATGCTCCTCCCAATTTTCTAGGTGTTATTGCAAACCGAACAGGTTCTTGTGTATCAATTGGACCCAACCATTCTTCCAGTAATTCCTTCATCTCTCTAGCACTTGTATCCAATATTTTGTGGGATCCTGCCAAATTTCTGGGTCCCCAAAACAAACTATCTTGATCCAAGTGAGCATCTCTCTTAGGTAATCCCACTACTACGATATCATTAACTGGTCTTGCTTGCTTCCATCTCCAGACTGCTGAATTTTCAGAGTCCTCGACCTTCTGTAGTTTTCCATTAGCCTCCCAAGTCCAATCATCCGGAGATTCCAAAGCGAGCTCAAATGACATGTTTGTTTCCATATTGAACGGTACTGGATACCATGCACTATAACATGCAAGCTCTACAAAATCTCGTTTGATATAACCCATCGCTGGCATTTCAGAATCTTTTGTTGGTGGGTGAATCTGTCCACTATATTCTATCTCAAGTACAAATTCATCTTGACCTGATTTCTGGATATCAAATGTCCAAAGATCGCCATTATAAAATCTTGGAACCTCTACGATGTCTGTTTCTAATGCATTGAGCTTCTGATAACCTGATGCAGTAAGTCTTGCAGTCTTGGTCCATCTTAGTCCACGATTTAAAATGAAGTATGCACTCTCTTCTGTAGCAGGAATGGTGATAGTGCCACTGACTTTTAGCTGTCCTTTTATTGGGTTAATATTACAATAGAGAGAATATTCGTTAGACATAGACACCATAGTATAATGACAACCGAGCATACCTTATTTCTCTTATTGACAGAATCTCGGAAGTCTTTCATGAATTATCAGTCGATGCTTCAATATTCATCTTCGCTCTTAATCGGAGTACTCGATAGGCATTGAGCACTCGAAAGCCTACATAGACGATTGCTACCAAGAATCCATCAGTAGCAGCTGATATTGGATCCAATGGGTAAATCCCCGTGTAGGAGAGAAGAACGGCCGTAGCCATCGTCAGAACAAATGTAGAAACAATCCACATGTTGCTCTGTCTAGTGAATATTTGCGACCTTATTGGTGTAATATCAGGAGCTATTCCATCAGTCAGTACTATCACCAAATTCTACATGTATCATATAATAAAAAGGAAAGATATCAACGCAAGCTTTCTACTTTTATGGCCATAGGTTGCAGGTAACTTTTCCATCATCAATTGTGATGAATGTTGCCTTGTCTTGAATCCAACAACCAGAATCTGCCATTCGATTCACATAATCGACATGCCCGTCATGTCCGTGACCATGAATGAGAAATTCATCCTGCTGAAGGTCCGATGAAAACATAGCTGCCACTCTCTGCAACTTTCTTACTAATGTTATGAGGTCTTGATTCTTAGTTTCTTTATTGCTATTCATCCATTGAAAAACATCAACCCATACATTGAGAAAACCACTTGCTAATTCCTCAAACTGATTTTCATGAGTTATCTTTCCTAAATCTTGCAATCCCGAGATCATTGGAAACTTCTCAAATTCAAATGAAAGAGCATGTATCTCTTCAGCAAGGGACTTCAAAGACGTGGATGGGACTCCTTTGATATCTATTAATTCTCCCAATAGTTTGTACTCCTCGATTCTGGATTCTTCTACAGTACCGATATGTCCTACCAATGGGCCTGCAAGTTTTCTATCAATCATATCTCTTCGGTTATCTGAAATCTCCCGAATTTTCTCAGAAATTAAGGATGAGTGGTATCTTGCTTGTCTCTGAAGGACCTTCCACACACTTGATATCTCTTCAATTTCTGCAGTGACATCACACATGGCTCGTGAGAACGCCTCATAAAACGGAAGAGCATACCAATAATCCATTTGGTGCCCATGTATGAATCTGTACTTCTTTCCACCGCTCTCTAAGACCCTAACTTCTGCAACAGTCATATTCTCTGAAGTGCAGGTGAGTCCTTCGAGCAAATCTGTATCATCCATTCCTTGACTGTATTCCCTCATTCTGAAATCATGATTTCCAACAATATAATGGACATGACAACCGAGACTACATATTTTGTTTACAATATCTAGGTTCTCAAAGATAACTATCGCAGAATTTCTTCTCCACAGATCTAGAATGTCCCCTAGTAGAACAAGGTCTGTTATCTCATTTCTTTTAGATCTCAAGAATTCTTCAAGGAATGAAACAAATCCATTTCTATTTGAAGCTGGATCTCCCAAGTGCAAGTCCGAAACTGCAATAATCATTGTTAGACATCCTTGTTCAATCTTTCAACATTAATGTTGGTGTGAATGGGTCAATTCTGCACCTTCAGGGAGTGCGAATGTAAACAACTTTGCATATTCAATGCCTGAGATACCTGAGACTTTGTTTGCAAGTTTTGTGATTGATTCTTTCATCCCCTTTAGTGTGATGACTTCTAGGCAGTGTGACTGTGACATATGGACGTGAACAGTAGATATAACATGTGCTTCTGAAGTATGTTGAGCTTTGATGAGGTCTGCCATAATCTTCGGTTTATGAGAGTATACTATGTTCAGACTTGCCATGATGTGATCACCTCCCTTTTCCCAATGGGACTCTGCAATGTACGCACGCATCGCATCTCTGATTGCTTCAGATCTTCCAATGTATCCCTTTTCTTCTACTAGTCTATCAAATCTCTCAAGCAAATCTTCAGGGATTGATACACCGAATCTCTTTAGAGCCATAACACGAAGCCCCTATTAAAGTAACACGATTTCATAAGAAGTAACACATATAAGAACATATTGAAACGTTCCAAACAATACGGGAAGTGACCGAGAATGCATGTTCCTGATGGAATCTTACCAATATGGTTACTAGCAATTTTGTATGTTGTTAGCGGTCTGATGCTATATATATCAGTAAAACGAATCAACAAGAGATTCGATGATAGACTAGTTCCATATATGGGAGTATTAGCTGCAGTGATTTTTGCTGCGCAGTTAGTAAACTTTCCAGTTCCTCCATCAAGTGGTCATCTGGTTGGTTCCACCCTTCTTGCTGTTATGTTAGGACCTTGGGGAGGTATGCTAATCATCGGAATGGTTCTCTTTGTTCAAGCTCTCTATGGAGATGGCGGTCTACTAACATACGGACTGAATTTCTTCAATATGGGTGTATTCTCCTGTATTATCGGTTGGGCTTTGGCATTGGTTCTTTTCAAAGGTTTGAAACGTATCACCGATGAGAAGAAATCAGTTCTAGTATCCACATCAATTGCATCTTTTATTACGACTGTTTTAGCTGCTTTCGTGCTGGGTCTTGAGTTACTTACTGTACCTGGTTTTGGATTTACTGCTCTTTCAGCCATTACTATAGTCCATGTCTTTATTGGTATAGGAGAGGCAGTTCTGACCTTTGTTATCCTCCTCTACTTTGTTAAAGCAAAGCCACAGGTGATATCTTTCTTGAAAGAGAGTGAGGTTTCAGAAATGGCTAGTGTTCCAATTTCAGTTCTTGCTCCACCACTGATGGAGGAATAGTAAGATGGATCGAAACGAAGCAATCAAGTATGTTCTACCTCTGATATTGGTCATTGCAATAATTTCAGCAGTAATCTTGCTGGGATTAGCATCACAAAATCCTGATGGATTTGAGTGGTCCCTGTTTGATTTTGCTGGTGTAGGTGAACCTGAAGGCGGCTTCGAAGGTATCTGGGCATTCCTGGGAGAGGGTGTTGCAGTCGATTTGCTGACAGGAATAATTGGCATTGTAGCTATTCTTATACTGGGTTATGCTTTCTTCTGGATGACTTCTCGGAAGTCTGAATGAATGGAGCGTAGATTATGGGCAAATTCCTCTTACCTTTCAAAGAAGGGCATATCTCTTCAGATAGATTTTCGCCAACGTCCATTTTTGTGTCCGCTTTCATTACAGGTATCCTACTTTCAATCCAGACGCAGATAGTGACACTCCTTAGTCTGATTTGTC
>SDNZ01000029.1 GCA_004524565.1 Candidatus Thorarchaeota archaeon
AACGTGAAGAGATTGATACTTCCCGTATCTTGAGTGAACTAACAATCAGGTTATGCGATGATCTTGCAGGAACTGATAGTACCTCGTCTGAGATTAAAGAGAAGATAATTGGTATTGTGAAGGAGTATTTACGAAAGATACCTGGTGAATACACGCCGAATAATGACATTGATTTGATTCTAGAGATAACTGGATGGGGTCCAGAATGGCGTGATGAACTTTATACAAAGGCCTCCGGTCTCAAGGAAAGTGCACTTTCACTAAGAGAAGAACTATTGCGAGAACACCCTTCTGAAGTACCCGAAACAACTGTCCTAAAAATGGGTCTTGAAAAAATCTTTGGACGAGTAGAGTATGCAAAGGGTAGGCTGGTAGATGCACTAGTATCACCCAGAAGTTGGGATTCAATAGCTGATGCAATTTCTAAGAAGTTCTGCAAATCCACAGATGATCTGAAAGGTATCAAGAATGCTCACAAGATAAGACTTGGATTCTTTGAAGTCATAGACGAAGATTTCGATACCCCTACAACAATCGAAGACTACGAGAATCGACTTGGGAACTATGTCATAGGACCTCTCTCTGATATTCTTGCGTCTGAACCTGATTCAGTATTAGAGATCCTATCTAATTTACTTCAAATCAGTGAGGATGATATGAGAGCACAATTACGACGAAAAGGGATTTCTGATGTTTCCGTAATTGCAGATGGTTTCAAATCGTTAGCTGAAATCAAAGGTGATACTCCTTCAAGCCCACAGGTCAGTAAAGAAGAGATGGAGATGGTAGAACGTTCTCTGAAGACTTTGGAAAAGCTTGAGAACACTATGAACCGTCCTGTCAAGGGCTTACTTAGATCCAAAGGTCTCAGAGCTATTGAGCTAGATAAAATTACATTGGATCTTTTAGTTAAGGATAGAAAAACACTGGTTGGTATTGAGATAGAGGTTTTGGAGGAGCTCAAGAAAAAGATGAGAGTTCCGCCTCCTGAGGAGATGGTTCGACTTCTGGAAATTCGTGAACAGGTTCAGAGTGGAGCACTGAGCAATCTGGGTATATCATCAGCTCGGGATTTCAGCCAACAGAGAGTGGAAGAAGAAACCACTGCTTCTATCAAATTGGATATCATCTGGCACTTTACTACGAGTATCTTAACTAACCTGACACGAGTAGTTGAATCGTATATTCGCTCAAAGCAAGATTTACTCAGAATCAAGGCACTTCTGAAAAGTATCTACGAGGATACAGATCCCACTCTTCAATTTCTACGAGAAGAAATTTTGATTGATCTTGCATCTATGCGTATCTACGAAATGAAAATCATGCATCCCGAATTAGATGCTAGCACAATTTGCACTTGGATGCATGCTCGATTTTCAAGTAAGGATATGATGGCTGCTAGAAAGGATCTTGAGAATACAACAAGTCCTGTCTTTGCAGGAGTCATAGACAAACCTCTTGATATGGAGAGTCTAGAATTTGATAACTATGCTATTGCCTATGATATCATGCAGCGATTTTTGAAGCAAGAGCGTCTTGAGAAGCTTGCCAAGGAAGAATATGCTTTCGAGGCAAAAGAGAAGGAAGCACGGGCAATAGAATCGAAGAAAGTTGGAATAGATGTTCTGATGTACCTTCAAAATAAAAGCGCAACTGTATTCCGTGCAATAAGCCGAGTAGGTACAAAGGGGCTCGAATGGACTCAGTCTGACACAGTAAAGTGTTCTAATCTTCTCAGTTATTACATCAAAACCAATAGAGGTCGATTGATTTGTACTGCGTGTGGTACTGTGACACTAGACGGTCAGTGTCCCCAGCACAAGAAATCATTCATCAAAGAAGCAAATGATTCTGAGAACCTATCTATCTTCATTATGCGTGCTCTCTTTGAAATTAAGGATGGCCTGATTGGCGCTGGAAAAGGTGCAGAACCTATGGCTTGGGATAAAGCAAAGTCTACAATTGACCGTGAGATTGCTACTCTCAAGCGACAAGGTAAGCTGACATCAAAGACAAATACAAAGGAGCTTCTTCCGGGAGAAATCAATTACGTGATTGGTCCTGCACTCAGCGCTATAGTTGGCAAGTACTTTAATGAGTCACTTGTCTATGCTGCAAGACGTGCAGACATTGCATAGGTCAACTTGAGGTCTTAATACTCTGTGAGATCCAATTGAGGTAGTCCGTTGATCCCCATTTAATTGGTAGAATCACGAATTCTGGCACTTCATAAGGATGCAGCTTCTTAATAGATTCCCAAAGGAGTTCCGTAAGGTCTTCCTGGGTCTTTATAATCAGGAGCGATTCTTCATCAGTAATAATCTCATCTTTCCAGTGATAAACGCTCTTTACACTTGAAATAATATTTACACAAGCGCAAACACGCTCCTCCACGATAGACCTTGCTAGGTTCTCACTCTTCTTTTTCGGACATGTTGTAAGAGCAACTATAAATTCTGGCATGGATTTTCTTTTGCATTACTTCCATAAAGCAACTTTCATTTTTTAACTAAAATTCTACAAGCGAAGGCCATTTATACACCCACAATTTGCACGATATCAAGGTGATTCCTTGACAAAGTTCAAACCAATGGGTGTAATGCCAGCCCTCGTCACACCATTTTCTCGTGATGGAGATATCGATGAGGATGGCTTCAAACAGGTTATTGACTATACTATAAGTAAGGGCGTGACTGGTGTTGTCCCCGCTGGCACTACTGGTGAATTCTCTTACATGCGTACTGAGGAACGAAAGAAGCTGTTAAAATTAACAGTAAAATTTGTTGATGGAAGAGTTCCTATTATTGCAGGTACTGGTCAACACAGTACCAAAGCTACTGTGGCACTGACCAAGTATGCTGCAGATATTGGATGCGATGCAGCGCTTGTTATCTCTCCTTATTATTTACGCCCTGCCGATAAAGGCTACTATGAGCATTATGCAACTATTGCTCGCAAAGGTGGGCTTCCACTTATCCTTTACAATATTCCCCAGTGCACTCTAGGTCAGCTTAATTCCAATGTTGTTGAGGATCTTGCTGATATCGACAATGTTGTAGGAATAAAAGACAGTAGTGGAAATGTTCCATATCTACTCGAACTAATTCAGAAGTTGAAGGGTAAGATTGAGGTCCTTTGCGGCGCAGATGAGGCATTCCTATCCGCAGTTGTTGCTGGTTCAAATGCTGCAATCATGGCATCAGCTAACGTCATTCCGCATATTTGGCTCGAGGTCATGAAGCTAGCAAGATCCAATAAATTAGAAGAAGCTGCTGCACTACAGCGTGAAGCTCAAACTTTCGCACGTATGGTACTGAAATACGGTGCAGCTCCCCCAGTTAAGGCTGCTTTGAGAATGATGGGTATAAAGGCTGGAAGAAGTCGAATGCCCCTGAATACGGGTGGCACATTGACACCTGAGGTCAAAGATGAAATTCGTCTTGAACTTGAGAAGCTTGGTGTTATTGACAAACACACGCATGAACCAATACAGAAAGATGTTCAGATTCTGAAAGTGCTTGAGACTCAAGGAATAACACTGGGACACTCCGCAGGATTGATGACTGGTCAAGCTTCAAATGATACTGTTTCAGTAGGAATTGTGGCTGGTCCAAAGACTGGATCGATTGGCCATGCTTTTGTGAAGTTACTCACTAGAGCGAAAAACGGTCATGAAGGATTGACTGTAATTTTAGAACCTAATTTGCCAGTGAAACCCAGTAGTTTGATGTTTCCCACACGTAAAATTACATCAATGCGGCAGGCATCTCTATTCTATGGTCCTGTACAATCTGGCACTGCGAAAGGTATAGCATCATTTCTTGAGTCTGGAAAGATTCCGAAGAAATCTGTAACTGAAGATATCGCTATTATCGCGTTGGATATTGATCTTGATTCGAGAGACCGTCGTGAAGTAGTGATTGCTACACAGCAAGCTGTTGAAACTGCGCTTGCTGGAATCTGGAGGTAATTCAAATGTCTGAAGGAGAATTTCGTTTTCAAGGGATTTATCCAGCACTTGTCACTCCCTTTGATGAGAATGGTGTGAATGAAAAACAATATCGAAAATTGATTGACTATGTGATCAAAGCTGGCGCAACTGGCATTGTTCCCTGTGGAACCACTGGTGAATTCACTAGTATGAAGTTCGATGAGAAGGTTGATGCAATTCAGATTGCCTGCAAGGCCGCAAAGGGAAGAGTTCCTGTTATTGCAGGTACGGGGGCCGCATACACTAATGATGCGATTAAACTCACGCGACGAGCGGCAGAGTTAGGAGCTGATGCAGCTCTTGTGGTATCACCATATTTTCTGAAGCCATCTCCAAAGGAAATCTACGAGCATTTTGAAAAAATAGCGAATAATAGTGACATTCCAATCTTTGTCTATAACATACCCCAAGTTACTGGAGTACCTCTTCATTGGACAATGATTGACGGATTGAGAGAAATCGATGGAATCATTGGACTTAAAGATTCCAGTGGAGACCTCATCAATCTTACCACAATTCTAGTTCGTCGTCCTGATAATTTTCAAGTTGTTGTCGGTCATGATGAGGTTGCACTCCCTGCACTTGCCTCAGGATGTAATGGTGCAATCTTAGCCAGTGCTAATGTCTTTCCTGATAGGTACATCAAAATGCAGACAGCCTTGGCAAATGGGGATTTGAAAGGGGCTATGATAGTACAACGCAGTATCCAAAAGACTGTTCGTATCTTTGTGAACAATGGCGGAGGTCTTGCTGTCAAAGCAGCCCTGAATATGATTGGAGTTCCAGTAGGTCAAGCTAGACCTCCACTGCAGGTTGGCGATGTACTGGGATATGGTGAGCTGGATGAGCTACGTGCATGTCTTGAAGACTTGCAGATGATTCCACGTGGCCCCGTCACTTTCAAGATGGGTAACAGATCAATAGTTGCTGAAGAATATCCAAAAGCTTTCGGGATGGTTCCTGATACAGTCAAAGACCTGACTCTCCTTCACGGAGAAGCGCTCTTTGGAGGTAACACAGAAGTCGCACATGTGGATTTACTTTTAGGAATTCGAGATGGTCCAATGCAGGAAGCTCTGGTCGATGCTGGAAAGATTATCGAAGGTAGCCATCCGTCCAATGTAGTAAAAGACCTCGAGCTTACTACAGTATTTGCACCTACTGTCACAATCACCTCCGAGCAACACAAGAAGATGGTCTATGATGTTGCTCAGAAAGCAGTAGCAGATGCGGTCAAACGGACAATTACCGATATGATAATTCCTCACGAGTTGGTTCCTGACCTTATTCTTGCTGTGAATGTGTTCGTCCATCCAAGTGCTGCAAATCCAAAGCGAGTTCATATTAACAACTTCATAGCAGTGAGGCATGCTCTCAGGCGGGCAATCGAAGGGCGACAGAGTGTGGATGAGATCATTGCACGGAAGGATTCTGCAAGACATCCATTCGCATATAATCCATAATATCTTGAGAAGTAGGCTTCAATGCCTACTCTCTTAATTCTATTATACACCTATATGTGAAAGCAAGAAATCAAAAGAGATGATAGGACTCGAGTAAGATGAAGCAACAATCATGGATGAGTAAATGATTTCCCAGTACCTATAGGTCCAGACTTTTCATCAAGTTCACAATATTAAACCGAAGTTGAAAAATTAAAAAAATTTCAAAGTCCATCCCTCTTAGAATGATTTGTGATTTATACAAATACGATGCAATCAAGAATGACTTAGAATTGCGTATCGATACATTCTGTCACATGTCAATAAAAAAATGATTGGCCATTTGTTAAGACACTCATAACCGATATAATACGAATCAGAAGTATCTCCATCACTGATTACCGGTAGTCAAAATTGAGTACTAATAAACATCATTGAAACACAGTTTCCGCTTGTATTAGCGGACATCTGTGTCTGATTTTCCTATATATACCACGGTGCCTATGATAGAAACAAGTCTTGCATCCCTCAAATAGACTGTCGCGTCATCACAACATCCGCTGGAGTTTCAACAATGGCTGAGACCTACATCATAAGCATCGGTGACTTGCCATCTCGGAAAATTAGGAAGAGGGTTAAATCATTCCTACAAGATGCAGATGTCGCTGTCGTCGCAGATGATGGACAAAAGTTTGGCGTGGTTCTTGAAAAGAATCAGCTCGTCATCACACCTGATGAGTTATAGAGATCAACTACATTGCGATTGGTGTCCAAATCTCTCTCCCCCCGCTCACCAAACATACAGGCGTCATGATGCAGGTCTCAGCCTACACAATAATTCATTTTTCTAGTAGTAATGAAAATTGGGTGGCAAATCTCGGGTTGCTCTTGGTTCTTCATTGCAAAGCAAATGCTCAGACAGGGGTAACCGCGTCATCGACTGCCACATCTAGATAACACATCGATTCCTTATGAAAGTGTTCACACCTCAATCAGAACCTTATTAGCGATGATTGATTCATGCGGCTCGTTGTGTCGGTTATGAATGAATCTAGAGTTCTCGCTTTACTGAAGGATATGATTGCTACCAATTCTGAGAATCCTCCCGGTCGTGAAGACGAAGTAGCCAAGATAATTCGCGATCATATGGAAGCACACGGAATCTCCTGCAAATCTGTCGGTCCTAGTAAAAGACCAAATCTGATATTCTCCAGTCACGAGGGAGAGAAAGGGGAACTCGTTATGCATGGCCATATGGATACGGTCCCAATCGGCAACCCTGATAGTTGGGACTATGATCCCTTTGCTTCAGAGATTGTAGATGGTCTTCTCTACGGGAGAGGTGCATGTGATATGAAAGGTCCCGTAGCAGCACTTACTGAAGCGCTCATTCAATATACTGAGGAAAAACATGACAAGCCACTTCTAATTCTGACGACCTCTGATGAAGAGAGTGGTTGTTCAGGTGCTGAAGAAGTCGCAAAGAGTGGGTTGTTAGACGGCATCAGGTTTGGCGTCTGTGCAGAACCTACTGACCTTCAAGTGCTTGTTGGAGAGAAAGGAATATTCTGGTCAAAGGTTATTGCTGAAGGGAAATCTGCACATGGTTCTCGCCCTGAAGAAGGTGTAAATGCTATCCAAGCCTGCATGGATGCACTGAATGCAATTGTGTCAGAACCGTATCCCTATGAGCAACATGACCTATTGGGAGTTCCAACAATAAGTATTGGAATGATTCAAGGGGGCATCAAAGTCAATGTAGTTGCTGCCCATTGTGAAGCTCAAGTAGATATGAGGACGGTGAAAGGCCAAACTCCTAACTCCCTACTAGAACAAATGAATGAGCGAATCTATGCTATAGGTCTCTCTGATAGAGTTCATGTTGAATACATACATGGCAAACCTGCTGTTCTGACTCCCGCGGATTCAGAGATAGTTGACATCGCAGTTGAACAAGTGGAAAAAATCACTGGAAACAAACCTACTCTTAGTAGTGCAACGTATGGAACAGATTGCTCTGTACTTCAACCCAAAGTTGGTATCCTGAATGTGATCTGTGGCCCAGGATCAATTGAACAGGCTCACCAACCAAATGAATTTGTAAAACTGGATCAAGTATACCAATCCGTTGAAGTTTACCTTGGAATTGCACGAAAGTTTGATAGGTAATTTCAAGATCGAAATTTAGCAGCTCTCTTTGCTATGAGCGTTGCCACTGATGCTGCACCAATACCATTTCCGATATTCACCACTGCAAGACCCGGTGAACAGGACTGAAGCATTGAAGCTAATGCAGTTTCACCTTCACCTCTAAAACCATAACCTGTAGGAACAGGGACACCAATAACAGGAATATCAACAAGTGCAGCAACGACAGTAGGCAATGCACCCTCCATCCCTGCAAATACAATCAGGGCATCGACATCATTTGCAACAATCTCTTTGACTGGTTCTATTAATCTATGAATTCCAGAAACTCCGACATCATAATAGCTAGATACTTCCACTCCCACTAATTTCGCAAGAGCCTCTGCTTCTTTCGCATATGGAATGTCTGAAGTTCCAGCTGTAATGATAGCAATCTTTCCGCCTGTTCTCTCCATTGTCCATTTTTTATTGTGTACTAAAATTGTGAGAATAGGACTCTTACCAAATGTTTCAATCTCTACATCTTTGAAGCTTTTCAATATGACATCTAGCTTTTCCTGAGTCAGTCGAGTTACTAATGCCACATTGTGAGCCTCTAGTATACTGGTGACAATTTGGATAATATCTTCAGGTGCCTTTGATGATCCAAACACAATTTCTGGAATTCCACTTCGTAATCCTCGATTAACATCAATCAGGGCAAGCTCCCCGACTCTATCAAACGATAGCACTTTGAGCTGTTTTTCAGCATCCTCTACGGATATTTTCCCAGAAGCCAACTCATCAAGTAATTTTCGTGTTCTATTCATGAAGTTCACCAAGGACTACCAACTTCGGTCACATTAGGATAAACCTTAAAGTTGACGTTGTGTTGAAACAGCTTGCTTTGTTGTTAATCGTTTGCAATGGGGCGGCCAAGTTTGCAAGTGGATGATATTCTCACGAACTTACTAGGGTTGTTTTCAAATCCAGTGATAATGATTGCAACATTGTGGATAATTGGAGTTGTAATTGCTGTGGGTCTCCGGAAAAAGCCTAAGGGCTCAAAAGATGTTTCTAAACAAAAGAAACAGAAAAAGTCCAAGGGTAAAGTAAAGGGTCACCTGATAAAACAGATGCAGAAAATGGAAGGTGAGGCTAGCAAGGATAAGAAATTATCAGTACCTCCAGTGCGGTCTCGCCAGGAAATAATTACAGATATATTCGAATCAAAGACTAGTGCAATCGGGTTGAAAGCATCAACAGCAAGTGGTTATGTACCAGTTTCCTATACTCCGCTTGCTAGATACTTGAAAGAGCGGAATGTTTCTGAAGATACAGTTAGTGCTATCATCGATGGAATTATGGAAGAAGAAAGCGAAGAAGACGTTAAGGCTATAATTGAAGCTGCTGCTGATTCCCCTGGAGTCAATCTAGTAGGAGCTGAACTTGAAAAAGCCAAAGAACTTGCAGTAGAGGAGTGGAATAACGTTAGGGATACTTCTGAAAGTTGAGGGGCTATAACACGATGACAGAACTTCTGCATATGAGTGATAACTATATACAAGAATTTGACGCAACTGTGATTGACTCAGGAGATGGTTTTGTAGTTCTTGATAAAACTGCCTTCTATCCTGAGGGTGGTGGTCAAACAAGTGACCAAGGCGAGCTCTCGGATGGTGAACGTACCGTTTCAGTTAAAGAAGTCCAGAAGATTGATGGTGAAGTAAGACATCTCATTGAGGGGAAAGCCTTTGAGATTGGTGCTACTGTCCATGGAACACTTGATTGGAATCGAAGATATGAATGCATGCGATTTCATACCTGCCAGCATGTGCTTTCACGATATCTCCAACTCAACTATGGCGTGGAAACTAAAGGGAACAACATTAAACCTGGAGAAAGTAGAGCTGATTATACGCCTTTGGAATCTTTTGGGGACGAAATGAAGCGTGAAGTAGAGACTGGAGTAAATGCAATATTGAGTCAAAATCTCCCAGTTGAGATTAGGAATATCCCTCGTGCTGAAGCAATCCAATTTCTTCAAGATAAAGGGTATCAGACTCGATATCTTGAGATGGTTCCAAAATCAGTGGAGAACTTTCGTGTTCTTCTTATTGGTGATTATGATGCAGCATCATGTGCTGGAACCCATGTGGGTAATACAAGGGAAATCGGTAGTATCAGTATTGGAAAATCCAAGAATGTTGGAGCTGGAGTGAGAAGGATCTACTTCAAGCTTTTAAACCATTAAATGGTGCAATTTCACAACAGCCAACAGTTTTATGCGACCTAGTATTGAAAAGAAGTAGTGTGACCAATATGAAAGCGCTTGTGCTTACTGCTGGAGAAGGCAAACGGCTTCGGCCATTGACAACTAATCGTTCGAAATCTATGTTGATGATTGCTGGACGACCAGTTCTTCAATACATCATAGACAGTCTTGTTGAAAATGGGATTCGGGATATTATACTAGTTGTTGGACATGGACGAGAGGAATTGATTGACCACTTCCAGATGGGTGGAGATCAAGGTGTTCGAATCCGGTATGTCATTCAACACAAGCAAGAAGGTGCCGAAAGCGCTATTCTGACTGCTCGTGAAGAACTTGAAGACGAAGACGAATTCCTCCTTGTGAACGGTGATGTTCTTGTTGAACCTGAAATGGTAAAGAGAACACTGAATAATCACATAACTGTTGGTGGAGACGTAACATTACTCGTCACACTTGTTTCCAATCCTGAGCAATTTGGTACAGTTAAAATTGGCGCTAACGGTGTAGTTGAGAAGATGGTTGAGAAGGGTGGTCCTGACCGCTATGTAAGCAACTATGCTGTTGCAGGTGTTTCTGTATTCAATAAAGAAACACTTGAATTACTGGAAATACATGGGAAAATGGAGAAAATCTTTGAAGAAATGATTACTAATGGTAGACAAGTATCTGCAGCAGTCTGGGAGAAGGAATGGGCGGAGTTCACATATCCTTGGGATATACTCAATGCAAACAGAATTGTAATGGATCGTCAACTTCGTGGAAAGGGTAGTTTCATTGCAGAATCTGCGGATGTTCATCCAAGTGTAATAATAGAAGGATCAGTGTATATCGATAAAGGAAGCATAATTCGTCCATATACAACATTGAAAGGTCCAATCTACATTGGTAAGCAGGTCTACATTGGAAATAATTCACTCATCCGAGATTATTGTAGCCTATGCGATGGAGTTCGGATTGGATACGCAGTCGAGATGAGAAACACTATGGTCTTTGATCGAGTAAATGTTGGTAGAATGACCTACTTGGCGGATTCACTCATCGGAGCAGATACGTGCATTGAAGCTGGGGCTCAGTTATGGAACTGGAGACCTGGGACAGATCCTCTGTTTCTTGGTGGTGAATCAGAACGCGTTCAGATACCCTCACAGAAATTCGGTGCAATAGTTGGTGATAATGTAGTTATTGGAGTCAATGCATCAATCTATCCGGCAACACGGATTGGTGAGAATTCTGTTATTTCAGCTGGGTGTATCGTGACTGAAGATATACCACCGTATAGTGATGTTAGTGTTGTTCAAAAACTTAAGATTACCAAACAGAAGGGAAATCCAAACTGCTAACTGGTTGGGCTATCAAAGTGGCCCACTTCTTCATCATCAATTATTACATGTACAGTATTCCCTCTTAGAATCGTCCCGACTTCTGCATCTTTTCTCTGAGGCGTAACCTTGAATTCATGGCCATCGATTTTTATCATTGTATCTTTTGCAGTATGAAGTATAGCAATATCATGATGCACCAATTTCGGTTGATTCTTCTTACTAGGCAGAAGTCTCAATTGTTCAAGTAGCATATCTAAATGCTTGAGTTCGCTTTCATTCAAAAGTTGACGGATTGATCTATATCCAAGGTACCTGTCCTTTCCTTTTCGAATGATATGATCTTCGTATTTTCCAGCAAACAATCTTTCTACTCCTAGATATGGTCCAAATCCTCTCATAATAGCATCTAGGTCCGTGCATCTTTCCGATTGCTCTTTATTTTGTTTGGATAGATGACTAAGTTCATGAGACAGGAGCCCAGTAAGTGCGGCTTCGTGCCAAGTTTTGGTTTCATTACTACACTTGATTCTTACATCCTTGTAATCATGAGTCCAACTTATTGTTGCAAAACTACTACTTATGCCCCATGTTGTTTTGATACAACTTTGATTCAATTCTGGATATGCAATTTTTACTAGACGTGAAACCAACTGCGAGAGGTCCAATGTTTCGCTCATTTGCATATCTTCCCTATTAAAAGACCGATAGATGAGCATCTTTAAAAGCACACCTCTGGATTTTCGCGAAGACCTAGTCAGTTGTATCTAGGAGAGTAATTAATTGAGTCGAAAGAAGTGGGGCAAATCAGCCACCAAGACCGAGAAAATAATTCGAGACGCAATTCCGAAACCTGAAGTACTATCAGGGATTGATGAATACCTAGGTAAAGCTAGATCTGTCACCTGTTACGATGTAGCTAATCGATTCAATATCAGAATGAGCGTTGCCCGCAAGATCCTTAGAGAAAAAGAAGCAAAGGGAGACCTTATACCATACATTAGAGAAGGCGGTTTCATTGTATACACCACTCCAAGAGAAATGGAAAAACGTGAGGGTGGGGTACCAATTATGACATCCGCTGTTTTAGAAGAAGTCGCCTCTTCTGTAACTGCAACACCTGTAATCACAGATGAGATGGATGAGGCCCTTCTAGCAGCTGGAACTCCAGGTGCTGTTAAACCAAGCAAGTTAGCTCGACAGAGGAGAGAACGTGGAGAGCGGAAAGAGCGCAAGGATGATAGACCCGAAGTGATTGTTGAACCTCTTGAGGTCAAGCCTGAACTTATTTCAGAACCAGCGCCTAAAGTCAAAGAAATTCCTGCTGAGAAACCCGCAGTCAAGAAGGAAGAGAAACCTAAGAAGGAAGCTGCAAAGAAGTCCACAGACAAGAAGGCTGCTGAGAAGAAAGAAGAGAAGCCTAAGAAATCAGCAGCTAAGAAGGAAGAGAAACCTAAGAAAGAAGCTGCTAAGAAGACTACCAAGAAATAATCAAGGTAATCCAATAAGTGGGCTATTCATACACAGTATGCCCACTCTTCTTCTTATTTTGTAATTAATTAGAAAGAAACGAGTTGGCTCCAGTTTCCTTTAGATCCGGAGCCAAATAGATTATTTGAGAGCAGCAATCTGTTTATCCAAGTCTTCAAGCTGAGTATCAAGATCTCCCTCTTTCGTCTTGTACTCATCTTCAGGGATATAGCCTCGCATATAATCAAAACGAAGATCGGTCAATTGAGCTTTTAATCGGTCTTTCTGCTGAAGCAAGAAGTCCAACTGATCATTTCCCCCTGCTGATTCAACAGCTGGAGCAGCTTCTACTACTGGCTCGGGAACTACTTCTGGAACTGGCTCCGGAGTTGGTTCAGGAACTGGCTCTGGAGTAGGTTCTGGAGCTGGCGTGACCTCCGGCGTTGGCACCGGTGCAGGTTTTGGAGCTGGGGCCGGAGAATCAACTTTTGGGGCTTCAGTCTTGACGTGTTCCATCTTCTCCATATTTTGCCGTAGTGCTTCTATCTGATTCGCTATCTCAGCAAAACTATCGTTGATTGTCTGATTAATAGACATCTTCATCTTAGCGAAGTTTTCAGCTAGAGTGTCTGCGAGCTTTTTAGTTTCAGCTACGTTCTCTGCGAAACCTTCAATTTCCTTTAATTTCTCCATCATTGCGCTTAAATCGAAAGACATGCTATATTCACCTATGTGCGCCTGTTAAGCGGTACTTCCTTTTTTGGTTCTTAACCTTTGCCTTGATGCATTAAATCAATTTTTTTCTGTTTTTCTTCGTTACAAAGAAAGAATAGTAGATGTGATTTTATCTATCCTTTGTAACTCCGTTTATACTTGAGAGAGGCTGGATGTCCTCTTCTTGAAAGATTCGTTTCCTTGATACAAAGAACGCGAAGGTTAATGCAAAAGTAATAGCAGTGATAAAACCTGCAACTAACCAGGTCCATGAAGACATAGCGACGCCTGCAGATACAAACAGCATTCCTGCTGAAGCTAGAGATACATTCTCTGTTTTGGTATTCGATATATGCATGAGAATTGATATTGCTGCAACTATACAAAACAAGCTGATTGTTGCTAATGCAGTTGGATAGTAATTTAGCGTTTTTGTATATGTGATTTCTTCAATTACAAAATACGGTCCATTTGCAACGAAGTCTATCGCTGCTAACGCACTAAATATTGCAGTAAGGAGAGCTGTTAACATCCCAATAATACTTGCAATATGAAAATTGACTTGATTGATAGCATATAGTCCAAATGAGATTGTAACAAGAGTCACCACCATACCCGCAAAGAATGCACCTAAGGGCTGAATGTAGTTTATTGACGCATAGAGTAATCCATGTAATGCGAATAGCAGAAAATTCAACATACCGATTAGACATCCAATTCCAGCCAGATATACAAACGGTTTCATCATTGGCGATGAAGTAGGCTTCTGCTTATCTGCACATTCTCTACATGAGATTGCTCCTCTATAGCGCACTATTTCACTTCTGTCAAGATCTTTCTCACAGAAAATACACTTGACTTCAATATCATTGTCGTCGTTTCCTGCCACGATATTCACCACGATCTTCACTTAGAAGATTCGTTCTCTGTGTGCATATTGCACTTCGTAGATAGATAAGGTTTGACACAGACTATTCTTGCATTAAGCCGCCTTGGCTTCTGCCTTTCCTTCAAGTATGGCTCTTCTGATAATCTGAATCAGACGGTCTCTGTATGAAATATCGATAGCAACAAGCTCGTAAGTCGGAATGCTAAGGATTTGACCTACTCGTTCAGGGGTCAAAGCTGTTGGTAGGTCCTGCTTATTTGCGATACCAATGACTTTTGCATCAGGAACTTCATCCTTTACCAATGAAACTAGTTTCTTGCTCCTGAGTACATTCTCAAGTGTGCTATCTGTGACGATGATAACAACTTGTGCATTCGCAATCATTTTTGCCCAGAGTATGCTAAATCGAGATTGGCCTGCAAGATCCCAAAGAACAATGTTTGCATTGCTAATCTCTTCTGGTAATTTCTTGATTGATACTCCAATCGTTGGGTCATGCACGAGAGGCAGGGTCTCTCCTCGTAGAAGATGAAGCGTAGTTGTCTTACCTACACCTGCGAAACCTAAGATAGCAACTTTCACCATGGTGACCGCAATTTCGTCCACCTTAGCGTCAAATCCATCTAGAGATTGATTTGCAAGTGCTAAGTTTGCATACTCTCTCATGAATGAATCCACGAGTTCACCCATCTTCTCCTCGATTTGATTTGCATCATCTGCTTTATCTGCAACAAACATGAAGGTGAAGGGATCTTTCTTAGAGTAGAAGATTCGTGAAATATTTACGTTCATGTATTCAGTCTTATCTTCCAAATCAATTGTTTTCAGAAAATGTGTAAGATTGACTAGAAATTCTACCATATTTGCTTTTGAGTCGCCCTTGGCATACTCTTTGGAATATATCATATTCCCTTGTTCACCAAGTACGAAGACGCCTCGAATCATTTTGCTACACCCCATGTTTGTATTAGGAGTTCTAGATGTCGCCGTGCCACATCAGATGATATCTCTTTCTCTGATAGTTTCTTTGAGATTACAGGCAGCAGATATTCAGGTAAGAAGGATTCAATTCTCGGATTTGTCAATAATCCCCAGAGGTCTTCCTCTTCAAATCTAATTGCGATTTTCTCAGCTTCCAAGGAGTAGAGTAGCTTCCTCACTACCGATTCTGGAAAAGATGTCTTCAAAGAAATATCTGCAATCGACAGGGGTTGCTCCCTCAATGAAGTCAAAATTCTATAGTGTATTCTCTCAGCAAGTATCCGTGCTATTTTTTCTCTATCCTCTAGTATCGGAGAATTGGGATCATCTACTGGTAAGGTCGGATTATACCCTTTATCTGGTGAAGCAGGTGAAAAGAACTCGGTTACAAACTCTATATACTTTTCAGCAATTGATGGTATTGTTTCCTTAATCTTTAGAATTGAATCCACAGGAGGCTCCCGATAGCCAAAGATATCTTTTACAAGGAATACCATTTCTGATGTTTTTCCAAGTAGTTCAACTGCTACTATGCCAGACTCCATAAGTGGTGCCATTGCTTCTCTAAGGTCGACATCATCGTTCTGCACTTGGTTTCTCAACCAGATCGATAATTTTGCAGCTTTCTCGATTCCTTCGGTTTGCATTCGTTCCAACAACAATGCTGATGACGGGGTCAAGAAGACCTCTGCTAATTTTTGCTCTTCCGTCAAATCTTTCAAAATACTACCTTTTTCTAATATTTCTTCCAGCGAGAAAGATTCGGGATCCATTGCAATAAGGGCCAGTATGAGTCTCCCTGATCCTGCTAAATCTCTTTGAAGGTGATCAAAGTCTTCTTCAGCACTCAAAACCGTACAAACCATCCATCCTGGATATAGCGCAGAGCTGTATGAACCTATTTTCATACCTTCGATTTCAGAGTAAATTAGTTCCTCTTTCTTGTCCTTTTGATGTTCTAAGAAAATGAGATTGAGTATTTTCTCATTGAGCGATAGTGAAGTAGGATAACGCTGAGTTACTATTAACCCATGAAATTCCGTATATTGGACGATGAAAGTTGCCTTTGGCATGTGAGGTCCCGTTCTGTGAATCAGCTTTACTCCATAAATGTTTGACTCTCATGTAACCAACAACCAGAAAATTGATAGAATTCAATAAATGTCATACTTCATTTGAGTTCTTTCGATTCAAGGTGAACAAGACAAGTTATCAAACCTTTATTATTAAAAATCCAACATTGCTCACAGATGACTTTGCTACACACTACACAGGTTCCTAAATGTTGATTCACGCTCATTAGCCTCGACTTTTCTTTTCCTAGTGCATGACGATTACAATAAAATAGTCCACAATGCGAACACCGATGTTCTCCTTCTGCAGAACAAATGATACACTCATTTGATACATCCGGAATAGTTCCAAAATCTACTCGTTTTGTTTTGTCACAATTTGGATTAGTACAGATCCCTACTCCCTTAAATTTTCCACAATGTTGACAATATGGAAGGATTTCTGGAGTATTTCTCGTCATTATCGAACACCTTTATTCAGTTCGCGCTGATGGAGGCAACATAAGAAAGTATGAAAAGCATTCCCATAAATTCAACATGAAGGTAACTCACGATGGACTTGGACCGCCGCAACCTCATAGTTCCCGTTACAGCCACAAGAAGGCTACAGTTAGCAGGCGGTCAACCTATGGAACAAGCAGTCCCTGAAGATTATGTAATAGCGGCCATGGTCTTGCGTGCATTAGAACGATGTGAAGGAAGGACCCTTGAGTTTATCCTAAAGAGCTACTTGCCTGTGGTAATCGTACCGTCTCCAGAATTGAATAGGTATTTCCTTGTCGAGCAGCTCGGTTTAACCTCTGAAACAATTCACGAGATGAAATCACCAAAATTAGAAAAACTGCAAGAACAGGTAGAAAAGGCAGCGACTTCTGAAGAACTCCTGAAATGTCTAAATAGTACACGTTCTGAGATTAAGAAAATTCTTGATGCTCCATCAGCAACTATCGTTGGACTATTTGCAGGTTTAGCTGCTCGTGGTGTCGGTCGATTGTTGGACAGACCATCCAGCACATCATTCGAAGAATTTTCTGTTATATTGACAGGTATGATTCGCAAGTCTGAGTTTGATAAATCCATCAAAACGCTTCAGGATACATCCGTTGTATTAAGTACAATCGAGGAAGAACTCACTGAACTTGTAGATAACATTCAATCCCGGATAGAGTCGCTAGTTGGAACTCAGAAAGAAAGAGCAACTCCAGTACTAAGCCGATTAGATTTGAGAGTTGAATCTCTGATAAAACAAATCGAGGATATCGAATCCGAGAAACTTAAGATTTCTGCAGGCTCATCTTCAGATAAGAGTGTCAAACTCAAGGAGCTTGACCAACTTTTAGATGCTCGTAAGTCCGCTCTTTTAAGAGACCAAAATCGTCAATCAGAGGTTGTTTCAGAATTAGCAGATGCATCACAGAATTTATCGATTGGATGTGATGAACTAACTGCAGAATCAAAGACAGCTGTCAGTCTTATTCGAAACCAGCATAGTGCTTTAGCTGATATGATGATTGCTGTACGACTTGCGGATGAAGACACAGAAAAATCTGTAATTTTGATACCGTTCTTCATTGCGGGTTTCTCTAAAAAAGATCAACTGCAAATTGAAGTCTATCCACTATCACATCTCCAATCTAATGGAGAGCGGGTAAGTAGAAGACGGGATTATGTTGATATGTTCGAGTCCCCTTCTCGTTCTATTGATGCATTGTCTTCATTACTCGAGGACCGTACAAACAGCGATGTTGCATTGAGAAAATTCATCAGAGATTCATCACAAGACTATAACATTCTAGCTAATGCAATAGCAAGAGAATATGTTCGGAGTGGTGCTGAAGCTCTACTTGGTGATGCTCTAGTAAAACGTCCTCTAATCGAGGAGCTTAAAGATCTCCTTACAGCAATTCCAGAAACAAAGTTACGAAAACAAAAACGCCGATTGGTGACGCATGTCCTTACAAATGACACTCTTTGCAATGTCAAATTTCACATTCACAATGAGGCTGGGAAACCTATTGATGGGGCCGAACTTGAGTTAGGAGTTCTCTCTCTAAAGTCGGATTTATCTGGAGTCATAACCACTCAATTACCACAGAGCCACTATGACGGGATTGTACGGGCATCAGGTTTTATTGTGAAACCGGTGGAATTTTCACTAGCATCAACAGATGATGTAGTAATTCCTATTGTAATGATTCCTCTCTCTCATGAAGAGCAGATTATCCTACGGTTAGATGAGTTAGTGGAACGAGCGCGGCGTCTTGATATGATACGTGAACGATTGTGGGTTGCATTCGAATCTCAAGGGAGTACACTCTTGGGAATCCCTGCATATCGTAATGCGCTAATGGAATTACTTACAGAATTGGGTTACGAACCTGAAGCTTGGATTGCTGAAGCGAAGAAGAAGACTGGTATGGTTAAGCGACTTCTCAAAAGAGATGACCGAATTGATGGACTTCGGCGCGATATTCTCAGGATGGCTGAAGAATCAAAGCAGTCCGGAGGTATCATGCTATTCTCTGAACTCTTGGTGCGACTTGATGATCTTGGCTGGAGTACAGGGTCTGATGAGATTGAAACGATAATCACAGACATGTCCAAAGAGGGTCTGATTAATGGTCTCTCTCCACTTGAAAGTGGTGCATTGCTAGTGGAGTTTGTCCCTGTCGCACTCACGAATGATCCTCAGTTGATTCTTGATTTGGCTGCTCAACGTGACGGTCAGCTCACGTTAGAAGATGCTGTCATTGGTCTTGGATGGACCGAAGAACGTGTTCGTAAGGCTCTCAACCTACTGATCAATAACGGTGTAGCTAAAGAACAGCGAAGTTATTCAAAGAGCACTCAATACTTCTTCCCCGGTTTGATTGGGGGAAAGAAATAAGTCTGATTTCTTAATTTGTTTGGAGTAGGAGTTTGAAGAATGAACCGAGTATCACATATAGTGTTTGCATTTGCTTTGTTCGTAGGTCTCTACTCATTGCTTTATGCTTTCAGCGTTTGGCAGTCTAATTTGGGAACCGTTTATGAACTACTAAAATTCTACGTTATCGGTGGCGGAGTTCTGACTCTTGTAGCTGTACCAATCCTCTATTGGAAGGCTCCAAACAAAGATATGCAGGCTCGAACAATGAGCAATCGAAGTGCAGTAGGCGCAATGTCCTTTGTTGCATTTTGTGTTGGTTCGTTAGCTGGGACAATCATCTACCAGTGGTATAGTGGTATTTCTATCATTGGAAATATCTCGATTTTCATAGGTTCTGTTATTATAATAGCAGGTGCATTGATGCCTGACTGGGACATTCCTTTTCTAGGAATCTCACGACATCGGAATATCATTTTCCATTCAGCAGCTCTCCCACTTCTAATACTTCTAACCACTCTAGTGAATTATGCGTCAAAAATTCTAACATCCGGATCCATTATTGATCTTAGTATTGGTGCTGAAGTAGAATTATACATCACTGGACTCTTCTTATTGGGATACGCATCTCATCTGTATCTAGATATATTTCGAAGCGATGCAAATCCTTTGGAAATACTTTGGACTGCAGTAGATCCAAATCAGAAAGCTCCCACTGGGTTAAAACCCCTAGGCCCAATTAAGGTAAGTACGAAATATGCTCGTTCTTGGTTGATTTCGAATGCAACTCTTTTGTTGCTTATAGCAGTTGCACTCTTTGGATTGTACTTCTACAACATCCTAATTTAATCTTTGAAGGAATAACTACCAATCGTCATCGTCGTCGTCAAAATCAAAGGATTCTTCATCGTCATCATCATCATCATCCGCATCACGTTCTGGCGGAAGGTCACTAAGGTCATCATCATCATCATCGTCTTCAAAAAGGAAGGTAGCTGGATCAATCTCCTCTTCTACTTCTTCTTCAACTTCCTCTTTCTCGATCTTTGGCTTCTTTTTCTCAGGACCTGCCATACATAGAATATCGACTGGATCGAAGAATTCACACTCTACGCAGCATTCGCCTTTATGGTCGCAGGTTGCGAATGCACCACATCGTTTGCAACACTTTAGCTCTGACACGATTTTACACCAGAGAGCGATTTTACCAGCTTGAACCCTCAAAATCTCCAAATAAGCGTCTCCGTGAGGTACCATTTTTACAATTTTGAATCATCCGCACCTCCAGTCACAGTTAAAACACATATAATCACATTCTAACCTGAGTCGTTCAATTTGGATAACCTTGAGATTGAAATCCGGAAAGTTGTATTGGACAATGCAGTCAAGTACGAAGGCAAGCCTGATGTTAAATCAGTCATGGGTGCACTTCTAGGGACAAGAGCTGAGCTTCGGTCCCGTGCTGGTGAAGTGAAGGATATTGTACAAAAACTTGTGACTGAAATTGAAAAGATGTCAATAGAAGATCAAATCTCAGAATTAAAGAAAATTGCTCCAGAATTACTTGAACAACATAGTGTTGTCGAAATTGACGAGAAGAAAGAACTCCCTGATCTCCCTAATTTGGAGAAATGGAATAAAGTAGTGATGCGTCTCGCCCCATTTCCATCTGGTCCTTTACATATCGGGAATGCCCGAATGGTGGTTCTCAACGATTATTATGTCAAGAGATACGATGGTGAACTCATACTAGTCTTCGATGATACAATTGGTTCTGCAGAGAAAATTGTAGAACCCGAAGCTTTTGATCTTATTCCTGAGGGTCTCGACTATCTGGGTGTGAAGTATCACAGAACGGTTTTCAAGTCTGATAGACTCGATCTATTCTACAAATATGCTGTTGATTTAATTAAGAAGGGTGAAGCATACGTTTGTGATTGTGATGCAAAAATTTGGCGAAATGAGCACAAAGTGAAAGGAATTCCCTGTGCCTGCAGAGGTCTTGACGTAGCAACAAACCTTAATCTCTGGGAGAAAATGCTAGACGGAACAATCGAGGAAAGGAAGGCCGCAGTACGTCTGAAAACTGGTATGGATAATCCTGACCCAGCAATGCGAGATCATGTAATCCTCCGTATATCTGAGACTGAGCATCCACGAGTGGGATCTAAGTATCGGGTATGGCCATTGCTTGAGTACTCATGGGGAATCGATGACCACGAACTTGGAATTTCACATATCATCCGTGGAAAGGATCTTGTAAAAGAAGGAAAGATTGAGCAGCATATCTGGAGTATCTATGATTGGCCTCAACCTGAGTTAATGTATTACGGTCGATTGAAGTTTCAAGATGCTACTCTCAGTAAGAGTAAATCCAGTAAGGAAGTCCGAGATGGAACCTATTCTGGATGGGATGACCCTCGAACTTGGAGCCTCCAATCACTGGAGAAACGTGGTATTGATTCTGAAGCCGTTAGAAAGGCTATGTTAGACTTGGGTCTCAGTTTAGTCGATATTTCAATCTCAATGAAGTCTATCTATTCAGAGAATAGAAAACTTAGGGACCAAGAGTCTCCGCGAGCATTCTTTATTCAAGACCCTGTTTGGCTTGATATTATAGGATTAGAACTCAAATTTGCTGAGGTCCCTGTCCATCCCGATTTTAAGGACCGCGGTGTCCGTAAGATTCCCTTACTCTATGAGAACGATAAATTGGAGATTGGTATTCAACCCACAGATTTGAGGCGATTGAAATCAGGAAATCTATTCAGGTTGAAGGACTTGGCAAATTTCACTTTTATGAAGAACACTGAAGCAAAATTCCATAGTATCGATGTTGAGGAAGTTCGAAAAGTAGATGGTCCTATTATTCATTGGATTCCAAAGAAAGGATCTGTTCCTGTTGAATTGACCTTGATAGATGGTTCAATAGTTATGGGATTGGCGGAACCTTCATTGGCTAAAATGCCCAGCGGAACCTTTTTACAATTTGAGCGAGTTGGATTTGCTAGAATCTATGAGGCAGGAGAACCAATCAAGGTGTCTTTTGCACATAAGTAAGGAAACGATAGCAGCCAAAGAGAACTTATAGCTTGATTACTATTAGCAAATAGGAGATGGCACTATGGCCAAGAAAAAGAAAGCGGCAAAACCAACACTATCACCAGCTATGTTCAAGATAACTGGTGCTGATGTAAAATTGAAAATTGATAGTAAAAAGAAGAAACTCTATTACTATGGTACGAAAATAACACCTGATAAAGCAGAGAAAGTTGCAGGTGCAGATGGTGCTGAAGTTTTAGGAGTTGCTTCTGATGCGCTGAAAATCAGTAAACCCAAAATCAAGTATGATTTCTACTGCATGTATGATGCAGACCTCGACCTTAAGTTCCTTAGAGTGAGGGACCAAGAAATCGGTGTCAATGAACAGGTGAAAGGTACCATGGTGGGCAAGGATATAATTGCCCCCAAGAAAAAGGGAGATTTTCATTCGATATCTGTTGATATCATCGAACTCTTTGAAATACAGCGAAAAGATGGTATGCTTCTTGATGGGAAAACTGGTGGTCCAGCTCGAGCTCTTGAAAAACTAGTCAAAGGACCAGGAAAGAAGAGTGCTACTCCAGCTTGGATTAATAAGAATTCAATAAGCAGTGGGAAATACAATAGTGTTGAGAAAGTTGTGGCGGCGGTAGCCAAACTGGCAGATCAAAAGCCATCTGACGCTAAACGAGTCACTACTCATTCTCTTACATTTAGAAAGCTAGAAGGATACTATATTCCAGTTTATTATGTGAAACTTACTGCTGGAGCGAAGACCCAGACACTGAAAATCAATGCAGTAGATGGAAGCGTATCAGTAGATGTGTAGATTCAACTTTTTTTCCTTGACGGAGGAGGTCCATATCCTCCTCCTCCAGGAGTTTCTATACGTATCAGAGAACCTTTTGGTGTAATTACAGTTGATTTCGATTGAAGTAGATGCAATTTTCCTTCGAAGATAATTGAATTCCTTCCAGACACTCCATTGTCTCCTTCTTGGAGACCCCATGGCTGAAACAACCTTCTTTCTGACTGAACTGATATTGTACAAGTTTCTGAAAGAACCTCAATTTCTCGAACAATCCCATCCCCTCCTTTCCACATTCCTTTTCCACCAGTATCTCTTCTAATAGAATAACTCCTAACACGAAGAGGATACTCCGACTCTAAGGATTCTATAGGTGTATTCAGAGTGTTTGTCATGTGAGTATGAATACCACTCGCCCCATTCACTCCCTGACTTGCACCTGCACCTCCTCCAATGGTTTCGTAGAATGAGAAGGGTTTGCCAGTTCTTGGATCAACACCTCCAATTGTGAGATTATTCATTGTACCTTGACTTGCAGCAGGAACTAGATTCGGAACTATCTCAGCAAGTGCTCCAAGTGTGGTGTCAACAACTCTCTGAGAGGTTTCGACATTTCCAGCCGAAACTGGTGATGGGTAGGTTGGATACAATAACGATCCTTCTTCGACCTCAACATCAATCACACTCCAGCAGCCACCATTTGTAGGAACATCTTTTCCGAATAAAACAATAAAAACGTAATAAACCGCAGAAAGGGTAGATGCAAGAGGACAATTGATATTCCCTTGCACTTGGTCTGCTGTTCCCGCAAAGTTGACGAGAGCTCTACCATCATTGATTCTTATTGCTACCGAGATAGGAATGTCCCACGTACCAGCCCCGTCACTCTCCATATAGTCAGTAAACTTGCCACATTTCCCTTCAAATTTCCTCAGCGCTGAACTCATCATTTGAGCAGAATAGTGCTGTAGGTCTCCAAAGGTTCTAAGAAGAATATCCCATTCGTAATTCTCTGCAACCTGAGTAATTCGTTTCATTCCTACGTTATTCGCTGCAACTTGCGCAGAAAGGTCTCCAAGTCGTTCATCTGGGGTTCGCGTGTCATCTAAGAGATCTGAAATTAAATCTCGAGCCAACTGACCTTCTTTGACAACGATTCTTGGTTTGATGAGGGTTCCTTCTTCATGGATTGATATAGATAATCCTGGCATTGAACCTGGGCTAATACCCCCTACATCTGCGTGATGTGCTCTATTTGCGGCGAATGCTACTATCTCCCCCTTATGGAACAAAGGAGCTACCATAGTAAGATCTGGAAGATGTGATCCTCCTGAGTAGGGATCGTTCACAAGAGCCATTGTCCCCTCTGCTAAAGTATCACCAAGATTCTCGATGCATGCTTTCACGGAGAGTGGCATCGCTCCAAGATGTACGGGAATATCCTTTGATTGCGCAACCAAATTTCCCTGACTATCAAATACAGCACAACTGCAATCTCTTCGTTCTTTGATATTCGGACTAAATGCAGTTTTTCTGAGAGCCTGACTCATCTCTCTGGCAGATGAAATAAGAGCATTCTTCAAGACCTCAAATGTAATCGGATCTTCTATCATCTCATATCCCTCCTCATCCAAAGGGTGCCATCTGCTCGTTGTTCACCTATCCAG
>SDNZ01000030.1 GCA_004524565.1 Candidatus Thorarchaeota archaeon
CGGGCATACATACTTGTATGCAGAACCTGCAGTATTTGATCTAATTACGAGTGATTATGTATCTCCAGACGTAGATTTGGATTATGAGAATTACGTAAACGGAAATAATGGGTGGGACCGAAATACAGGTACATGGTCAAGTCCTGGACAATCTGCAGTAAACTGGCACGATCACGATGCTTTAACAACTGATGGTGTTTGGGGTGAAGATACAATACTTCCAACCTTCTGGGACCTTCACAATGTAACCAATTCGACCGTAAATCGACGTTCTTTCTCTCTTGCATTGGGACAAACTACAACCATTGCAATCGAATCTGAATTGATGTATATTGGCACTCTACCTGTTGCAGGCGCAGAGTTCGTTCATCTCACAATTAGTTCTTTGCAAGATGATATCGAGTGGGAATTTGTAATCGTAGATTCTGAAGATACTATAATTTCATACGGAGGGTGGACTGATGGTGATATCACCATAACACCATTCAAGCCCGGGGTTGGCATGCATTACCTATCGATTGGTGCAAGCTTTGACCACTCTGGTCTAGTCATGTTTGACATTCTTTCACAAGCTGTAGCTCCACAAACTATACCCGCAGGTACAATTGTACAGGATACACTCTCAGGTAGTGAATTAACAATTGTAGACGGTTCAATTGTGCACACAGAAAAAGCACCAACTGCTAGAACCTACAAGTATAATTCACCAACTGATTTAGCAATGATTTCATATTCATTTAACTATCCTGCGATACTTCCTCTGGTATCTCAATATCCTGTGACTCTCTCACTAACTTCAGATCTCTATATGAACATAGATGGGAAAATGCGAATGTACTATGATTTTCCAATGCCATTGTCTGACAACTATTTCTACAAGTCAATACAAGGTGAAACATACTACTTGACTGTCATAGGTAGTGATAATGTCCAATATGCTTTATTCAACTCAATAGTTACTGATACTGAACTGCCTATCAATGAGGAGTTTCTACTTCAGAATCTCAATGAAGATGTAGCCAAGATGGGGTACCACCTCATCGTGGAAGAGGACTCTTTCATGAAAGTGAACAACACGCCCTACTCTGGTTCATGTGATTGGTATACTTATACCGTTACAGAAGATATGGTGATGCGCCAATTCACTATCAACTACGATGATTACTACCCAGATGCTCCATTCATCTACATGCCTGCAGGTGAGTACGTAATCTTTGTAACAATGGACGGTGATTTTCTTGGAGAGTTTGAATTCAATATTGGTCCGATCATTGATGACACTACAATGGCAATTACTCGAGTAGGTGGTTTCAGAGTTCAGACTGATGCGTTCGATTACTTCAATATGACACTTACTTTGTTAAATGAAGATAATGTCACAGCAACAACTGATGTTCAACTATTCGACAGAACTGGAAGGTCATTGGTATCCACAAGTTACCCATTATCAAATTGGTGGGATGGTAGTAGTCTAATGGAACACCCAAGCTGGGAAAATGCTTTCAGTCTTCCAATCTACACGCTGACATCAGATGAGTACACACTGATTGCTGTAAGTCCTGTCTATGTAGCAAATAATACCGAAGGCAGTCTGACTGACACTTATCCTCTCTACAACGTTTCTTACGCACTAGATTGGGATGTAATCACAGATGAGTATTTCACAGATATGGAAACTCTGAATGTCGGTAATGGAGCTACACGTGTGTTTGACCTAGATCTTCCAGGTGAAATCAACGAGCACTATTGCCTTGAGTTGAATGCTACACCTGGTACTTGGTATAACATATCAATAATTTCAGAAGATGTTACCAGTCTCAATGCTGAACTATACCACAACATCGGTGGTAGGATTCATTATACTCCTTGGAGTGATCTGAATGATAATCTAGCTGGTTCAGTGGGCACAGAACTCATCTTTGAATTCGGTGCAATGACTGATACACCTATCTTCATTTTTAATGTAGTTAGGAGTCTCGGGACAGAAGGTAATCTTACAATACGAATTGATCCATTTGTGACAAACCTCGTTCAAGATTTGCCTGAGTTAGTTCCAACATACGATCCATTAGCAGGACTCGCTGGAGCAGTACCAATAATTGCTGTCGGTGGAATCATTGTCGTGGTCGTAATTGTCGTGTACATCAAGAAGTTCAAGAAATAATGTAAACGGACTGGCTCAGACTTTCTGGGCCAGCTTCTCTTTCTTTTTTATTCAATAACTTCATCAGAAGGAATCCCTAATTTCTGTTCCCCTGAACTCTCATCAGGAATTCGAGCAAGGAGATTTTTTAGATATTCGCAACTTCCTGTCTCTGTTATCTGCTCAATAATTTCTACCAAAGTGTTAGAAATGAGTAGAGTTTCTTTCAGTCTTCCTTCTTCCCTTAGAACCTGAAGGTCTTCAACTCCGCGTTCTAACTTTACAGAGAGCTCATGGAATGGTTCACTCACCTTCCAAGGCAATCCCATCAAATAATTCTGATAGAATTCAATATCAAGTAGAATACCTAGAACTTTGTAATTTATTTCATGACCGTAAGGTAAAGTATGTCGGACCGACCTATCAGAGATTCCAATCGTGCTACAGACTTGATGTCCAGTAAGCATGACATTGGTTGGTAGCTTCTGCCAGATGGGTTGACCATACCTGTTCTCATTTGCATACGCAGCTGCTAGGTTGTCAGCGTGTTCTGGAAAATGATGATTGATAACTCTCATGAAGTATTCCTTTTGTCGACCTGGTTTTAGGGTCATTCCACCAAATAGGATGAACTCAGCTTTAGCTTTCTTTGCTTCTCTGGCTAAACCTTCGATATTCTCATAATCTGTGCCTATCCAAGGAACAATAGGGGTTGCCATAACTCCTCCAGGGATACCAGATTTTCGTAGTTCCTTCAACGCTGTGAATCTTTCAGGAGTCGACGAAGCTCGCGGTTCAATTATCCTACGTTTCTCATCATCATGTAGTGTTATCGTGAAGACTGCATTTACAAAGGCTACTTCATTGAGTTCTTTGAGAAGCTCGATATCTCGCAAGACGAGATCAGATTTCGTAAGGATCATTGCTGGAAGTCGGAAGTCAACTAAGGTCTCTAAGATTTGTTGTGTGATCTTGTGTTCTCTCTCAGCTGGTTGGAAACCATCAGACACTCCACCACACACCCCAATCACAATCCTGCGAGGTCTCTTCATAGCAAGACGTTTTGCATCATCATCAGGCAAGAACGACCATAGGGTTTCGGTCTCAAGTTCTCTCTGTGAAGTGAATCCAAGTTTCTTAAGCTCCTTCTTGAGTATCTCTGGCGCATTTTCTTTGATTCTGATATGACTCATGAAATTGTCAACATGGTAGTACTCGTTCATCCCATCGCAGTAGATACAACCATGTTCACATCCTCGATAGGCATTGAGTGATCTATTAATGTGAAACCAACTATCTGCAGTCAACTCCTTCTTTGACAACAATGACTTTGCTTTCACACACTCATACTTCACGTTGATGTTACTCCATCTGATTTTAGATTTGATAGTGCTCTTGGGTTTTATTATTTTCAGAGTAACCTTCTTTTCTATATCACACTCGGTAAAATTGAGTATCTTGAGAAACCCTTTTGTTTACTTACTACTACACGGAATGAAGTGAGTAGAGATGTTTCTTGCACGTGCTGAAGATTATCCACTTGACCAAATGATTGACGTAGCAGCTGGAAGAACTCGAGCTGATCTAGTTCTAAAAAATGCAAACGTTGTGAACGTGATAACTGGAGATATCATCCCTGGAGATATAGCGATTCATGGAGCCTACATTGCAGGAGTTGGAGAATACGTAGGAAAGAAGGTCACTGACCTAAAGGGTATGTATGTGGCTCCATCATTCATTGATGGTCATGTACATGTTGAATCTAGTATGGTTATGCCCATTCAATATGCACGTGCAGTTGTCCCCCATGGTACTGGAGCCGTTGTTGCAGACCCTCATGAGATAGCAAATGTCCTTGGGATGGAAGGAATTCTGTATATGAGTAAAAGTATGAGAGGTGGTCCGCTCGAGTTCTACATGATGCTTCCATCGTGTGTTCCATCTACAGACCTTGAGACTAATGGTGTTGCTCTGGATTTTCTCGATATCAAACCACTCATGACAGAGCACTACGTTTTGGGTCTTGCAGAAGTTATGAACTATCCAGGGGTCATCTATCGAGACCCCGCAGTTCTTGAGAAGATTTCAGTTGCTCTACGGATGGATAAACGGGTCGATGGTCATGCTCCTGATCTTGATGGTCTTGATCTGAATGCTTATGCTGCAGCCCGTATCACTTCGGAACATGAGTGCACTACTCTGGAAGAAGCACAAAGGAAACTGCAGCGAGGGATGCATATCCACATCCGTGAGGGTTCGACAGCAAAGAATCTCAATGCACTCGCACCTCTCATCAATGAGATGACATCAATGGCTTGCAGCTTTTGTACGGATGATAGAAACACACTCGACCTCATAACAAAAGGCCATATTGATAGCATGGTTCGTGATGCGATTGCTCTTGGTGTTGATCCTGTTGTCGCAATCAAGGTAGCTACTCTTTCAACAGCACGACATTACGGACTGCGGTATATTGGTGCTGTTGCTCCAGGATATCATGCAGATTTGGTTGTACTTGATAATCTGAAGGATATCAATGTTGAACGAGTCTACAAACAGGGAACCCTCGTAGCCAAGAATGGTAAGATGGTTCAAGAATTCGGTGTGACTGAACAACCTCGATTGAGACGTTCTGTTAACATTCAATACTTGGAACCTGAAGACTTTCATGTGAAACCTAGAGGCTCACATATGAATGTCATAGGTATGATCAAGGACCAGATTGTTACAGACCGTCTTATAGAAGAACCAAAAGTAGTTGACGGATTGGTCGTTTCAGATATTGATAATGATATCACAAAGATAGCGATCATTGAACGTCATAACGCCTCAGAACCACGTTCAGTTGGATTCGTTAAAGGAATGGGAATACTAGAAGGTGCGATGGTATCATCAATAGCACATGATAGTCATAATCTTGTAGCTGTTTCAACAAACGATGAAGATCTGGTTGCAGCGGCAGTCCAGATTGTTCGCATGCAAGGCGGTATAGCAATTGCAAAAGGAGGTAGGATTCTGGAATCAATACCTCTACCAATTGCTGGTTTGATGTCTGACCAACCAATAGAGCATGTGAGCGAGAAATTGCAGGACCTGAAAGAAGCTGCTCATTCACTAGGCACTCCACTTGATGAACCATTCATGGCAATGGCTTTCCTATCATTACCAGTAATTCCTAAATTGAAGATTACAGATCTTGGATTGGTTGATGTGGAGCGGTTCAGGATTATTGACCTCTTTGAGGTACCAGAATGAATCCTATACTTTCTCGTACTAGTCACAATCGCTCGATTTCATGCTGAATTGAGAGATTTAGCTGTTTTCTAGCATTCTTCATCTGCACACGTTTCTTATTACCTACATAGATAGCTCCAAGCGAGCCTACGAATACCAACAAGGTTCCAAAGAGAAGGGCTAGCAATAATACGGTCAAGAAAAGAGGATCTTCAAGGAATAGTAAGTTGAAATATAATCCTCTCCAAAGAAGATAAGCAACCTCCACTATCAACATCACCAGAAGTATTGCTCCTGACACCAGTTGTCTTTCATGCACATACACTTGAAGTGATGTCTGCAATAATATTGCCGCGAGAATGTTTCCTAATACCATGAGAATGATGACAATATCTCCGGAGAACAAAATTTTAGGTAGCAACGCACTATGAGAAGTAAAATACTGTAGGTAGAGCATTCCAAGAATAAAGACGAGTTCAAAGACCATCATCACTACTGCACCAATTCCAGTTATTCTCAGAATGAAATTATCTGACTTATCAGCCCAATCCATATTGGCTAAACTTTGATATTCTTCATTCAGAGGTCTTGCCCACTCACTTGCAGCTATACAGCTTTCTTTCGAGCAGTTGACAATGGTAAGAAGCTTGCCTCCATAATCTCCTACTCGTTTTTCTGTACATTCTCCACAAATCAAGTCTCCACAGACGTGACATACCTCTGTCGCAAGAATGTCTGGATGATTGGTGCAATTCCTGCTTTGATCGGGTCCTAGGATTGGACTTGCACAATATGAACAGAGATTTACCTTATCGGTATTTTCAATGATGACTTGGCCTCCACAGACAGGGCACATTATCATACTATGGGCACTACTCAATATCCTCTACCTCCTCCCCAGAATGATTCTGCGCGAGTTCTTTCACCTCTTCGTCTTCGTCTCTCTTCTTCACGTTTACGTTCCTCTCTACGTCGTTCTAAGGACTGGGCAAAGAAATCTTCTTCCCACGTTCTAGTGTATGGTCGTAGCGTTGACTGCTTGGCCTTTGGTTGTTTCTTCTCCACAACGCTTTGTATTCTGACCGAATCCAATGATTGGAAATCTGTTCTTCTAATAACTTTAACAGCTTCAAAGGTGACTGCTATTAATCCTGCATAGAACAGAAGTGGAATGAAAACGAGCGCACCAACGGCCATCAATATTCCTGCAATAATTGGAATTGCTATGATGATGATTACTATCATCAGTATGATACCTACACAGGCATCTGCATCACCACCACTACTACCTAAACCACTCAAATCGAGATTACCACCGCCCCAACCTCCACCTCCGCCGCGACGCTTCCCATCATCGTCTTTCTTTCCAAAACTTCCTAGTAGAGCAAGTGGCCATCCGAATATCGCTTTGAGTACCCCACCATAGGCTCCTAGAAAACGTCGATATATTTTTCCAACTGTTGCGAATCTTGCGCCTGCTGTTGAAAATAACTGATCGATTGGAATAACAAATGATGTTGTTGTTACTGCAGGTCTATATCTTCCCTCAAAACAGGTCTGACACATGAAAATTGTAGATGCTGTCCAACGGTCGTCAATTGGTGGGGTTTGCGCAGTAAGACATTTTCTACAGAAGTGGTCACCACAAACAGCGCATGTCGTTGCAGCTAGATACTCTGAGTGGTTCTTGCAAGGTACAAAGACATTTCCCACTCCAAGAGTAACACCACAATAATCACATTGTAGTTTGTTATCTTTGGCCTTGGAAAGTGGTGTAGCTCCATTGCAATTCGAACAAAGAACTGCCATACCCCCTACTGATACGACTTTATGAACATCCATAATTCGCTGTGAATCTTCATCCGAAAGTTCTGTTGTACCATCTGATCCCATCAAAGTGGGTGATAGCGGACTTGGTACCAAACCCATCTCGATTTGTTTTGCTTCTTTTCTATCCCTAACTACTTCTACATCATCTGGAGGAACTACCCTATGCCAATTAAGAATGAGATAGAGTATGATGAATGCTTGAGATACCAGAATCAAAGCTGCAAGATTTCCGATTGCAACAACTATCTCCGTTTCAAATAATGGGACTGTCCAAATATAATGCAGTCCTCTGACTGCAATAAAAAATCCAGTGAGACCCATTGCCATTAGACTATAGATAACTTGGGCGGTTACTGCGTTTTTCCGTAGATCATCGACATAGTTGCCAATGATTAAACAGGGCAATGCGACTCCGACAAAGATCAGTACGCTGTAGATATACCCCATCCCATCTAAAATGCTAGGGCCTCCGATTAGAATTGCACCGACGATTCCTATGGATGCTATGAGTCCAAACAATCCGAAAGCCATCTGTAACAGACCTACAAATCTAAGACCTGCGGGTCTGTCAAAGATTGTATACACCTTATTTTCTTCAGACAAAGTGTTTCTCCTCGAACCTGCGTACTTCAAAGTTACATGCGAACATCTCAATCTTGGTTTGAATACTTAAAATCTCTACGCCTACGAATTCTTGTCTGTTTCCAATCCGTCTAACTTATAACTGGACTCTCGGAAAGACCGACTATCCTTACACGGAGTAACGGTCTCTGTGAACGAATCAGACGATGATAACATACAGTACACTACCCATGAAGGTGGGCGTGTCGAGCGAATAATGCGTGCACTTGAGCTTACACAAGGCGTAGAGATTGCACGTCGATATCTTGCGATGAATGCATTCGACGGGGCATTAACCATGCTCGGATTAATTTTGGGTGGATTATTTACTATAAATCCAAGTAATCCCACACCAGGTTTCAATGCAATCCTCTTAGCAGCAGCAGGTACTAGCATTGCAATGGCAATATCAGGTTTTAGTGGTTCATATCTTGCAGAGAGTGCAGAACGAGACCGTGAAGTAGACGAAATGGGAAAAGCCATGCTAAGTGATATGAGTGGGTCCATGTATGCTAAAGCAAGCAGAACGACCTCAGTCGTCGTAGCCATAATTGATGGAGCTTCTCCTGCTATTGCAGGATTTCTTGTTGTCATCCCACTTTTCTTTGTACCTCTTGGACTCCTTGATTATCACATTGCATTCTACATAGGTATTATCATCTGCATGGCTCTCCTCTTTGTTCTGGGTCTATTCCTTGGAGCTGTATCAAAGAAGAACATGTGGTCGTATGGTGCAAAGACGTTATTTGCTGGAATCTTAACCGCAGTTCTAATGTTACTCGTATCATGGCTAACTGGAGCGTCTGGTTGAAATGTTTGATAGTCTACCACGTGAGCATTTAGCTTTCCTTCCTACTCCACTTCATCGATTGCCCCACTTGGGGGATTCATTGGGGCTTAATGAACTCTGGATTAAGCGAGATGACCTAACAGGACACTCTTTTGGTGGTAATAAAACTCGAAAAATGGAGTTTGTAATAGGTGACGCTCTAGCTAACAAAGCAGACACGATTGTTACCGTGGGAGGTCTCCAGAGTAATCATTGTCGACAGACTGCAGTAGCTTGCGCAAAAGTCGGACTGAGATGTATTCTTCTCTTGGCTGGGGAAGAACCTGAGACCTATACTGGTAATCTCTTACTAAATAGTATGCTAGGTGCGGAGATCAAATTCTTCCCTGATGACCACCTCTTGACTATGCACTCACGACTTGATGAGATTATCGAGACTCTTAGAGACTTCGGACTGAATCCTTATGCAGTCCCAGCTGGTGCAACCATGCCAATTGGTGTGATTTCATACGCTGCTGCGATGGAGGAGTTGCAAACACAGACCAAGAAAGAAGGTTTTACTCCTGATAAAATCCTCGTTTCTGTAGGAACAGGTGGAACCCTAGCAGGTCTCATTATTGGAGCTCACATGCTTGATTTGGATGTTGACATCATAGGCGTGAGTGTGCTCAGTGAGGCTGACATAGTACAAGACCGTGTTAGGAACCAAATTGATCGTGTGATTGACCTGTATTCCGAAGTTAAATACTTTGAACCAAAAATCAACATTGATGATACATTTCTCGAACCTGGTTATGGTATTCTGACAGAAGGGGTGAGAACAGCTATTGATACCTTTGCAAAGATGGATGGAATTTTTCTCGACCCCGTTTATACAGGAAAAGTTGGGCTCGCTTTGATGAGAATGGCTATGAATGGTGACATCAAAGCAAATGAGAAAACTGTGTTCTGGCACACAGGAGGCTCACCAGCATTATTTGCCTATCCAGAACTTGGCCAGATTTGATTAATTCATAGAAAAGCAATCCTTATGTAAGTACTCGGGAAAGATGAGGGAAGATTATATACCCTCGAACGGTACTCAGAAGTACTAACAATGGGGGGCTATTGTTATGCAGAGCGAAATGGCAGAATTCAAAAAGAATTTCGAGGAACGTCTAGCTGCGGCCAAGAAAGAGAAGGTTAAAATTGTCCTCAAAGAACAATACTCTGATGCGTTTGATGTTCTTGAAGATTGCGAGAACGCAAATTTGATCCCAGGAATCATTGGGCCGCCTGGGACAGGTAAGACGCTACTTCTAAGAGCCTACGCTGAGAAGACAGGGAGAGACCTCTACTGGGTTACTGGAGACGAAGGTGTGAGACCTTCGCACTTAACAGGCGCATTCAATCCAAGCATCGTACTGAACAAGGGATTTGGTCTAGAGGCTTTTGAACCAGGTCCACTTCTCAAGTCAATGGTAAATGGTGGGGTTTTCGGTCTTAACGAGGGTAACCGACTTAGCGAGTATGTTCAGAACTCATTACTTGATCCGTTTGAGGAAGGCTCGATAAGTGTACAGCGATTAGGTAGAATCAAGGCTAATGAAGGATTTTTCCCGGTCTTGACAATGAATCCGGAAGAGATGTCTGGAGCTCACCGATTAAGTGAAGCACTCAGGGACCGTATACGTGTCTGGATTCGTCTGGGTTATCCACGAAAGCAGACAGAGTTAGAAATCATCAAGATGAACACTCCTGAGTACACAATTTCTGATGCTACTCTGGAGCGGATCTATGGTCTTGTATCAGCCACCCGTGTCAGTACTGACATAGAAATACCAGCTAGTATTCGAGCAGGTATCTCAATTGCACGACTATCCGCTGAGATGACAAAGCGGAAGAAAGAGAAGAGTGTAAGTCATGCAACTCTGTCTGAGGCTTCTACCTATGTACTGGTTGGAGCACTTAGATTCAGACCCGGAATTGATACGGAACCTGCGGTCAACGCACTTGTTAGGAGGAGTCTTGGGAGCTAATCAATATGGCAACCCAACCCAAGATTGCCCCACTGCCTAGTAACGCTCCTCCATTCGCACATGAATTTACAAAGAGAATGCGCATGAGAAAGGATGTTACTAAGCCACCAAGTGTGCGGCAAACGCAATCCATTCCAATGTTACTATCAGCCAGATTCTTTCGAAATGGCAAATTGACACTAGATGATTTTCTCGATGCTGCAGTATATACAACGTTTCCCCCAGATCAGAAAATCGCACGTGAGATTGCAGAGGATATTCTTCTTGGGCGAGAAAAAGAACCGAAAAAGCCTGATGAACAGGCAATGGTTGCAAAGATCCCAGCTGTCAAGACAGATGCACTTGCGAAAGTCATGGATCAGATAAAGCGGGAGCAGGAGCTTGCGAAGGTCATCAAGAAAGACAAAGTGGAAGCAGGCTATGAATATCTATTAGAACTCAGAAAAGAACAAGACAAATCTCTATACAATGCATCCAAGGATTATTTGACCGATGGGGAGATAGTGCTCCGAGGAATAACCAGCAATGAAGAGCTAAAGGAGACTGCAAGTGCTGAATTAATGGATAAGTTTGGAGACCTATCTTCACAAGATATGCAAAACTCTCAGATCCTTGATTGTCTTGACCAAGTGTGCGATTCGCCTAACGCTGCTGAGCAAATTGCCGCCAGTTCTCTTAGAGGTGACAAGGATATTCAAGAGCAATTTTCAGACCTATCGCGTCGTGACACCTCAACCGCAGCACGAGCATTGCGACACATGGAGGAGATGGGTACCCTCACTCCTGAACAACAGAAAGAAATGGATCAGAAACTGCAGGATGACCTGGATGACCTCAGTGAAGTAGCTGATTATGCCAGAGAATTAGGAAGGGTCCCAGACAATATTGACAAACATATCAAGGAAGCAGCTCAAAAATTCTCACTAAGTGACGCAGCTGAATTTGCTAGGAACATCAAGGAATCTACTGGTATAGATATAATGGATGATTTGCTCGAGCAATACGATTTGCAATACGATTCAGGAGCAGACCAGAATGTGGATTTGCGTCAATTAGCAGAAAATGCCAGGCAGAGTGATAGTTGGAAGAGTCTCGTAGAGAAAGAAGCTCAGAGTGTATTAGCTAGTGCAGATTCAAGATCTTCACCTTCAGATTTCTTGAGATCATCTCTAGCTCAGAACCAGCAACACGAGAAGAATCTTCCAAGTCAAGATACTAAGAAACAATGGGATAAAGCCATGCAGAAATTTGCAGATGGTGCGGTTGAAAGATCACCAACAAAATCTCACCTCCGACAGACTGTAAAGCATGCATCTCGGTTGGGTCAAGTTCCATCTGAGAAAGCTATCCGAGAAGCTGGTGAACGTCTCAATATGACTGAGGAGGAAATTCTCGAGCTCATCAATCCATCCTTTGAAGTCATTAAGAAATTAATACAGGCTGGAGTAAATGATTTTGAACGACTTCACAATTTAATGTCCTCAGCAGGTCTATCACCTCAGCAACTGCGTCAGTTGGGTGATATGGCTGCTGAACAAGGGAACCAAGGCGCGCTTGGTGCTGTAGCTCACGAGGATCTCCATGCTGCTCTCGGTACTGCGGGATCCGGTTACCGACCTCGCTATGGACGTCCAAGTTATGGGGCACAACAGGGACCTGGACCCGGTACTGGTCAACCAGACAAAGATCGTGTTGATCTTGCATTTGGTGGTCTACTAGGAGGTCCTGCGACCAACATCATCAAGATTTGGTATACATACAGAGATGAGCTTCCACCTGATTTGAAGAAGAGATTGCTGGAGATTGCAAAACGCCTTCTTATTGACCTGGGAATGAGATATGCTCGTCAGACAATGGGTTCCAGTATGTTGGGAGGCATACAAGAGTCAACAACTGTACGACCATTTCGCATTGGTGATGACATTGATTTGATAAATCTTGAAGAGACCATAGACGCACTTCTTGCTCAAGGTAGAACCAATTTTAAAATCATTGAGACCTCGGATTTCCTTGTCACGGAAACTTATCAAGGCCATAGAGCATTTTACTGGGCCCTAGACAAGAGCGGCTCAATGGATGCTCCCAAAAAGTTGGGTATGCTCGCTATCTCTGTGATGGCTGGTCTATATGGGATCAAGAAGGATGATTTTGGAGTAGTTCTTTTTGACAATATGACCCATGTGGTCAAAGAGATTTCACAACGAACCGTTGCTGTGGAGAAAGTTGCAGCAGATCTCTTAGAAGCTCGAGCTGGTGGTGGAACTGGTGGCCAAGAGTCCATACGACTTGCTCTTCGGAATTTCGAAGATTCAAAGGCGAAAGAGAAGATTTTCATCTTTGCAACTGATATGTATCTAAGTGACCAGAAGATATGTGAAGATCTTGTCGAGCGGATGAAACCTCTGGGGATAAAGCTGATTGTATTGGTTCCAACAGGAGAACATAATCCTCAAGCTGCGCACGAGTTAGCAAAGAAAGGTCATGGAGTTGTCCTTGATATCGATTCTATTGATGAGCTTCCTGCGAAATTACTTCGCGTAACGAATTATTAGTCTGGGACAAATCCTGTTTTTGGTGTGAGCGATTTGTCCTTCGCCTCACATACCCAGAATTTGTAGGCACATACATAGTCAGGCGAACGTCTATCAGTATCAATTAAGGTGCTGCTGAAAAGACGTCTCATGACCCTCATGTATCTATAGAACGGAGTACCTGGTGGAATCACTTCTGCTATACAGTTGATTTGAAAACTTCGTGCAACCTTGTTATTATCTTGAGTCCAAAACATATTCAATGTAATCCGAGGGTCTCTGAGAATATTCTGATATGTCTGATCTCCATACATTTCGACTGCACCGAGTCTGAATCTGTCAATTTTACTATCATCAAGCATCATTTTTTGATAGAGGTCAATTCTTTCATCTAGGGTATCTTCAAATGGCCTTCCTTGAAAAGCCAGCTCGGCTCCTTCGAAGTCATCAATTATGTCCTCTATAGTTTCATCAGTCAGAGTTAGTCTGATGACCTTCCTTGCAGAGTTTATCGGAAATATATTCGATGCGTTAAGAGTGGCTACAGACGGTTTCGTCAATGGACCAATATAGAGCTCATTAATGGTTTCAGATGAACTGGATGATTTATTTACTGCATTAGCAATTGCTTCGTAAACTGCATCAGGAATAGCATTGAGTGGGAATCCAACAGACAGGCCACCTAGATTGAGCTCAATCCTTCTCCTATCTTTGTCGATGAACTTAATTTTCGAGGTTCCTTCGTCGGACAATGGCGGCTACTCCATAGGTGGGTTATGTTAGTTGCATTTCTAATTGAGTAATACAACTCTCAGGTTTCTTTCGATGATTGATGTATTTAACGCTATTTTGGATAGTAATAGTACTTGCACCGAAAGTAATTAAGAGAGAATTTCGAATCAGATGTAGGGACGAGTATCATGGTTGAAGCCTTTGAAATCATACAAGCCAAGATGGTCGAATCTGAGGGTGATACTGTAGAAGTAGATACAAACAAGGTTCTCGTCTTCATTGTTCATGAAACAAATACTATCTATCTCTGGCGTGGTAAGAATGCAGGAATTTCAGAGAAATTGATGGGAACACGCGTTGCTGCAAAATTAAGTCACAAATACCCACGTTATAGAATACGCCCTATTTCGGAAGGGAGCGAACCTGCAGCATTTACACATCTTATTGGAAATCCATTGAAGTGACCATAAGATACAAAGTCTTATGATACTGTTGGAATTTGAGAGTAGCTAATTGTCAATTCATCGTCTTGCCTATCTATTGAGATTGCGAAATGTGCAGAGAGGACTTGTTACACGTTCCTTGATCATTGATACCTTGGAGTTTGAACAATGGAAATCCACCTCGGAAATTGCTAGTGAACTACCTGTTACAACTGCAACAATTGCCTATCATCTTCGTAATATGGAGAAGGAAGATATTGTTGTTCGTCATGCAAAAGGTAAGGGATGGCGGTTTGCACCTATTCACCAGACTGAGTTGACTGAATTCCTTAATAGACAGAAATCACGGAGTAAGAAGTGAGGTTATCTTCTATGTCTAAACGTGCTATTGTGAGACCACCGGGTAGCAAATTCAAGAGTTGTTTGTCATCTCATCCCCTTCACCATACTCTCAATCTGGATTTAGCCTTGGAGCAACATAAGACATACTGTCAAACTCTTACCAATCTTGGATTGGACCTGATTGAATTAGAACCTGATAATCAATATCCCGATGCTTGTTTCGTCGAAGACACAGTTGTTGTTCATGGAAACAAAGCTATAATCACACGAATGGCAAAGGAGAGTCGTAGAGGCGAGAGTATGAAAGTGGAGGAAGTGCTTTCTGAATTCAAGCAGATAAAATCAGTTGTCGAGCCAGGGACGTTGGAAGGTGGTGATGTGATTCATTTTCCATACTCGTTACTCTGCGGTATCACACAGCGGAGCAACCATGAAGGTGCGGTACAGATGGAAGAGTGGCTGGAGGTGCCTGTGCATTGCATTGAAGACTTGAATATCATGCACATAAAGAGCCATCTTACATACCTCGGAAGGAATACTATCTTACTAAATCCTAGATACATTGGAAATCCAATATTGAACTCCTATAATCAAATAGTTCTTCCGAACGAAGAATCTCATTCGGCAAATGCTGTTGCAATAGATGATGTGGTGTTAATGTCAATAAGACACAAGAAGACTGCTGAGCTCGTAAAAGCCGCAGGTTTTGAAGTGGTTCAGCTTGATATGAGTGAATTTGAAAAATGCGATGGAGCATTAACATGTCTATCAATAATTATCTGATGCGATTTCTCTAGACAAACTTAGAGAAGAAATGCATAGCATTCTTCCAGTATATCTTGTCTAGAATAGATTTTGGAAGATTTAGTCCGTTAATGAAGGTGCCACCAGTGTTAACAGTATCCGTATCGGTGAATGGTAAAGGTTCATTTCTAACCTCTGTTTCAAAGAGTAATCTAAGTGCAAGATGTCTTCCATCGTAGTATGATTGATCATCAGTAAATGCAACACAATCTGTTCCAAAGTGTAATCGGTCTGCATACTTCATGATGAATGTACGAGCAATCATTGGGTCTTTACTTAGCTCCCTTGAAATCCATCTTGCTGAACTTGTATCTATATTAAAATTAGAGTATGTATCAAACCATCTTGCTAGATTATCTAACCTATGGATTTCAGGTTGTGCTGCAAAGTGAGCAATCTGGAGCTTCATATCTTCGTGTCTTTTGAGGACTCCCTCCAGTTCCTGAAGGTCTCTTTCTTTGCTTGAGAATTGCTTCTTGTCTGTATATTTGGTTGCATAGTATGTATCTGGATCTGAAAGATGCAAGATAAATGGAATATCCTCATCCTTCATTGCACCGAAGAAGCGTGCCATTTCATCCTCATCCATTCGCAAGTCATCTAGCCCTGCTTTGACTCTTCCTCTCATCATTGGTGCAGACTGCATCTTAGCTAGATGATATCCCTCTTCTTTTAGAGTGGAAATTTCTTTCAGAAGAGGTTCGACACCATGTGTAAATCTAAATGCTCCTGAGAAATATTTGGCATAGATAAATCGACTAGGATAGGTCTCTTCAGCATAGTCTTTGATACCAAGACTGTGACAAATGAGTATGGACTTTTCTATTCCGTATGTCTTCTCAATCTCTACCAGTAAATCCAGAGCATCGGTATCGATACCGTGTGTATGAGTATCAAATATCGGGTCTGAGTAGTGAAGTCTCGAATCCAGTCTGTACACCTGATTGCCGCCAATACTTTCTCATTGAAAACCTTGTTCATGTAGCATCCTTGGTTTACCAATGGAGCTACGAAGACTTTTTCAGCATTTGTATTTCTTCTAATGTATCAGCATTCGCTGGTACAGGAGAAATAATTATGAAACGCACGCTACAAGTATTGCTTGCAATTTCTCTTGCCACAATGTTTCTTGTATCCCCAGTTGCGGCAGCAACTTCACAGGGACTTGAATGGGGCATTGTGGTCGGAGACCAATGGAATTTTGATATCAGTACAACCGACAATGGTGTAGTTGATATGAGTGAAGTGATCTATTTCGAAGTCACGGGTGGAATTGCAGTCATTCCTAATATTTTGGATAATTGGCTCAATATTCCAAAACCCACTTTTGATATTGAGTGGGCAAACGGTACATCACTGGGTTGGTCTGCTTTGATCTTCATATTTTTTGCAGTTATTACTGACTCATGGGTCGTTCCGATTGGCAATTACACTCTATTAGGAGAACTCTATGAAGATACTATCTATAATGGGACTATCTATAACGTAGGCAATTATTGGGGATATGAAACCGATACTATCCTTGGACAACCCATCGGTGTTCATGTAGACTATCTCAAGTCAGATGGATTCTTAGCTCATTGGACTGTTACAACAGAGAATGGAACATTGACAATGACCCGTCAGGGTCTCGGCTTTGACATTATGGGCTTCATTCAGGATAATCTATTGATTGTTGCAGCTGGAGGAGCAATCCTTCTCATTGTACTTATTGTTTGTATAAAGCGAAAGTAATTTTCTATGTGGGGAAACATTCCCCACTCTTCTTTTTTTATATTAATTCAGGCGAGACCAAAGTCCCTTTGCTGCATCCCTCGATATCTTTGCTATCTGTTCATCAGGGACAGAGGTTAACTGCTTATTCTGCACAACACACTTTCCCCCAACAAAGACATCCCGGACATTTCCTCCACTAAACGTATTCAATAAGTGACCTATAACAGACTCTTTTGTCAGGGGTGTTGGCACTTTGGTGCCATCTAAGATTACAATGTCTGCAAATTTATTCTTCTCGAGACTGCCTACTTTCTTCTCCAACCCATAGCAACGTGCCCCATCAAGGGTAGCCATTTTGAATATCTCTTCGGATCCAATCACACTTGGATTCCCGCTTGCTAATCGGTGAATAGTAAGAGCACAACGCATATTCTCAAAGGGATCATAGATCCATCCATCATTTCCAAGACCAACAGTAATCTTTCTCTCAAGCATGGATGGAACTGGAGATACTCCAACTGCATTCAACATATTGCTCATTGGATTGTGTGCAACCGATGAACCACTCTTTGCAATCAGGTCCATCTCATGATTATTGACATGAACGCAATGTGCAAGTACAGTCTTCTTTCCTAAAACCCCAAGTCGATCCAGTCGCTCTACGGTACGTTCACCAGAGGCCTCTAAATTATGATAGAGATCGACCAATCCTTCGGATGTATGAACTGTGATTGGTATATCTAGATTCTTAGCTTCTTCTACTACTTTCTTTACTATTTCATCGCCAACTGTGAATGAGGCGTGGAGACTCATCATCCCATATATTAACTCGTCATTTTCAATTGAGTTCACAAAATTGATTCCTTCCTGGAGACCTCTCTGAGCCTCCTCTGGATTATTTCGCTCAGTCATCTCGAACGCTACAATACCTCGCATTCCAACCTCTCGTGTTCCTTTAGCAATTGCTTCGAGACTTCCTTCAATCGAATTGGGTCCTGAATAGGTGTCCGCATAGAGTGTTGATCCATTTCGTAACATATCTGCTGAAGCTGAAAGAGCACTTGCATATGCATCCCCCACCGTAAGGGCTGAGTCAACCGGCCACCAGACACGTTGAAGAACTTGAGCAAAATCTGTTGGTGGTTTGATATTCAATGATGCTCCTCTCAGAAGAATTCCGTAGAGATGAGTATGGGCAGTTATCAAGCCGGGTATTACAACACAACCTGAAGCATCTATAGTTGCATCAGCTGAACCTCGAGGTTCATTAGATCCTATCTCTGTGATCTTACCGTCAGTGGCTCTAATGTAACCGTTTTCGTATATTGTGCCTTTGTCATCAGCTGTTACAACTAATCCATTTTTTATCAGTAGGTCTTCAACCATATCTTCAGCTCCCGCATTGTTTCTAATTAGTGCAGGTGTTCATTAGTGTTACTGGACAAATAACTATAGGTCAATATCTGCATAGCTGACCGTTTTCTTACTAGATCGATAAATTATACCCTGTTCTTCTAGTTCTCCGAGTGATTTTACGAACTCCTTCTCAGTCAGTCCAGCTTTTTCGCATTCTGCTTGAAGTATGTCTATGGGTACATCTTTTCCTATTTCCTTTGATGTTTTTTGCAGGGCAAGAATGAAGCGACTTGAAGCTGGAATGGTCGGGTCATATTCTTTAGGGCTTGGCTCATCTATCACAACAGGAGGAACTTCTTCCGAGGATTTCTGTGCGCCTAGAAGTGCTGACAGCAATACTGATTTGTCTTTCTCAGTTAATTTTTGTTCATCTGCATCAGGTGTATCTGTCTTCTCCCCTTTTGAAAAATCTGCTAAACTAACTCCTTCAGGTCCTGCAGTATCACTCGAATCTGGTTGGTCTAGAATTGGTGAGATTTTCTTCATGATGTCTATCATTGGATCTGAAGGGTCTCTTTCTATTCCTAGCCACCGAACATCGATGTCTTTGTTTGTTCGTGTTGCCTTGAGTAATTGGCTTCTGAATTGCTTCTCGAGTCGTTTTCTCTGCTCTTTAATGTTAGAACCATCACATGCTGTTGTTCCTAGAAGTAGTAATGTTCGCTCAGCTTGACCACGGACTCTCGAATGACTTTCAGCCATCAAATGACTAAGGACCGTTAGTAGAGGTGTTAATTTGGAAGATTGCAGATTAAGGTTGTCAAGTAATCCTTGTTTGACCTGCCACTTCGAATCAGCAACTAACTCCATCACCAAACCTGATGATGTCTGGATACCGTTCCTTGCTACTGCTTCTGCAATCTCTACTCTTTCTTGCCATTCGCTATTTCGTAAGAATACGGATAGATACTTGACAGTTTTTTCATCAACAATTCCACAAATGTATGGTATGAGGTCTCTACGGTGCTTGGCTGCTCCATTGCATAGTAATTTGATCAGTTTTTTTCTTTCACGTTCAGGAAACATACTGATTCGAGGTACACTCCCTAGTGTTACCCCTTTGATATCATCACGAATCTGTTTTGTAACCCATGATACACCAAGTTTGCCTAAACCAATCATCAATCCAAACACTGATGGCTGGTGCTCTTTACCAAGTGTTTCAAAACTCTTTATCCAGTTCTTTTGTTCTGCTGCGGAGGTCGGTCCTCCTGTCTGTGAAAAAGCTTCATGAATCCCTTGGAGTACTTGTTCTCTCTCTGCTGGATTCATTTCTTTCAATGCGATAGTGAATTCTGAAAGATAATCTCCATACATATTTTTTCCAGCTACCGTATAAGCTGCTTGTTTGACATTTCTATCAGGAGAATCAAGAAGGTCCATTGCTTTAGGTAGGAGTAATCGATTATATTGTACCGTTGCAAGTTTTCCTACTGCTTCATACATAGTTCCCAGATTTGGAGAATCAATATCCCATGCTATTTGCTGCAGGGGTTTCAAAAACTTACGCTCCAGTTTTGAATAGTCTGAGGTTGTTGATTTCTTACTCATTTCCTTAGACCTCTCTTTTTCCTGGAACTTTTCTTCTTTGGAACCTTGACTGGTTTCTTTTCTTCAGATAGAAAATCAGTCAGTGGAGTCTGATCTCCCGTTGAGGGTTTTCTTCTAACTTTCTCTTCCTTCTCTTCTTCTTCATCAAATACTGGTTGACCGTTAAGAGTTACTTGTTCAGTAGGTGGCGAGGGTTTGATTCTTGAACTTCTATCTACTTCTATCTCAACTAGTTGAAGATCATATGCTTCAAGAAGTGCTTCAACTTGAGGATCTTTCGCATCTATCTTTGTTGTCATAACCATTTGATCACGAAGGAATTTACTTCCAATAAGTGTCTTCTCTAATTTTGTAAGGTCCAACTCTCCCTTCGTAACTTTCGGTTGTGCTTTCCTGAAATTATCCCACTGAATTTCTTCAATACGTGGAATCAAGAATCCAAATCCATCTCGTTTCAGAGCTGATGGAATCAAGTATCTGATGTTGCCTTTCTCAATCAACTTGTCTGATACATCCAAACATAGATTTCGTGCACTTCTTCTTCCGAGTTTCCAAGTCTCTTCAGCTGTAAATGCATTGATGATATCTTCTGTGGTAACATCATCAATTAATCCAAAAGATAGAATATCCAAAGAACTGAATACAGCTGCCCTCAATAGAATTAGTATTTCTGAAAGTTTATCCTGAGATTTTTCCTTACTGATGAAAGTCTGAATATTGTTGTTGACCTTGTGCCAAGGATTCTCGTTCTTATCTGAGTAGTAGTTTTTGATTGAATCAGCTACGGTCTTCATATCTCCTCTTTTGCTTAGCTCGCATATCCTCTGAATATAGGATAAGTAAGCAGGAGTTTTACCGTGGCGTTGTTTACTCAGATAAGACAGCCTCCAGACTCTCTTTTCATCTAGAAGAAGACTATTTGCCTTTTGTGCTCTTGTATTGCTTACTATCTGAATAAAAAAAAGAATGAAAAAGGATGCAGAAAAAGCAGCGCGCATTCCAAGTCTACAATTTCCTCTTCTAGAGTTACATTATGTAAATCAGAATTATTACAACACAAGCAATAACTCGTCAAATGATGAGAAGCAATGTTGGGTGCATGGACGTTCCGCCATTCGTTGGGATTGGTCGAGCTGCAATTAATGCAGTCACGTTAAACGCAATAACATCTGAAGCAATTTAGCTAGATTATTCATTCAACTATCGGATTCTATTTCGCTAATGCCTCATCGATTTCAGATTTCTCTCTAATCAATTCCTGCCCTTCTTTAACGAGGAGTTCCCTCCTTTTGTTAAATTCGTCTTTGGAAATTACCTTCCGTTTCAGCTGCAATTCGAGCATGGACTTTCTGCTCTTGATTTCCTTTAATTGACTAGTAATTGCTTGCTGTCGAGCTTGAAGCATCACTCGACTTCTACTCTTTCCTTCAAGTTTTTTAACCAAGGCTTCACGATTCTTTTTGACAACCATTGATTCTCTCAATTCTCTTTTAGCAGGACTCTCAAGAACTGGAGGTGGTTGAGGTTTTGGTCCAATAGGTGCATCTTTGGGTACTGGTTGTGGTTGGGATGGTGGACCTCTTTCTACAATTGCTTTTTCTTCTCCTAATTGATTTGAGAGCTTGGAGTCACGTCCTTCTGATTCCGTCATTTTTGCTAGACGCTCTTTATACTTCTTCAACCGCTCTTCAGGAGTTTCTTCATTTGCCAAGTGTCAATCACTCGCTATAACTAGTTGTTATTAGACGCTTAATTAGCTATACTCACCCAGCAGAATAAAACCATTGCTAAAGAATAAGAATAGATTGAGAAAGGATGCAAGGTGAAAGACCACTAGGGATGATGCGGAAACAAAGATTTGCATCCTCTCTCTTCCCCATAGTCGATCACTCAACTATACCCGTGGGGAATCGCATGATTGATGTAAAATAATTTGAATAAAAGGGGGATGACCTAGGTAATCATTGTGTCAATAGCGCTACATAAAGCGCACAAACATAATTGGATGTCAATCATGTTGTCATAGATTGACCAAAGGGCTTTCTGATGAGGTTTCCAAGACCTAGACCTACGAGTAGATAGAATCCATAGAAACTAAAACCAAATCCACCAACAGTTGCAGTTCCAAGCATTCCATCGAGGAATGGAAGAACCTTCTGAATGTTGAATGGAAGAACTGCTACAATCGAACTACCAAACAGTGCACCCATAGCCCAGAAGACAATCAGGAACGGAATATAGTACACACACATTGGTTTCATCCGTGCACTCATCATTGCCCCGTTTATCTTCATAATGCGTCCCTGATCCGCCATGACCTCTTCAAGTAGTGCTGGATCCATGGTCTTACGTGCAACATTCATCTTCTCTCGCCAGACCTTTACTTCTTCTATGTCTGCCTTCATCTTTTCAACATCTGTGAACTTATTCGTAGCTACGATTGAAATCAGTGCAAGAAATATATTCACGAGAAGAATCGTAATTGCACTCCAAGGCAGAGTTGCCATTGTGATAATGAGATCAGAGAAGATATCCATGTATGGTCACTTATCCCTCGAACATTCTAGAGCATTTTAAGGGTTGTCTTTAAGTGTGTAACCTAGATTTATTAGACCTAACTGATAGATTACTGAACTTAGACTGACGTTTACTCATATTATTTCTTGTTTCTGATAGGAAGAAATTACGTCACCAGTATTTCCTGTGGAATATGTTGTTGATGGAAGCTCTTCTTTTGTCTCATTAAGTAGAGATTTTAAGCACATCTAAGCAGGTACACGTTATAATTTTACATTAGTAAACGTTCAGATACTATACATAATTTCAAGCGTTTACAATTAGTACACGTATCAAAGTTTCGCGCCATTTAGGAGCTTGTGGAAGCTATTCTCATATCAAATAGATGGTATGAATCATGAATACTCACATATTATATCTATTTGTGCAGTATTTAGTGACTAAAACCAACGATTTGTGCAAATATCATACCCAATGTGTACAAAAAATAGTATATCAGAATGATTGCGTGTACCTTTCGAAACCGTATATCTTTATATTGTAGTTAGCGTGTACTTTACCTGTCGAATCCGCCGGGAGGGTAAGACACTTTGATGATGTTCAGTAGAATGCTCAGAAGACAGGGATTTTATCGAGTTAAGAACCAATCAGATCCAGTGTACATGAAACATGGGGTTGGATTGGGTGGAATATATGTTCGAATAGAACACAAGAAAGCTCTCATTCAAGTACGTGACCTAGGTATCGAGGAAGAATTCACCAGGGTTAAGAAACTTGAGAATTTTATCAACAGTCTTGATGATCAGGCTTATCGTGAGAAATGTTTTATCGTCCATAGAATGCGCGGTACAGGTTCATAGATTCACTCTCTTTTCTAACTACACTGGTGGGTGGGTAGCGACGTACCCTCCCTCCATTCCTCTTTCTAAGGTATATTGATAAGTTGATTATTGAAACTAGATTTGAACAAGTTGCCAGATATCGTTCAGAGTTTTCAGAAAGCTATTGCTGAAAGTAACTTTGCTGCAAGTACTCATTTGTTGGATCATGTCTTACACGAAGATAGTCTGCATGATCTGATTACAGTACTTGAGGAGAACGAGGAAGCGGCTCCCCTTCTTACTTTGGAAGTCCGTGATCATATCTTTTACTACTTGGGGATGTGGGACATCTACTATGCTGTTCAAATGACCTCTATCGATATTCTAAGAATATTACATGAGCATGATGTCAAGAATGAACCATCCATCTTCATGATTGATTTTATCAGAAAGCTACTTGATGACAGAGACAAACGATTCAGTCAATTCTGCATCAATGTTGCAACAATAAGTCGTGGTCATTATGCAATCCTAGTTCCAACGATATTGGATCAAAGAATGGAAGAGTTGCTGAATTGTCGGATTCAGTATACTGATGGCTACAAGACCTATTACTGTACCGCTGATTTACTCGAGACCTATTATGGTGGAAAGATAGTTGCTGCTCTTTATGAGCACAGATCCTTCGACATAGTGGTCAATCCTGATCAATTCGCAA
>SDNZ01000031.1 GCA_004524565.1 Candidatus Thorarchaeota archaeon
CCGTACAACTTTGAAGCAATCAAAGATCTTGAACCAGTGATGCTGAATGCGGAAATTGGGCAAGAGGAATTCGAAAAAACAATTCACGGACGTGTTGCGGACAATCACAGAGCACAAGCAGGTAGCGGTCTGCAAGAGCTCTTTGATTGTAGGACAACAACTGCTGTTAGGGATACTACCTATATGCAAGCTCCATTCTCGCTCATCAGATACAAGTTCCAAGGGGACTTATACAAGGCTGCTCTTGACGGTCATACCGGAAAAGTAGTCCAAGGAGAAATTCCAATCACACGTGGTCAGCGTATCATGTGGACACTGATGGGCCTTATTGGCATCATAGTTGCAGGATTTGGTGGACAATATCTCTTCATGGGATTGGAAGCTCCTGAGGACACAGGTGCAACGATGTTTATCATTGGAGCACTTGCGGCAATTGTGGGTATAGTAATGACGTTCATGGGATTCAGAGTGCTGATAATGACACAGCGCACCAAGAAGGGGTGAATGAAATGGCGAAATGTAATTTTTGTGATGCAGATTTCGAAGCAGGACCTGGCGACCTTCTTCTAGTATGTCCCTATTGTGGAACTGCACAATCTGTACAGGGTATTAAGTTCACAGACCACTATATGATTCGAGTTCACTATGATGAAGGTGAAGCGAAGACCACTCTTCTTGATTGGATATCAAAACAACTTGGCGCACCTGAGGACCTCTCCTCTTCTGCTCAGTTCTTGAAATCTGAACAAATCTGGTATCCATTCTGGATTAGTAGAGTCGATGCTGATACTACTTATTCGGGTCTCGGCCGCGATGCTACTTTTCATAATGAATGGCCTCAGATGCGTGGAGCCTACAAGAGATTTGAGTATTTCTGGAAACCTGAGTCTGGTCAATTCACCAGACGTCATGAGATCAATATTGCTGGAATTCCCAATATCGATGAAGATATTCGTCATCATCCCATTCCAACCCGTGCAAAGGAGTTCTTTAGCAATGCTCATGCAGAAGAATTCAATGGGAAAGTATTGCACAGTACTATTGACTTAGATACAGCCAAAGGTTTAGCAAAACAGATGGCAATTGATAAGCAAACACAACTTGTTCTCAAAGAGGTTGACAAGATAGAACAGAGGAACGATAACATCAATGTTGGGGAAACTTTCCTCATTCATGTTCCTGTTTGGGAGCTTGAGTACCGATACGGAAATAAGAAATACAGAGCTTCGGTTTCTGCTCCTACTGGTTATGTGATTGAGAGCAAGTACCCTCGTTCTATGTCTTTCAGAGCTGGCGGAATTGGAATAGGATTTCTGATGCTTCTCATTGGAGCTGTCCTTATTGCGCTTGCTTTGGACCTACTTGGAATTGGTGCTATCCTTCAAGGTGGCGGTCTGATTTCAGGAGGTCTACTAGCAATAATTGGCTTATTGCTTATGTATAAAGGAGCTTCAAGCAAAGAAGCCAAAGAAAGTATCTAGTGCAGAGCTTTGGCTCTGCCATTCCTTTTTTTTACCTGATTAGATTACTAGGCAAGTTGTTTTCTACTAATGTGAAAGCTCCCCCAAAATTATCAAGTAGTGGATTTTCTTGAGTCCATACTGAGATGTCGGGAACAAGAAACGATTTTAGCACCATCAGCGCGTTCTCTCTTGTATCTAGTTCTACCTGATTCGATTCTAGTGCCATTGCAACTCCTGCTCGAGCGAGCCACGGTCCAAGAATGTTGTTGGTGTTATTTCTGGAGAAATGGAAAACTGTCAGGTGGGCAGATTCCTCTCTCTTCACCATGTTTGAGAATGCTGAAAATCTAGCATGATCCGAAAAAACAGATGTCTTGGAATCCGTTGTTACATTCTTTACTCCTTGAATGCTTGCTCCGTGTTCCAATCCATTGGAAGTTCTTTCAATTCTCAGGTAGTCAACTCTTGGTTCACCGGGTTGTGCAAGAATTGTAAAGTTATCACCGAATAGTTCTGACATACCGAGACGATATGAATCTGTGAATGGTTTCTCAATCAATTCAATAAGACTACGACTTACATATGCATCAATTACAGCTTTGTACGCCCCTCTTGATGGAACCAGTCTTCTACTATCGATTCTTCCTAAAAGTCCGACAGACATCAATCTGGCTACTTGATCAAGTGTGTACTCATAATCAAGAAGTTTCCAAGCCGCTTCAGATGAGGGTATATCCTGTTCTGTAATCCTTTGTGCTACTCGACTGATTTCAGGTTCTGAAACAATCTCGATTGATTTTGCATTTACACAGACACTTGCTGGAAGCTGACCACCGAGTGTTGAAAGCTTCTTTGGGGGTAAGCTAGATGTTTCTACCTCAATTGCAACTGGACTTACGGAAAGAGCTATTGTCTGCAAAACCTCTATGGTATTTTTCGGTTCCATTGCGCGTGCATCAATTGGAACAGTAAATCGATACAGCCGCTTTCTCATAGTGAGAATAGCATCGCGATCAAGACCACCCCAAGATTCTGGATGGTCGTAAATTGAAAGCCATTCTGAAGGCTCAGTGGAAGCTAGTACACCAGCCATTAGAATTGGATATTTAGCTGCCTCAACTATAACTCCAGGTGGACTAAAAGCTGTGAGGTGCCTATTTACGACTGATTGTCCAAATTGCATCTGAGTGGTTTGAACATGGTCGAGAGCCATTTAGCATACCCCCGGGTGAAGGTGGACCTGAGTAGTAAAAAGCTCACCACGCTAAGTTGCTTCTTACTCCTTTACTTACTATCAAATGGATAATTGCATCGGTGAGAGAGATGACCGAAAGTAAATGTTGCCGGAGAAAGTACATAAACGGTTTTGAATCCATGAGATCCAAGGTTGGTGAGCGGGATTTCTGCTGACGATGAGCAAAATGCAGGAGATCAAAAATCAGAAAGCGTACTGATTGCATTCATCAAACAGCATCGTGATGATTTACTATTATTGACCCTCGCAGTAATTGCTACGGTTTCAAGTTGTGTATACTACCTGTCCACAATGCTTACAATTAGCGACCCCGGTTTAACACTAGATGACTCTTGGATTCATATCCAATTCGCTCACACCATATTTGAGGGAATACCTTGGCAATATTCCCCGGGATTTCCCAGTACAGGTTCAACAAGTCCACTTTGGTCTGTTATCCTTTCATCGATGTTCTGGTTCACATCTGATCAATTTGGTATCGTGTGGGGAACATACTTTATCTCTACACTCTTCTTCATTGGTTCTACCTATCTTTTAGGTCGAATAATTGCAAACTATCTTGAGCATCCTAGTTGGGGAATAGTAGGAATCATCGCTTTTGTGTTAATTCCTCGTAATGCGTGGCTGATGTTATCCGGGATGGAAACGCCACTCTTCGTCTTCATACTACTTCTTTCAATGTGGCTTCTAGATAAACCGGAAATGAAATATGACCTGCTTCTTGGAACAGTGGCCGGGCTTGCATACCTCTCTCGTCCTGAAGGAATTATTGTAGCTCTGTGTATTCCTCTTCGTTTCATTATGATTGCAGCAAGGAAAAAAGTGGACAGGAGGAGAATTGGTCTATTCATTCTCTCAGGAATCTTTGCAGTTATTGTTGTGACCCCTTGGATATTGCATTGTCTTTCCACTACGGGTTATCCACTGCCAGATACTTTCTATGCCAAAGTTCATGCTCCTACTGCTTTTGAGATCGAGGCATGGGATACCTGGTGGAGCTTTTTTGTCTTTCAGATGCCATATCTTCCATTAGCTGTTTTTCTTGGAATCATTTTGATAATCAAAGGCAAACCATTTGCTTGGCTACTTCCAGTTTCACTTACAATACTCTACCGACTATTTACTCCCTATAGCTCCTTGATTAATAATCAACGATACCTAGTTCCTGTATTTGATCTGTTCCTTATAGCAGCAGTAACAGCAGGAGTAATCTTTTTGAAACTAATTTTCACAACGATACTTGAATTAAAAGATGATATCCATCTGAATCTTGCTTGCGTTCTCTTGCTATCTTTTGTCATTATAGCTCCGATGACACCTCATTATATCTACCAAGCTACATTCTTCGGGAAAGCTGCAGGAAACATCAATGATATGCAAGTGCACATTGGTTACTGGTTAGATGAAAACACACCTCCTGATGCAATTTTTGCAACACATGATGCAGGTGCGCTTCGGTTCTTTTCTGGTAGGACAATGATAGATTTAGCAGGACTAGTTAGCCCTGATATCATTCATGGAAATATGACGGACTATGAAAAAGTCCAATATCTCTACGACCATGGATGCAACTACTTCGTCTTCTTTGATGAGATATTCTGGTGGTGGGCTCAATTCTTTGAATATAACGAGTATTCAAAAATCTACACAGTTACTCTCCCAGAAAATGTCATTTGCGGGAGAGATACAATGTCTGTGTTTGAGATACATTGGGAACTCACAGAATTCCCCTCAAATCCTGCATAAATCCTTAAATCAGGGGCTTTGTTTCTACCAGACTAGTGTTGCATATGGTCGACATTAAGACTCAGATTGAAGATTACTTGGATCTCCTGAAAATGAATCATTCTTGGAATGCAAAAGAAGGATTCTTTGAGTTGATCTTTAGTGAGAGAAAGGACGCTAAAAATGCAACACCTGATGATACTAATACTTTCCAATACACAATCTACATCAAACCAGGAGTAAAGTGGGTTCAGATATACACCGAGGTTTATCCACTTGCAAGCATCCCTGATAAAAAACGTGATGAGGTCTTTCTAGAATTACTCCGTGCTAATCGTGAATATGCAGAGGTTTGTTTTGATTTTGACAAATCGAATAAATACATTGGATCATCACAAGAGATGATGGTTCAAGGTCTGAACTTCGATGGATTTAGAGAGGAGTTCCTTGCTGTACCTTGGGCAGTCAAGAAATTCTGGTCTGAAATTGCACCCAAGTTCAATCTCAAGTGATTCGATGCATTCTAGACTTATTCCAGGATTCTTCCTTTTACTTTCTCTATTAGATTTTGAAAGAGTTCCTGAGGATTATCTATATCCGTGAATCCTCCCGTATATGCATCTGCACTCCCTCCGCCTCTTCCACCAAGATCCTCCACAATTTCAGCGATATAATAAGCTGCATCCTTTGGCATTCCTTTGGTCCACATAATCACGTTAGTTTTCTTACCAGTGGTTAGGAATAGGGTGACTGATGGTTCTTCTACGTTCAGCTCTTTGATTAGATGTCTGATTGTTGACATATCACAACCAGGGAGAAACTCATGCCAGAATGAAACCTCGTTTAGTTGTTCTTTATTTGGTCCCTCTTTCATGAGTAGAAGTATTTTCTCTATTGCTTCTTCATATGCTGATTGGAGAGTTTTTGACTTATCCAGGATTGATCCCAGCTGCTCTATTTCAAATGGGTAGCTATACTTTCTAGTCAATACTGTATTGTAAATTTCTGCTAGTGTTCTTACTGCATTAGCCCCTGAGATGAATTCGATGTGCGTGTTCCTATCTTGAGGTTTTACATCAATGATTTTAAACATTCGAATTTCGTTTGTATTGGTGACATGAATTCCAGAACAAGCTGAACTATCAAACTCTCCAACATTTACTAACCTGATTATTTCATTCTTTGATGTGACACCTTCTCTGGCTCTCACGGATTCATCAACTTCATCCGCTGACACGACTTTGGTTGTTACAGAGATTGAATCCCGAATCAATCCATTGACTTCATCTTCAATTTCCAAAATTTTTTCTAGTGGGATTATTTTTCCTTCAAGAACAACTGTTCCGTGAAATCCGTCAATCCAAATTTTGCCCAGTTTTATCTCAGGATACTTCCTCTTCATTGCCCCCACAAAGATATGCTCTGAAGTATGATTGGTCATCATTGCTTTTCGCCATGTCATATCGAGTTTCAGTATTGCCTTTCCTTTACCTCTAGTAGGTGAGTTTTTCATGACAAGAACTGTGTGACCATCATGAAGTATCGTATCGATGAATTCATACTTCTTCTCACCTAATATCAGGACTCCTCTGTCACCAGCCTGTCCTCCACCTGCTGGTTTCACAATTGGTTCGTTGATGGTTATGTGGAAGTGTCCATTTGCCTCAAGTATCGATTCAATTTCTACATCGAATTGTTCTTGCATGGGGTCTGACCAGTAATACGGTTGCAAGCTCATTTTTTAGCACACACTTTATTATTGTACTGAATTCCTTTTGAATGTGGTCGATTCTATCATTGGTCTACACTTCAGCCGAAACCGATATAGCGCAATCACTTTACCAACTAAATGCTTAGAGGATAAGAGAGGACCTGAATTATGTTCAAGTTCATGAAATCAGACCCGTTGAAAAAAGCGAAGAAACTAGTTGATAAGGCTCTAGATGAGATAGAAGAGGGTTACCCAGATTATGCAAGCACTGCATATGAAAAAGCAGCTCGAATCTTTCATGAAGCAGAAGAGATAGACTTCGCGGTGAAATACTTTCGTGAAGCCGCATATTGCGCTCTAGAATCTGATGATCACTATCGTGGAGCTGAAATGAAAATTGCAGCAGCTGAATGTCTGTTCCTAGAAGGTCGATATGATGAAGGAGCTAATTTGTACTCTGAAGCCTCTGACCACTTCCATAGAGAGAAAAAATCCCGAGAATCCAATAGGTCTCTTGCTATAGCTATCATTGGATATCTAGGAGCAAGGAATTTTTCAACAGCGACAAATCTACAGAGGAAAGCTGAGAAACGACTGACGGAAGCATCAACAAAGATACATGCTAATTACGATCTGGCAAAACTCGCTGTCACTATTTTGTGTGAAGGATCTGAAATAGAGAAGAAAGTCTTTGAAAAAGCTGCAGCTGGTGCGAAACCGACTCCTGCCGAAGAAGTACTGGTAAATTTTGTTATCAACTCTGTACGACTAGCTCTTGATACTGAAGTCACCCTTGACTGGGCTGGCAAGACACAAAATAATGTCCCCGTCAAATCCAAAATTGAACTTGAATTGCAGTACAAATGCCCTGCTGATGTTCATGTCACTGATCATCGCCTATCGCTATCAAATAGTGTCATCTTATCAAATCAACCTGAATTTCGAAGTTCACCTTCCAAAGAAGAATCTTGGCTTATCGAATTCACACCAGTATTGAGTGGGGATGGTGTGATTGGCCCGTTTACAATTACTCTTGAAGGCGATAAAGTTCTCGTCCATAAACATAGTAACGTCATCAAATTCAATATTGCACGAGCTCCTTCCGACTTAGAGCTTCTAGTTTCACCTGAACGAGTTTCTTGTAATCTAAGTGATGAAGCTGGATTTGAGATAGAATTGAAAAACAATGGTGATGGACCTGCTGATAACATCCATATACGAATTGAACTTTCTGAAGGTTTGGAGATATCCCTTGGAAGTGAGGAAAAGACGATTAACTTCATTGGTAGTGGAGATAGGATACGATTCCAGATCTATGTTCGAGCAATCAGTCAAGGTGATGAACTTGTCACATTTCACGCTGTAGATGGCCGAACAGGTCAAGAGGTCTCAAAGACCTCCATGGTGAGAGTAGGCTAAGCCTGCTTTCTCCGTTTCTTTCTTTCAGCATCTTCTCTTATACTCAAACAGGCTCCCATGACTTCCTGGATTGCTTCTTCTTCATCAAAAACTCTGAGAAGCTCATCTGCATCATCTAGCTTGTTCTCTGCAAGATTGCAACTGAAATCTAATAGTGTTTTCAGCCACTCCCATCGAGTCTTATCGATGATTTTTCGAGCCTTCTCAATTCGTTCCTTGGCTTTATCCATTTTTTCGATGGTGGCGAAACCCATTGCAGCTAAGGAAAGATCAATGACTGCTCTCTCTGCGTTTCCATTGTCTATTGCTTTGTCTGCAGCTTTATCGTAAAGGTTTCCCATATTCTGTGCAGCGGTGAGGAAATATTCACGATTACCGGTCTTATGACATGAATATGCCGCCCAGAGATACGCTTGAGCAGCGGTCTCGGTCATCCTCTCAAGAAGAGCCTCTTTAGCTGCATTCTCATAGAGTGTGAGTGCGGTTGAAAAATCGCTAATCTGTCGATATTGTGTAGCAGCTTCCATATATGCAGTTGCTGCAGCTTTGTGATCATCTTTTTCTACCCTTTCTTCAGCATACATATGATAGTATTCAGCAGCCTTCTTAGTCATCTCGAGTACACGATCGAGATAGCAGGCGCCTGCCTGTTTGAATTGATTAGCTGCCTGATAGTAATTCTCTCTTTCCAAGAATTCATTCGCAAGACGTTCCCATTGCCTGCATTCATCTTCCATGAGTCTCGACCTCTTAGCTATGATATATCTACTCTGGCCTTGTCTAGGGCATTCGTATCTCACTTGCGCCGTACAAATATGTTGTGCCGATGTAGGTGTTCCAAAATATCGACGATTTTCATGGCTGGAAAAACATAAGTGAAGGCAGAGCTAGTGTGATAATTGAAACATTGAAGTGTGGAGGGCGGTCATTCTGCTAGATGCATTTATCACTGACAATTTTGTTTTCATCGTAGTGTCTTCCTTGTGTATATCTCAACTCATTATATTCAGTATACACCGTAAAGATGGTGACCTAAAACGCCTCTATAGACTGCCAACTTTTCCTATCCTACTACTCCTCTTCTTATCACCTTTTATTGGACTATTTGTCGGTGCTCTTGCTAACAATGAAGTAGTAGCAGTTTACATGCTTCTTTACTATCATATTTGCAGTGTGATACTCTTGGGAATCATTGTGTCTTATTGTATTTTCATTGCAAACCAAAAATCAGGAATCCATGCTTCTTTACCGGTGGCAGCTTTTCTTTTGCTCATCCCATTTGTTATTCTGTTACTAGGCTCTTCCATGTCATTTCTTGTATTTATGTTTGAATATGGAGTGCTCATGACTCCCGGTTTTTTACCCTTGTTTGTAGATCTAGAACCCCTCATATCTCGGAAATCTAAATTCTACATAGATGAACAAACTAGAGAGAGCGTCTTTGGAAATACGCGTAACTACGATATCTGGTCGATCAGTTGGCTAATGATTCGATTAGGTAATCGCGTGAATAATGACGGTGATAAAATAGCACTATCTGCACTCGAATATCTACTAAAGCAAGAAGATCCAATTGTTAGAAAAGCTATCGCGCAAGTTGGATTTGGAATCGCTGAGGGTGAAGAAGATACAACAGTATATTGGATTAGACAAGGTGAACCGAATGCTTTGGATCCGGGAGTGCGTTTACCGTACAGGATTGATCGATACTTCATGACTAATTTTGAATTTCAACAAAAAGAGAAAAGAATTCGAACAATGTATCTTGCTGAATGTGCTATAATGGTATCACTAACACTCCTCTTCGCTCTTTTTTTAACCGGTCTTTCTCAGCTATATGGCGTAGCCATTTCATTATCTTTGCTTGGAATATCTCTTCTTGTTGAGCAACACCAAAGAACCTGTAGAAGAGAGTCTGTCGAAGCTGAAACTATTATTTCATTCTTTGATGATGCAGTAATATATCTACGTGCAAAAAAATCAGGGTTTGACTAGTTTGCTACGATGATGAAGTCAGCTATTTGGAAAACTCAGTTCATCTCTTCGAGCAATTCCTTAGCTCGCTCAACTTTGACATTCTTCTCTTTGACAAGTTTCTCTGCAATGATGTCTACTTGCTCACCTCGAGCCCCAGCAGTTGCTGCAACATTGCGGGCATGGAGTGCCATGTGTCCTTTCTGAATTCCTTCGGATGCAAGGGCTCTCAGTGCAGCAAGGTTCTGTGCTAGACCAACACTTGCTATGACATGTGCCAACTCAATCGCTTTCTTCACACCAAGAATCTTCACAGACGCTCTCGCAACAGGATGTACTTTTGTAGCACCGCCAACAAGACCTACTGCCATTGGGATTTCGATTGAGCCTACTAGATTTCCATCTGGGTCTTTCTCGTACTTGGTTAGTGAACTGTAACCATTAACTGCTGCATAACTATGTGCACCAGCTTCGATTGCTCTAAAGTCATTTCCAGTTGCAACGACAACCGCATCAATCCCATTCATGATTCCCTTATTGTGGGTAGCACATCGGTATGGATCAGCTTCTGCGAATGCCCAAGCGGCAACGATGTCGCGAACAACTTCTTCTCCACCAAGAAGTTCCTTGTCAAAGGTTGCTCGGACTCGAACAAGTCGAAATTCAGCGAGGTTTGAAAGAATCCTCAGAATCACTCTTCCACCTGTTATCTTCTCGATTCGCGGTGCGAGAGCTTCAGCCATGGTGTTGACTGCATTCGCACCCATCGCGTCACCACAATCAACTATCAATTCGCATACAAGCATGACACCAACCGCAGAATCAAAAATGCGTACTCTAATATCCCGTGCTCCACCTCCAAATCTGACCAGAATTGGATCCTGCTCATTTGCCAATGCAAGAAGTTCTTCTTTCATCTCAATGATTTTGCTTTTTGCTGCAAAAGGTGTTGGAACTTCGACTGTCTGTATCTGTGCAATCATATGTGGACCTGTATCAGTTGCTGTGAATCCTCCGAGGTCTCTGGCCATCCGAGCTGCGTTACTAGCTGCTGCGACGACTGAAGGTTCCTCTATTGCCATAGGAATGAGATAGTCTTGTCCATTGACCTTGAAGTTGGTTGCGATTCCCAGCGGAAGTGTCATTGCTCCCACAACATTCTCTATCATATGGTCCAACACTTCCAAGTCGACTTTTCCTGGGTCAACGAGGGGTCCTAGATCCTCTTCACCAAGACCTGTGACTTCCATGAGTTTCTTCACACGTTCTTCACGTGATAGTTTGTAAAATCCTGAAACTTTTGAATCCTCGACCACTATGATACCTCCACAGCGTTGTTACGCTACACCTGTTGTTCCATAAAAGAATGTCCCTCGCACACTTTATCTTGGTTCATTCTAATTTTCATTCATGTCTCTTGCTACAGGAAAAAGTGTAGGTACATGTATGGCTATAATGTTCGGTGGAATGCTCCTCCTTATGGGATTAATATTCACTTTTGTCATTCCCCACTTTGATCCAGTTTTTGAAATTATATCCAATATCATTCTCTATGGTGGAATCTTATTGTTAATTATCGGATTTGCAAGGATTCCTAGTACAATGCAAGAAGCAAACAAGATACGGAGTATCATTGAGATTGCAGCTGTACGAAAAGAGGTTTCAATTTCAGATATTAGTTATGAAACTGGTCTTGAGAGTGAATATGTTCGTAAGGTGCTTACACAATATCTGATGAGTGGTTTTCTATTTGGTTATATAGAAGGAGACCTTTTTGTTCGTGATACAGCTGGTCGTCCACGTTATCTGGGTAGACAAAGTGGATTATTCGAAGCTAGCGACTAATTTAGTCCTTCAACCATAGGGTTTATTTCACAAGCTTCTGACGATGCAGATTAGTTGAGCATCATGAATTCAGAGCGAGATTTTAGTGATATCATCACAGGCTTAGCCAAGAAACGTGGATTCTTCTGGGGACCCAGTCCTGAGATTTATGGAGGTAGCTCTGGATTCTATGATCTTGGACCTTTAGGCAAGCTCCTGAAGAACCGACTTGAAAATGCGATAAGAACCTCTTTTGTCAGAGCAAACTTTTGGGAAGTTGAATGTCCAACTGTTTCACCTGAAGCAGTATGGAAAGCATCTGGTCATCTGGACGGTTTCATTGATCCCGTTACGAAATGCACAAAGTGCGAACAGATTTATCGTGCAGATAACCTGATCGAGGAACAATCGCCTGGAGCGCAGATAGCAGGGAAATCAGTTGAGGAACTTACGGAGATAATCAAAGAGCTTGGTATTGTCTGTGCATCCTGCAAGAGTCCTCTCGGACCTGTTGATTCATACAATCTCATGATGAAGACGAGGCTTGGATTGGACCAAGATGCGTATCTACGGCCTGAAACTGCTACGACGACATACCTTCTGTTCCGAAGATTTCTGACATTCTTTAGAGATAAGCTTCCAATGTCGGTATTTCAGATTGGGAAAGCATATCGAAATGAGATATCACCTAGACAAGGTATGCTCCGGCTCAGAGAATTTACACAGACCGAAGGTCAAATTTTCATTCTAGAAGAGGATGAACAAAACTGGCCTCAATTTGAAGATATCAAAGATGAGGAATTACCACTACTATCATACCCCGCTCAAGAGAAAGGAAAGACTGAACCAGTCAAGATGAAGATGTCTGAAGCACTCAAGAAAGGTCATTTCCAGAAACCTGCATATGCATGGTGCGTTTTTCTTGCCTACTCTATCTTTCGCAATATGGGTTTTTCCGAAGAGAAAATGAGACTTCGTCAACACTTGGAAACTGAACGGGCTCATTACGCTCAAGATGCGTGGGACATCGAAGTCTACACAGAGAGTTTTGGATGGGTCGAATGTTGTGGGGTACACGACAGAGGTAATTATGATCTTACACGCCATCAAGAATTCTCAAAAGAAAAGATGCATGTTAAGGTCAACCAGAAGCCAGGTGTTCCGAATGTACTCGAGATTGCTTTCGGTGTCGAGAGACCTCTCTTCTGTCTGATTGATAACGCATTCCAACCAGAAAGTGAAGAACGAGATACTGATTGGCTTCGATTTCCACCAGCAGTCGCTCCTATTCAAGTTGCAGTATTTCCTTTAATGGGGAAACCTGAACTCCAAGAACCTGCACATTTGATTTTCGATGAAATCGTGGATGCTGGTTTTATCTCACAGTATGATGTGGGGGGATCCATTGGTAAGCGTTATCGACGACAAGATGAAGTAGGTACTCCATTTTGTGTGACTATTGACTATACAACGATTGAGGATGGAACAGTCACTGTAAGAGACCGTAATTCAATGGAACAGATTCGGATATCTAAGGATGAGCTCATCGTAGTTTTGAGGAAACTTGTCAAAGGCACAATCCAATTTGAATCTCTTGTGGTACGGTGAACTTTTTACATTTGTTAACTAGTTGTATACGAAGACGCAACGGAGAACGGCTAGAGTACCATCCTAATCAAATAGATTCATATAGACTCGAAGGGAGGAAGAGAGTAGATGAGTTGTCTTATGAGGTCTGATTCTTTTGTCAGTTGCACAAGTTTTGCTTCCCAGCGGGAGCGATACAGATGTAATAGAGACTAGAAGACGTGAGATTCTTGGCCTTAATGGAAAACTCTGGAGATTCGCACTTGTTGCTGGAATTGCTCAATTATCTGTAAGTATTTGGACTTGGCAATTCGCGATTTTTCTGGATGGATTTTTGACTCCTTTAGATATCGGATTGACATTCACTATAGGTACTCTTGCATCGTTGGTTGGGTATCCGGTATCTGGGATAGTAGCTGATATTATCGGTAGAAAGAGAACGATGGTCATAGCTTTCATCCCACTTTGTGTTGGGCTTTTTATGCTCTATCTACTACCAGTCTGGCCTTTCATCATTACATCATATGCTCTTACCCAATTTGGATGGAGTTTCATTATCATAATCTCAAGAGCAATGCCAGCAGACGAGATCTCTCATGATCAATATGGTGATTCAACTAAAAAATTCACAATGGTCTTATTGCCAGCTTTCTTAGTTGATGGTCTTAGTCCAATCATTGCTGTTACTCTTCTCCAGTCCGGGGAGAGTCTGAACTACCTTTTACTCATTGGTGCAATTGCTGGAATATTCGCATTGATATTGACTGTATTATTTGTAAAAGAAACGCAAAAACCTGAAACAAGGGAGAAAGCGCTTCAAGTACCAAAAATTTCGATAAGCCACTTGGGTCGGAATTTCTGGTTATTCACTGGAGGGATGGTAGGGTACTATTTGGCTTGGGGTTTGGCAATACCCTATCTTGGTCCTTTGAGTACAGATTTCTGGAATATCGATGTATCAACATACGGTCTTACTTGGAGCGTTTTTTCACTCTCAACGGTTGTCTTGATGTACGGTCTAAGCAGTTTTGCGGATAGAGGTCGAAGAAGAGCCCTGATAGTAAGTCTACTTGCTAATGCAATAATCATGATACTCTTTGGAACAGGATCTGGAGTGGTTCTGATGTTTGCACTAAATATCGTATGGGCTGCACCTATCGTTATTTGGATAGGTGTAGAAAGAAGCCTTGCAATAGATGGTGTACCGAATCAATTGAAGGGCCGAGCACTTGGTATATATCAGATGATTACAGGTGCAACGAGTCTTATTGCTACACCAGCTGGTGCATTTATCTGGGAGATAACATCAAGTCTAAGGATTCTTTGGATCATCTCAGGACTGTTCGCACTGCTTTCAGTTTCGATAATCTATTTGAGTATTTACGGACAATCAAAACGGAGTAGTGCTTCTCCAGTCCTGAAGAAAAGTAAACCTGTTTTCGTCAATGCAAACTATTGATTGATATAGTTTTGATGAAAACTCTGTAAACTTCTACAAGTTGCAATTCATATAATGCAACTACAATCAATATTGTGAAGCGAATTTCTAATCATTCTCGTTGTTTCAGTGTTTGTTGCATCTAATACTTGTAAGCTAATAGATGATGTCTTTATTCATCTTCACCTTTCCATTACTGATGGGAACACCCTCTTCCTCACAATGCTTACACCTACCTTGAGCTCTAGCTCTATCTCCACCGAAGCTTCCATCTTCCTTCACAACTCGATGACATGCAACTACAGGAAAGAGTGGGTTCTTATGAAGTGAGTTTGCTACAGCTCGGTATGCTTTCGGACTACCAATCATCTTTGCAACTCTCCCATAGGTACTGACCTTTCCCTTTGGGATCTTGAAGGTGGCTGCGTAGACCCTGCTATCGAATTCAGTATATCCCTTAATTTCTAGGGTTGCACGAATAACGTCTTCTTCTGTCTTTATTTTGCTGAGATCCATTGTAAACTCTCCTTGTTAATCATTCCTTCAATTTTCGAATAAGACTCTTTCACTCACAGCAGTTGAGTAAGCGGTATCAATACTTATGTGAAGTTAAGCGAGTCTGAATACTATAAAAGAAAAAATATGTCAAATTCTAATACTGCTCTGTAAGTGTGAATGATATGACACCAAGTAGGGCTACGAGATACAAGGAGAAGATCTCGTACATTCTCGAATGCATCAAAGAGATAGAAGAGGTACTACCTCATCCAGAAGGCATTGTACTAAAGGGAGTCTACTACAACCTGAGTTCTGCAATCGAGTCTACTATGATATGATTGCTATGCTATGCAAAGACTTGGGAATTATGCCCAAAGGTGATTATGAGAATATTAAGAGTCTTTACGCAAAGGGAAAAATAAACGAAAATTTCGCTGATCGGTTAGCTAAATGCAATGGGCTCAGAAATGTTCTAGTTCATCAGTATAATGGAATTGATGATGAATTGGTCATAACCTCTATTATACAAGTGCATTCAGATCTGAAAGCATTCAATGAAGTAGTGGAGGATCATCTTGGTGAACATCAGTAAGATACGACAAGACCTTCATTTTCTATCAGATCGCGAAGTTGTTCTATTCGGGTCATTCGTTGAACAGACCTTTAGCCCCCGTTCAGATATTGATATTGCAATCATTACACGGTCTCAAGATGCGGCGAAACTCTTGCAGATTCGCATAGATGCTTCAGGGAAAGCACCAGAGGGGTATGATATCCAGATCTTTGAGTCGCTTCCACTGGTCATCAAGGGTTCTATTCTTGAGAACTTTGAAGTTCTCTTTGGAGATCCCTTAGAGATTGGAATGTACTTCTATCATTTCAGGAAACTTTGGGAAGACTATCGTTATAGAATTGATGTCCCTACAATTGAAGAAATTCGAAAAGGTGTTACAGCATTAGAGTGAATCTTGGGAAAGAGAGATAAGGCCGGTGGTCTATCTATGATTCTGAGAGGGTGATTGATGAGCGAGACAGACGAACGCCTCACGATAAAGAGCATCCTGGTTGCAGTGGATGGCTCAGCACATTCAGAGAAAGCAGTCCGTTACGCATGTGCGATGGGTCCGCCATTGAATGCAGAGGTAGTACTACTTCATGTAGTTCCAATGGTCGTATCAGCTACACCATATCATGACACAGTTTCAGACCAACCCTTCCTTTCTCTACAAAAGGTTGGCGAAGATATTCTTGAGAAAGCAAAGCGGCTTGCAAACAGGTGCGGGTGTGAGGTTATTGATATGATTTCCCATGGGGACCCTGCAGCTCGCATTATCGATATTGCTACAGAGAGAGGTGTCGACGTTATCATCATTGGTTCTCGTGGTGTCAGTGGCATCAAACGATTATTTACTGGCTCAATCAGTGACAAGGTCTCGAAGAGTGCTGGATGCCCTGTGATGATTGTCCGGTAGTTGAGATGTGGAATATTGAAAGCTCGAAGCAAGTATGGTATTGCTGTGGATATTGGCACAACTAATGTCACCTTTAATTTAATCAATCTTATAGATGGCTCTGTGCGGAATCAGTATCTGATGAGAAACCCGCAGAGCCAGCACGGGATTGATATCATAACAAGAATGAGATTCGCAATCAAATCACCTGAAAATCAAGAGATACTCGTTTCACTCATTCGTGCGGGGATCAAGAAGGCTATCCTTGGTCTATTGAAGGAGAATGGAATAGATACTTCACAAGTAACAGATATTGTGATTGTCGGAAATACAGTGATGCACCATCTCTATTTTGACCTCTCCCTCAATTCTTTGATGAGACCTCCCTACAAGGCTACACAGAAGGAATTTATCTTGATAGCAGCATCCGAAGTCGGACTTGACTTCATACCGAATGCCAACTGCTATTCCCCTCCAGTAGTTGAATCATTTATTGGCTCAGATGCCATTGCTGTACTTATTGAGAGTAAATTCCTTAAATCCACTGAAAAGAAGTTGGTTGTTGATGTAGGGACAAACACGGAGATATCTCTGCTAACTCCTCAGGGAATTTGGATCGCATCTGCTGCTTCTGGACCTGCCTTTGAGGGATGGACAATCGAGTGTGGGATTGGGGGAGAGATAGGTGCAATAGAAGCAGTCAGTATCAATCCCGCGACCTTCGAGCCCACCATCACAATCATTGGGGGTGGAAATCCAAGAGGGATTTGTGGAACCGGAGCAATATCCGCCATGGCTGCTCTCTTGGAGAGTGGATTGATGTTACCAAGAGGGTCTCTTAATCGTGAAATCAAATCAAAATGGCTTTCCTTTGATTCGAATATTGCAAAGTACATTCTTGCACCTGGAGAACAATCTTCAACCTCTAAAGACATTGTCATTGCTCAGACTGATTTGCGAAAGTTGCAGCAATCGAAGGCGGCTATTCGAGCAGTAATGGAGATGCTACTGAAGCAATCAAATTCGAGTCCGAATGAAATCTCTGAGGTATATTTGACAGGTGTATTTGGAACCGGGCTCAAAATAGAAGATGCATATAGAATTGGTATGTTCCCCCGTTTTCAGAATGCTTCAATCACACAGGTTCGGAATGGTGCTGTTAGGGGGGCAGGTCTTCTTCTCCTTGAGGAGAATCGCAAAAAGGTGGAACCCCTTATGGCGCAACTGAATTACATCGAGCTCACTGAAGAGGATGAATTCAGGGACCTATTTGTTGCTTCAATTCCATTCCCTAGTAAATGAGGGTCTCGGGGTCGAAGATCTCACCATTTCGAATTCTAGATGAAGATAGAGGTCTCCCATCTTGCGTTCGAACTCTTGGAATAATAACAATATGATATCTCTTGAGTCCATTGTCTATTCGCATCTGATTGATATCAAATGCATTCTGCACGACACCTATCTCATCGGAGATAATAAGCGCATCTAGATCAATCATCTTTTCAGCTCCACCTTCAGTTGTTTCTATAGGGAAAATAGAGCATCTCTCTACATCCGATTCGGTCTTGATGAATTCCTCAAGCACGCTACGACGCTCGTCAAATGATTGGATGAGATGCTTCTTCGTCTTATACTCAAGCATCTTATCGGTTGTAAGTCCAATAGCAACATGTTTTCCAATCTTGAAAGCACATCGTAGGATGTGCTTGTGTCCCTCATGCAGATGATCAAAAGAACCTGCGAAGACGACCTTATTGTAGGTCCAGTGGTCGTCCTCCAGGGATTACACACTCCGTGATTCGATGACTCCTGCCTCTGCTAGATCTTTCACGATCTTCAGAAGTTTCCCTGAATCGATATCTCCAAACTGGAAGCACAGCATATCCCAGATAGTATCTAGCGATGTCCAATCTTTTGACATGTTCAGTAACTCATCCAGTCTATCCCAGGAGTGTTCATCCTCTTTTCTCATTTTGGCATATTCAGGAGCTTTTTCACCAAGTTTCTGAAGTAAGAAGGTGGGACTCAGTGCATGGTTGTGAATTCTTTTGACATCAATACCAAAGCTCTTGGGGTCAAGAACGATATCATCTTCCTGCATAGCCTCAAGTCCAACCTCTGCACATGCTCCTTCGTAGGCTTTCCGAGCAATAACCATCTCTGTGGTGTATACCATCTGGAGACTGGTCTTCAGTGCGTTTCTGATTGCTTCCTGTTCTGCGATCAATGACCATTCAGTCGTAGCCTTGTCAAGAGTAGCCTGACCTAAATCATGCGCCAGTCCTAACCATCGTAGGACTCTTGGGTATATCTTCTCAGGGTCTCCAAGACACCGAGAGAGTTCGGTTACACCTTGCAAGGATACACTCTGCATAAGCTCAACGAACTCGTTTCGAGCGAGGGTCATAACGGTTTCTTCGTACACATGTTTTGGCAGAACCATCGAGAGTGATGTGAGTGCTGCGATTCTCGATGCATATGCCATCTGTCGTGTATCTATCTTGTCAATTGTGTCAGTGGATGTGTGATAGAATCTATCAGGATCTTGATTCAGCATTACTGCAGGAATTCGAACAGTGCTATCCGTTAGCATGAAGTGATCACTACCAGCACTGTATCTCCCATACTTGAATGGTAATGGTGTCATAGTGCCACCCTCTCTTCTTTCATCTTTGCGGATTGCTTCGGTTTCTCCCCAATATCTGACAACATTGTTCAGAGTTGTCGGAAGTGAGAATGGTGTTCTGTACAAATTAAGAGTAGAACCCGCCTTTGCTGGATCTGCTCCTACCATATCCATATTGAGCATTCCAATGCAGCCCTTTAGAGCCGCCTTCTCCCTGTCTATGAAATAGATGGTTCCTGACCATTCTGGCATCCAAATGAAACGTATTGAGTAAGTTGGTTTTGGAATCTTGCCTTCGTTGATTAGTTGCGAGATTACTCTGAGAGCTTCCATGATTGCACCACTTCCAGAGGCATTATCATTTGCTCCTTGATTTGGATGGCACACATGGGCTGCAAGCCAGAACTCCTTGGTCTTATCCTCACCAGGAATCAGAGCAGAAAGAACCTCGATCTTCCCAACTTTGAGCGCAGCATTAATTTTTGCTTTCACCTTGACAGTCTTACCTTCTTCAAGTATTCCTTTCAGCTTGAGACCGTCTACTTGAGTTAATGAAAATCCAAAACGCGCTGTATCCTTTTCATCTCCGCTTGGCCATATTGCATCATAGCGTCGTAGGTTTGCAATCTCATCCCTGTCTGAAGGTGGAACAAAGGTCAAGAGACCAGCGGCTCCCATTTTGCCACATGCAATCGTATGAACCATCCTTGCCATTCCTTCAGTAAGGACTATCTTTCCTTTGACATCTTTTCCTTCGTAATCCTCAGGACTAACGCCCTTGCCAACATAAACAACTTCTGCTTCCATGTCAACAGATGTGGAATGTGCAATAAGAGAGATTGGCTCTGCAGTAAAGTCTGCCAGTAATTTCTTCTCTGGCTCTATCAACGCGAGCTTCCCTGACTTGGCTTCCCATCCATGAATCGCTTCCCACGTTCCAATGGTCGTCTTTCCATCCGCGGGGTATTCATGTAGTTTGACCTCTACAACAGGAAGTCCTTCTATTTCCTTTTTCAAGAACATCACTGCATCATGTAGTCCAGGACTTGCCTGAATTCTATGATGAGTAGATATTGATTGAACGTATCCTTTGGCTCGGATTCCAGAAATGGTATCCGTAACTACCTTGACAATCTCTTCTGGTAGCATATTTTTCACTCACACAGGTAAAATCGAGAGAAACTTTAGCATAAGAAGCCTACGAATACAGCTATTTTGTACAAAAGAAGTGAAAAATGAAAAAGCATGCCAGAGTTTTCACTCCGGCAAATCAAGTTGAAGTTCGATTGAATCTATGGGGCTGTTGATTCAGCTGGAATTGGTGGGGCTGGTGGTCTAGCACCAAGTTTCGCATCAAGCTGCATTAGAGCAGGAATTGAGTCACCAATCAATTTCAGTTTGTCACGAATTTCCATCGTATTGTTTTCTTCCTCGGTTTGCTCGTTGTAGAACCAATTCAGCATTGATTGTGTAGATCTATCACCGAGTTTGTCAGCAATGTCACCAATCTTGTAGATTCTCTCGGTGACAAGGAGTTCGTGATGGTAAGCATCTGCAAATACTGCATGTGCTGAAGCCCATTCGGTCTTAGGACCTTCGATTGTCTTCAGAGTGACTCGAGCACCACGCTCTGTAAGATGGCGATAGAATCTCATCGCATGAGCAAATTCTTCCTGATATTGAACTTCCATCCAATGAGCCATGCCATCGAGGTTCTGTTCCTCCAACCATGTGCCCATTGAGAGGTAAATGAACGCAGAATACAACTCAAAATTGATCTGGTCGTTTATTGCGTCTACTAATTCTTGTGAAATCTCCATGATACGCACCTCAACTCACGGTATTTTTTCTTCCGCTGTTGATATGCTTCACAATAGCTAATTCTTTTGTATTTAAACTTTCGATATAACAATGAAATACCAATAAATTCACTGCAGAGGTCTGTGCAACGAACCTTTTTTTGATGCAATTAGAACGTTTTGATTTGTACTTAGCTCGGAGTGACAACTATGGCGCTGGCTGATCTAACAATTCTTACCTTACTCTTTGAGTTTCTTCCACCATTGATAGTGTCTTTTGTTTACTTACTATTCTTTAGGAAACGGAAAAGCAAACTCATCGAGGTATTTATTGGAGTTATGTATCTCAAAACCATAACCTGGTTCTTGTTCACAATTGCTCTTGATGCAAATGTAGTAACAATGGCTAATCCTAGTTTGGATACGACAGGACTTGCCTGGACATTACTAACAGATATGCTATTTCAATTCGCATTCTCTCTTCAAGATTTTCTCACATGGATTCTGATTGCGTTCTATGCAGTTCTATTTGGCATGGTGGTATTGGCTGTCAAGCTCTTACTGCAAGATCCATTAAAGATGCGATTCAAGAATGTTATTCGTAAAATTACAAGAAAGGAACCCGAGAGTGATGGATTTTCTGGTTTTAGAGATCGTGTGAATAATATTCGGTTTGAAGGTGTTGAACCACAACCTCTGAATCCTGAAGTTCAGTCAAAAGCTTGGCAAGATGCTTGGAGAGACTATTTGATTATAGGATTAGCGACACTCATACCCTCCCTTTCCGCATATATGGGTAGTCTGCCAGCCTACATTCATGCTTTAGACTCGGGCACTCCTCAAATTGTCAATAACTATCTTCTTGCAATCACAATACTCCTGACCTGGATATACAGATTTGGCTATCCTGCGTCTAATAGAATAGCTAAAGGAGCGGGTCTCCATCTTGGTGATAGGGACATGGGAAGTGAGATGATGAGAGGTGTACTTGGATGGTTCTTCAGGTTGAACATTCTCTTGTCTGCTTATACTATCATTGAACAGGTGTGGACAGTTCTAAATTCCGATATCGCTGGTGCTGCAGGATATGTAGTCAGTTACTACATTACTGGTTTGCTGTATGCCGCTCCCCCAATCATCTTTGCTATTCTGATTCTACCAATTGCTGAAGATTTCGCAGTAGTGTTTTACAAGAAATTGTTTGAGGCTATTGTTCACGCTAGATCTAAATTAGGGTCTATCAATATTCGTCTGACCATTGAGAATTTGGTCGCTGGCGTTGGGACTGGATTTCTTATTAGCCTTGCATTCATTGGTGCTGTCGTTGCGGCAACCTTGAACTATACAATGGGTGCTTTCCTATTTCCACGACAGCTAGGGAACTCTGTAGAATACGCAATTGGTGGAGCTAGTAGTAATTATGAGCTCTTTGCTCCAGTAGTGTGGACTTTGTTGATGTTAGCAATTCCATTCACTTTCATGTTGATAACTGGAATTATTGGTCATATGGCACGAAAGCGAATTGGAGGTGGAATTGAAACTTTTGCACTTCTCTCTGGAGCGACTGTTTCTCTACTCACGTATTTCTATCTCACCGGGATGGACTACATTCTTGCAGCATTCACAACTTCATCCGATTATGCAGGTTACATCTTTAACAGAATCATTCCTGTTCCAATTGTGCCTGGTGATGAATTATTCATCTGGCGTTTAGCATCTCAATTCGTAATCAATCTGCCAATGTTCATTTTTACTGCGTTGTTTATCCTATATTTCTTTGACTTTCGAGCGAAGTGGAAGGAAACAATTGGTGATATAGAAGGTCCCCTCCTTAACACGCACAAGAGGGATATCATTGATTCTGTTTTGATGTTCTTTGGTGGACTTGCTGTATCTTTGGTCGGTGTTTGGATTGTTACCTTAGCAATAGCAAACCCCGGATTCGTTCTGAGTACTCTAGATGCACTTCTTCGAAAGATAGGTGATCCTGATGGACTTGAAGCCATCCTTATCCCGACGACATATAACCCGGGAGGATGGTTTGTTATTTTTGCTGAACATAACATTATTCGAACATTATTGATGCTAATCATTGGACCTGTATTTTGGTCTGCTGTTCTCTGGTTCGTTGGTGTTAAGAAATCAGGGAAGGAGAAAATAGTTGGCACCTGGAGTGTAGTTCTGTTAGTAATCTGTGCAGCAGCGACGTATGTCTGGACACAGTTTGATGCAGCACAAGGTGTATTCAATAGCTATGATCCTATTCTTGGATTTGCGGCGCAACTTGGTTATCGTGCAGTCATTATATTTGGAATTCCAGTACTACTCATTGGATTAGTTTCGATTGCGAATGTCGCGCGTGGAAAAGGAATCGGGAGTACCTGGTTCCCACTCTTCATAATGATATTTGCAATTGAGTACTTTGTCTATGATGATCAGTTCACCTTGATTGCACTAATCGTGATTCCGTTTTTCCTTGCTGCAGGGTACAGATTATTCTTTAGTAAGCAATCTACGAGCGAGCGTGTTGTGAGTGGTGATGATGAGGAGGTTGAAATTCATTATGAAAGTAAGAGTGAGGATTTCCTCATAACTTTCATCAAGTTCAGTTTGATGTCGTTAGCAATCTCTGAGGTTCTATCTACAGCTCTGACAGTCGGTGGAATTGCAATCATACAATTAACAGCTCCTCCACCGTTTGGTGGAAATGTTGCGAGGTTCCTCGCATCGATACTGCCCCATGCAATTCTTGAGATACCAGTATTTCTTGTAGCCGCAGCTGCCGCTATTCGAATTGGAAAGAACTTGTGGCCAACAGTTGAAGCTGAGGATTGGGAATCTATCCCCTCAAGGACAAGGTCTCTACTTGGCGACGAACGCACTTGGAGAACATTTGCACTAATCGCATTCATGTTGATTATTGCAGCATTAATCGAAGCATTTGTCACTCCACATATCATGGCGATGTTCTGATAGAACATTAATTTGATTTAGAGCGGGTACAATCCCGCTCTTCAAACCTTTTTCGGAAATTCGTAATCCTATTCATTTTATAGGTCTGATTCAATCGACGTAAGCTTATATTCTATCTACAAGATATTTTTGTAATTGCACCGCTGCTAGTGATGATGCCACCTAGTGATGCAGCACGTAACATCTTTTGGTTGGTTTCGAAGAAACAGCACGTTCGTGTTCTTGCTTGATGCAGCTGCGGTTGCTAAGAGAATTACATTGAGGTGTAAAACACGAAGCCTATCACAAAGATGCTCTCATTGTTTGCACTAGGTCTATTTTCTTTATCATTATTCATGACTCCTCCCGTAGCTGATCTTACGACAGAGGAGCCACTTACAAATCCTGTTTCATATAATCAGTATAATTCGCGGTCTATCGCAGATTATCCTGTAAATTATACTCAGGTTGATTGGGATCTAGG
>SDNZ01000167.1 GCA_004524565.1 Candidatus Thorarchaeota archaeon
AAATTTGAAATATATACTCGAAAAGAAACAAACTATGTTTAGTCCAGGAGCAATGAGTAATTGCCCAGACAGATTTGATGGATATCATACCTACAACAAGTGTTGTAGAGCTCGAGAAGATACTGGGAGGCACCGCTCCAATCTTCAAAGATATGGTGAGGACCGTCGTGCATACGAATATTGGTCGGATGGTGATTGGAAAGCGGCGGCATGGCTAATGAGAGAAATTAACAAAGCAGGAAAAAGAGGTATATGTTCTATTTGCGGAAAGAGAGGAAAAGTAACTGCAGATCATCTAGGTCCTATTTCTCTCGGTTTCAGTGTCGGTGATCCCCCCTTCCTAAGACCTGCATGTCGTTCGTGTAATAGTGGCAGAAATAACAGAATGATTCTTGCAGATATTAAGGAATTACGTAAAAAAGAGCAAGATGGAATCGATGTGGTATCTTGGCATACGAAAAATATTTGGAACCTGTTAAAGGATAAACCAAAAAGTGATGAGGAAGCAAAAATTGTTAGTAGATTATTGAGAACAAACCTGCATTACGTACTCACCCTATTAGGAAGGATTGCAGAAGGAGGTCATCGTCAATTCTTAGTAGAAAATTATTTGCATCCAGAATACGCTTACTATAGTATTGAGTTTCTTGGTTTTGACCCCACAACAGGTAATTATGATCAAATCAAAAAGAAGAGAAGTACCATGAGGCAATATAGTAGGAATGCTGAGCGATATGTTCGAATCTCTTTGGAGTCCCTTGGTCAGTACTTGGATAAAGATAACCGGAAATTCCCCCAAGAACATCTAAGAGATGTCAATAATTTCGCAGATATAATCATAGAACAATTAGATAACAGAAATCAGTCTAGAGCCCTTAATAAAATGGACAAAGCTCTAACAACCTTTTCAGATTGGTTAGTCGAAGAATTCAATTCCGGTATAGATGAATAGACAGATTTGACTTCATTCAGTTAAAACAGGAGTTCAGTGGTTCTTAGACCTTGAGAAATAATGTTCATACATAGTATTAAATGAGATTTGACCTCTCAACCATAGTTGATATTTCGATTTTATCCAAGTTGAATCATATTCCATAACCTCACTCCCTGCACCTTGAGGGATTTTAGGGAGGTCTGATATTGCATCACCAACTGTCAATGGTGGAGGAAGGAGAATAAATTCTCCATCTTGAAATATGCCTTGATCATCTCCAAAACCCGAAAAGAGCGGTCTTGGAGTTATGATGTTCTCTCTTGACAAAGAAGCGAAAATGAAAACTCTACGACGCCTCTGAGGGACTCCAAAGATTTCTGATTTGAGAGAAGTATAATGAACACTATATTCCATCTTCTTCAGCTCAGATAGAATTTTCTTCAATATGGAACCCTTCATCATTGACTTAATTCCAGGGACGTTCTCTATTAAGACGTTGATGGGTTGAAGTCTTTTCACAATCTCAAGAAACGGTTTGAACAAGTTATTACGTGGGTCAGTATGGTCCCAGTTTCCAGCTGTAGAAAACCCTTGACAAGGAGGACCTCCAGCACATAAATCAAGTTGCTTTCCCTTGAGATGATTTTCTGCAGTTTCACAGACTGCTTCAATCGATTGATTTTCAGTCAAGTCTAGATTGAGAACATCTTCTGCAAAGTTATTGGCTCTAAGTGTTTCACACATATTTTTCTCAAAATCTACAGATACAAGGCATTTGAAACCAGCTTCATGCAGTCCCCAAGACAGACCGCCTGCACCAGCAAACAGATCAATAGCTGTATCACCTTGGAATACTTGTGCAACCCCTTTGGCCATTAGTGGAGGAACCGCATTTCCAATCTGTTTGTATTTCGAGGGTTTACCTCCTAAGAAACGAAAATCGTCTGGAAAAGACTGTAATCGTGCAGCCTCTCTTAGACTAATGAGTCGATTCTGCTCAGGATGGATGAAGCATCCATTTCCAGGCCTGTTGAAGAACGTGTTGATGGTATAACTTGGAGTATCGTATTTAAGACGACAATAGTAAGTAGTCCTACCCCCAGAGGCTTGGATTTGTTGTAACCTCCTTGATTTTTTAACTGTTTCAAGTGGAATATCTTTCCAATTACCACCTGGAGGTATAGCTACAACCATTTCCATATCCAGATTACTTAGTTTAGCGGTCACATGATCATAGAGTAAAGAAGATTTCATTGAAATTTGCATCAACTCTCATTTTTTCGTATTGCACCCAATTTATGGATGATTATTTCGGTTTCATTGTTATTTGCACCTTGAAATCTTAGTATTGTTAAGGCTTCTTCTTTATCAAGGCCATAAAGATGAAATATTAGGGCCTCGGTTTCATAATCAATGGTCACACTATAATTTCCAACAAGTTCTTTTGCATTCGAAAGGATTTTTGTATACAAATCAAGTTCGTCCTTACTCATCAATTCTGGCGATGGAATTGGGAGTATATCGATTTCATTATTATTGACATGGTTATTTGTACTTGTGATTTTAAATCGCCAATTGAGTAAATGTGAATTCATGATTGCCAGAAGGAACATCAGATTATCCTGATTATTATCAGTATCACTTACAATGAGATAATTACAGGAATTACCCAAAACAGTGTTTTGCCCTACAAGTCCGAATTTTAATCGCCACTTTTGAGCCATGTTACATATCTGTTGACCTGCAATTCTTGAGGTGAAAACATCCTTAACTTTCTCAGAAGCTCCTAATGCTTTGAGAAAAGCATCACGATGAACATAGCACTCCTTTGATTTGCAATCCCAACTTATAGTATAACGACCAATATGATTTCCTCGTACAAGCTTTGTATTAGTTTCTTTATGCGTAATGAATTTCTTATAGGCAGTTAGATCAAGTTCGCCTCTGCGGTTCCTAATCCAACTGAGTTCATTGACAGAGGGCCATCTGTGAATTTTCTTAAGGATATTCCAAGATTGATTAGATACCCTTGGTATACTGAATGACTCACCAGATATTGATTCAATCATTTCAAGAGGGAGTCTATGATATGATGTCCCAATAAATGAGTTAGAATTTGATTCGTGTATTGCAATCGGTATTTCTGTAGAAGATTCTGATTTATCAAACCTGAAAATACAGACCGCTTGTGTCACACCTACGAAGATATTCGCTTTTTCTGAGAAATCATCAATTCCAAGAATTGAGTAATTACGAAGAATAGCCTGTCTTAACTTCTTTGAAGAACTATCACATAGAAGTGTTGAAGGAACAATAAATCCTACATTTGCTTTTGATGATGTAATTTGTATTGTTCTTTCAATCATCAATCGATAAAGATTGAGTACATTATCAATCGATAAATAATATTGCCCTGACTTTCTAAAGAATTGAACTAGGCTTTTCTCTTTCTCCTTTTGTTCATTGAATTTTTGAAGAGCTACTTCACGCTCTTTTGGGCTCTGTTTGGAATGTAAGAATTCAGAGCGATTAAGTTTTAGAATATCATAAGGAGGATTCATCACAGCAAATGAGAATCCAGAAGCTCTTGATTCATCTGTCACGAGAAAGATTTCAGGAAATTCCAGCTCCCAACAAAAAGTTGTGATGACATCTTCATCAATTATTGAAGACGCACGTGTACCTTCAATATTAAGAAACAATGAGTCTTGAATGCTGTCTATTCTTTTTCTATATTTATAATATTCATCCTTTCTTTTGCTGATTTGGGGTATGCAAGATAGTAGATGGCGTTTTGATACAAGTTCCTGAACAATATCTTCATGTGGTCGGATAAGACGAGGAGGAAATTCAGATATGAGAGAATTACCAGGTTTGATTGTATCAAGAAAAGTTTGTTTCAAATTTCGATTCTCTTTTGATACGAAAGCTGAAACACATATAGAAGCAATTTCAGCTGCACACGGATCGATGTCAACACCGTAAATCCGTCCAAGAAAATGATTCAGAAAAGATTTTTCGTCTTTGAGCCACAATTTTATCGATTCGAATTTATTCACTTCATATGATTGACCAAGATTTAATCCTTCAAATTTCTCCCGAATTAGCTGATATCTGCTCTTCAAAACACTCAACGTTTCTACCAGAAAGGTTCCAGGACCGCATGCAGGGTCAACGACACTGATATTCATTAATTGAGTAAATGCATCTAATTGATCTTCGTTATTGTATAATTGAGTAAGGATTTCATCAATAGCACAACCTATTGTGTTTTCACAAATGAAATGAGCGATTGAAGCGGGTGTATAAAAAGCTCCACTAATTTTCTTAGTTGTCGATGTCCCATTTGATTTTATACCGAAACTATTGAGTTCTATATCTCCATAGACGGCAAAATCATGTATTGTTTCCAAATACTTTGCAAATTCAGTTGCAGAGATGTCTGATAAAATATCAAGAAAATTTGAGTAATCGAAATCGGTTACCATCTGTTTGACAATGGTTTCGATTTTTGGCTTTGATAAGTCAGAGATGTGTGGTGAAAACTCATTAATACCCAAATCCCTATTTTCTGTGACTTCAGGTAGTGATAGTTCAGTCCAGCTAGAGATTAGAATATTTGAAGCCACAACACGAATAGCTTCTATTATCTCAGATTTGTCAAATTTTTTCAATAATTGTTGTTTGACACAATAGTGAGCAATGGTATTTACCATCTTGAAAGCCCGTTGTGCAATCTGCTTCTCAGATGGTAATACTTCATTCACTAAGATATCCTCCAAATTGCCTTGTATGCACTAGTTTGACTATTTTTTGATATTGCTTAAGAATAATACTCATCATACTTCTTTTGAAGGTTCTACACAAATCCTCACAAAAGCAAACGTAGGAAGTGATTCCCGACCTGCTTCTATTTGGTCGAGTTCGTTCTGTCACACAAGTAGTGTAGCGACCAACAAGGTACGACCAGTTTCGGTAAAAGATAGGCCGCACCTCTAAATAATCGATTAACAAGGTCCGACTTATTGATGAATAAAGAAGTTTACTACTAGCAATAGAAGTATTGCAGCGGCTCACAAGGTCCGACCTAGTATCATGGAGAGAGATCCCTGCCTGTGCACCAAGCAGGGACGTCCGACCTGTTGAACTATAGTCGAAACCAAGAATCCCTAGTCCGACCGTAGTTGGTGAGTGAAACATCTCTTCCATCAACTCCCATGTTCAGCCTCCTCATGACTGCTGTCACCAGCAACCCGTAGGACATCTCCTACTGGCTGTGCATAAGTTCTACTGTACCTTATCGGAGCATGACCCCTCCGCACAGACTGAGCCTCAGTCCGCTGCACTGTACTATCATGGTCACCAGAACCCATGATGGCAGACGGCGTTTCCATAGTATTTTCCATGGCTTGGTCGGTACCGACCTGTCTTTGTAAATTTAATACCTTGTTACGACTTCCGACCTGTTCTTCAATCACATCAGAGGGTTCCGAAGGGAAGTCAGTCAATGAACTTCCGCTACGGATACCTTCCGACCTGTTTGAACCATTACATAAGGAGGAAGCCTCCTTTACCTCAGACTGCTGTGTTCCACTCTTGCCATGACCGCTGTCACCAGCCAGATTGGAGTTAGACTCCGTCTCTGTGACATGACCTTTGCTCGATATCATTGGAACTTTGTTCCTCTCTCGAGACTGAGCTTCTGTCCACTGTTTTGTCTTGCCAAGACTACCACGCTTCTCAGCAACAGATGGTGTTTCCACAGTTGTTACCATGGCGGGGTCGGTACTGCTCCTAGACAACTCAAGAGTAGTCTGATCACTGCAGTCAGCCACGGACTCCCCTTCAGACGAGGTGGGCAACCTCTCAGGGAGTGAGGACATCCATTTAGAGTTAGAACTCCTTCTGGTCTTCGGTTTCGCTTTTTCTTTTGGAAGAAGCCATCGACCTAGTCCTCTTTTCTCATTCTTCAAAGAAGTGATGAGCATGATGAGCCTACGACCTATATTGATCGCGGCATTCTTGTCGGCATTATCCTTATATCCACAGGTATGACAGAGGAAGTAACTCTGTTTTGGACGGTAACCCTTGTGACCGCACTTGTGACACATAATACTCGTCCACGCCTCAGGAACGACATGAACCCGGTTCTGTGGAATTCCTTGAATGCCGAGCTTGTGCTTGAGAGATTCAGTGATTCTGTAGAACGACCAACGGTGTATCATCCCACGATAGTGACGCCCCCTAAAATTACCCTTGCGAGCTATGGAACGAATTCCTTTTACTCGACCAATGGCAATATGGAGGTCATATAATTTCGATTGTTCTACGATATAGGAAGTCAGTAGTTTGACCAATTTCCTA
>SDNZ01000168.1 GCA_004524565.1 Candidatus Thorarchaeota archaeon
AGCAAGCCTATTGTTCGTTTCAACTTGAAGGTATACTTTAGTAGCACCTAGCTTGGAACCCCACAAACCCAAAGCATGATTGACTGATATTGCAGCCCCAGACCTTCGTTTCTCTGGATGTGTGCCAATATTGAATATACCTAGCCAATCTCCTTCAACAACACCAAATCCTACTGCATCAACTGAATCACTTCCATTAGCCTGAACGAAGATGCTTGGTTGGTCTGTTCGCTCCAAGATATCTTTTCTAATGCCCATGGTCGCCAAGTCATATCCCGAAGCTTGAAGATAAGTGTCAATCCATTTTTCCGTTAACGACTCTAGATACTCCGTTTCATATAATGGTTCAAACTTTGTTAGTGCGGATATTTCAGCAATCCAAACTTCAACATAGAAGACTTTTCTGAATCCTAAGTCTGCCAATGTTGTATCCAGTTCCTGTGGAAGACTAGCTTCGGATACCTGAAATCGAGGAATAAGGTCTCTACTTGTATAGAACTCAACTGCGAAATCTATTGCTGTAGATAGGTCTAATCCTGGAGCGCCTAATGGAAGTACGCTATTTGCACGGCGAGTGACTCCATGGTCACCACGTAACAGCCATCCTCCCAACCGCATACGTTCTTGAGCAAACCAAGCATTATGACCAAGCAGTTCAAGTTCATTGATTTCTTCGGGATTCATACTATCGACACTACCTAGAATACTGAAAAGTCATCTTTCGGCATGAATTTAACGAACATGATATGAGCATAATTTGATTCAGAATGAGCTCTCTTAGATGGAATCCAATGCTAGGTGAATGGGTTATTGTAACCTCAGGAAGAGGAGATGTACAGATTCAAGATGATTCTACTCTATGTCCATTCTGTCCTGAAAGCAAGGACGCTTCTTGTGAGTGGCAGGTACTGACTCTAGATAACAAGTTTCCATCTCTAGATCCTCGTGTTGGAATGATTCCTTTGGATGAGAACTATGTGATGGAAGCTCCAGCGTACGGATTTTGTAAGGTGATTGTTCTCTCCCCCAAACATGATGAGCAAATCGAGGTGATGGATGATAAGCAAATTGAGAGAGTGTTTGAAGAATATCTCACTGTATTCAAGGAATTAGATAGTAAGAGAGGTATCGAGTATATCTATGAATTTGAAAATAGGGGAGAGTCAATAGGAGTCAGCCTAAATCATCCGCATGCACAGGTGTATGCGCTTCCCTTCATTCCGCCGCGGATAAAACAAGAGTTGAAGCAGTCACAAAGAATGTGGGAGAAAGAAGAGGAATGCCTCATCTGTCAGATATTGAAAAATGAGCTGAAGACATTGACGAGCAGGATCATTTTAGAAACTGACCATTTTGTTTCATTTGTACCACACTTTGCGCGACTACCATATGAAGTTCATATCTATCCAAGAGAGCATGTCGGAAGTCTAATAGAGATTAATGATAGATTGCTAGAACTTGGTAAGATGGTCCAAGATGTCGTCCAAAGATATTCCAAGATTTTTGATGAGGTGGAATATGTTATGGCATTTCATACGAGACCTTCGGTTGGAAACCATCCGTATTGGCATTTTCATATTGAACTATATCCTCCTTGGAGAGACCGCTCAAGAAAGAAATACCTTGCAGGGGTAGAAACTGGAGTAGGAGTGTTCACAAACGATTCATGTCCCGAAGATATTGCTAAAGAGCTGCGGGAGGCGATCTGATTCTGGATTACCCAGATGCATTGACCAACGCTTTGCGAGATCTCGATACAAAAGTATCTGAATCGGTAGTTGTATCAAGAGCTCCCGGCAGAATAGAGATTTTAGGAAATCACACAGACTATAACGGAGGCTTAGTTCTCACTTCTACGATAGATCAATATGTCTGGACCATGGGAGTTCCATCACAGGAAATAATTCTCCATTCAATAGACTATAACGAGACTACGAGATTTAGTTTTGATCATCTTGCAATACCAACTGAGCATCATTGGAGTGATTATGTAAGAGGTATTTACTGGGCGTTTCATCGGCGTCATCATGATGTACAAGGGATTAAGGGAGTTATCCACGGAAATATTCCACAAAGAAGTGGTTTGAGTTCTTCAGCAGCTTTGGAGGTCTCATTGGTCAATATCATCGCACATATGGGAAAATTAGAAATTCAACCAAAAGCAAAAGCAATGCTTGCCTATGAAGCAGAACGATTGTTCTGTGGTCTATCTTGTGGAGTCATGGATCAATTCACATCACAACTTGGTAAGCCAAACTCGCTCCTTGGAATTCACTGCGGAAATATGTTAACCCAAGATGTTGCCATTCCAGACGATATCTCATTCATAATAGTGAATTCGATGGTGAACCTATCTGCAAACGGAATTTTAAATGAACGAAGAGCTGAATGCCTAACAGCTTTGTCCACACTCCAAGAGGAGAATTGGGACATTCACAGTCTTTCAGCTATCACTCCCACTAACCTCCAATCAATCTCAGAAATTTTGGATGATACATCATTAAAAAGGGTAACACATGTAGTCGAAGAGAATCAAAGAGTTAGAGATGGAATTGCTGCTATGAAGGAGAACAAGTTGGAAGTTCTAGGTAAGATTTTGGTTGAGTCTCATAATAGCTCTCGAGACCTCTTTGAGGTCTCACATCAAAACTTGGAAACGCTCGTGAATATTGCACAACAACTGGATGGAGTGTTAGGTTGTAGACTTACAGGGTCAGGACTTGAAGGTAATGTACTAATTCTAGCAAAACAAAAAATAGCAAAGAATGTTCTAACTGAAACCACTGAGGAATATGAACGTGAAACTGGAATAAAACCAGAATCATCGATTTGTGCCATCCCTGGCGGTGTAGTTGTAGAGGATGTTTCAATATGAACACCATCGATTTGGTCAGATCATTTGCACCAATACTTCATTTTCATCCAGACGAGAGCGCACACTGCTGTTTCCCCTCCGATGCAGAGAGAATATTCCAATTATACCAAAGTGATTGGAGCAGATTCGAACTCACAAAGACACCTAAGACGCTTGATGATTCAACACCTTGCTACTATGAGATATGGACTGATAAGTCAATGACCCAGATCCGATATTGGTTCTGGTATAACTACAATGACTTTCCAGGAACGCATTTTGGCATAGGTGACCACCTTGGAGATTGGGAGCATGTTGAAGTAAGACTGTACGGAGGACTAAGTACCCAAAATGCAGTATGGCTTGTTTCTAATCATCTCAAAGCAAGGCTTGCATCATTGGAAAAAACGCTACCGGGTTTTGATCGTGAAATGCCTATTCTTGAAGATGCCCATCTTCATGTTTGGGTTGCACTTGGCTCCCATGCAAATTATCCTTCGCCTCAAAGCGCTCCACGGTGCTATGCAAAGATATTCTGTGATAAAATCCGAGATCACGGAATGATCTGGGCTACTGCTAATGTATTAAGGAAACTAGATGAAACGAATTTTCGGGACTTCACTGGTCGATGGGGAGATGAAAAAGCTCCGAGAGGTCCTGCTAACGAATATAACAATAGATGGCGCAATGCACCGGATATAGAACCAATTCAGGCAACTTCAGAATCGTGATCGGGTTGCCAAGGTTTTCTTCGTGGAATCCATCGGGGCACATTGTCCTTGTACGATTGATATGCATCTCCGAATCTATCTAGCAATCCAGGTTCCTCAAATCTAATGAAATAGAAGTGGTTCGTAATTGTAGCAAGTAAAAACCAAAGAAATATCCAAGTTGATGAGAGAACTATTGCCTCTCCAAGAAGTACTATTAAAACTCCTGAAATCATCGGACTTCTGGTTCTTTGATATATACCCTTCACAACAAGTGTCTGTGGTGGAGCCCATGGTGCAAGAGTTCCTTTACCAATCTTTGAGAACATTCTGATTGTAGCTACTAAGAGTGTGAGCCCTGAAAGAATTACTGCTAATCCGATAATCATGATAGGAATGTTCAGAAGTGGATCAATATCCCAACCAATGGTCACATCATTGGTTAGAAGCATTATGAGAGAGGGGATGACAATGAGAACTCCGATAGGTAGTCCCAAAGCGCTAACGTGCTGACGACGATTGGCACACATCATCCTACCTTCTCAGATTATACAGAACGAACAGCACTATACCCTTTTCGTAGTATTGTATCAACTATCTCGTCGGACTCATCTGGAAAGTCCTGATTATAGTGTGCACCACGGCTTTCCCTCCGCATCCTTGCCATTTTGATGATAAGTTCTGCCACAAGTGCGATATTTCGTAGCTCAATAAGATCGGGAGTGAGATTAAAGTCCCAATAGAATTGATTGATTTCACGCATAAGAAAACTGATGCGGTTTCTGGCTCTGATGAGTCTTTTATTTGAACGGACAATTCCGACATAGTTGATCATTATCCTACGGATTTCTTCCCAAAGATGAGCAATAACTACCAATTCATCAGAGTCCGTTGCATCCCCAGGATCCCAAGGAGATATGACTACTGTTGGGACATCTTCTTTGAGTTCTTCAACAGCTGTTACAGCTGCATTATGCGCGGTCACTGTTGCCTCAAGAAGAGAATTGGATGCAAGTCTGTTTGCACCATGAAAGCCAGTACATGCAGTTTCACCTATCGCAAAGAGACCATCGACATCGGTCTTTCCATTGATGTCAACTCTAACCCCACCCATCATGTAATGGGCAGCAGGAACAATAGGAATCGGCTCTTTAGTAATATCAATTCCCGCCTCAAGGCAACCTTCATAGACCTGTGGAAATCTATCTTTAATAAAATCAGGATTTTTGAAGGAGATATCAAGCCACACATGGTCGGCACCAGTCTTTTTGAGTTCATTATCGATTGCTCGTGCAACCACATCACGAGGTGCTAGTTCAGCGTCTTTGTGGTAGTTAGGCATAAATCGCTTACCACCAGGACCAATGAGTTGAGCGCCTTCGCCCCTAAGTGCTTCAGAAATAAGTAAGGATCTTATCTTATGGTGATACAATAATGTCGGATGGAATTGAACCATTTCTAGATTCATTACACTTGCACCAGCACGGTATGCCATTGCAATTCCATCACCTGTTGCAACATCGGGGTTACTAGTATAGAGAAACACTCTTCCTGCGCCGCCAGTTGCAAGGACAGTAATCTTAGAGGTGAAGTGTTCAATCTCACCTGTATTAGCATCTAGAACATAGGCACCATGCACACGGTTATTCCGCACGAAGAGGTTGATAGCTATATGATTCTCAAAGACTTTGATATTCTCTGCACATTCTATTCGTTTGACCAAGGCAAGTTCGATATCTTCACCAGTATGGTCCTTAACATGAAGAACCCGACGCTTACTATGCCCGCCCTCGAGACCCAGCTCGTAATCACCAGTGTCGTCTTCGCCGCAGAAATCAACTCCAAGGCTCACTAGTTCACGAATTCGTTCTGGGCCATCACGGACGATTTTTTCAACAACATCGGGATGACAGAGTTTGTCACCCACACGAATCGTATCCTGAATATGTAATTCAACGGAGTCTTCAGGCGACACAACGGCAGCAATCCCGCCTTGGGCTCTTTCTGTTGAAGAGTCGTTTATGCGTCCTTTGGTGATTATGTGTACGGTACCATGTTTGGCGGCTTTCAGGGCGAATAGCAGACCAGAAAGACCACTACCGATAACAAGGAAATCTGATGAATACACATTGTTTGCCATCCTGAATATCCTCCTATTCATTGCATTGTTTTGGCTTCATAAGGCTTCTTGAAATTGTAGAAAGATATTAACCTCGGCTAATAATCCTATTTTCAAGTAGATTTGAAGGGAATATTTGTGACAACATGTGAAGAATGTAAACGATTCGGATATATACGAACGAACCAAGAATCTAATCCTTGTGCGCTATGTGGAGAGTTGAGATGCGAAGATCATATGATTTGGGTTCCCGCATATGAGATAGAGAAACCATTTGAAGAGGCAGAGGCAATTCGGAACCTGATCAAACACGGGAAAGTAGGAGGTTACTACGGATTCTGCGGGAGACCCTCGCATATCCCTAGAGGTCTTCCTATTCGCCATGGGAAAAATAAGGAGGGAGGAAAGGTAGTTCATCCCATACTTGATCATGAGAAGAAACCCGGTTTGGAATCTTTTAAAATGTGGGAAATTGGGGCTATCGAAGACGGATTCGAGATCCCTTGGGAAGTGAAGCGATATGCTCTATCTTGTTCGCTTGCTCCGGTTATGGCTCTTATTGTAAATA
>SDNZ01000169.1 GCA_004524565.1 Candidatus Thorarchaeota archaeon
ATAGAAGATAATGAGGACTGAGAGGTATACAGGGGTCATCATACAGAAAGCCAATCCTGACTCGCCAGTCAAAAATAGGAGAGGATTGAGGTCCAACACCATGGTTTCTGTATTGATGGGATACCAGAATGCCAGAATGGCAAATGGAATCACCCAAATCGTGGACTTGTCTAGCCGAGGAGTATCGAAAACATTCTTCTGAGCCATTGCCTCCCAGAACCACGTTAATGCAACGACGAGGAACATGACCAGATTCACTGTGACTACAGCAAATCCAAATTCCTCAGTGAAAGCAGTGCTCTGTAGAAACGCAACGAGGACATAGAAGACACCGACATAGACACTGAAGTATCGTGAGATCCTTGTCTTTAGGGTGAAGACTGAAACAATCATGAGGACTGCAAGTATCTTGAAGAGAGGAAAGAGAGGAGCTAGGTCATAGACAATTGCTTGGGAAAGCACAGCTCCTATCAACCATCCTGCCTGTTCAGGACCGACAGGCTCAGCAGTGAGAGGTGGAAGCATCTGGAGTATCAGCAGTACAAGAAAGAACCACCATCTACGAGTGACAACATCAACTCTAGTTTGAATCCTCTCGATGTTTTCCAGTTTCATCTTGTTTGCCAGCTTCCAGGAATTCTTTTAGTATACTATTTAGTTGATGAACATAATAGATTGCCTACCGACGCAAGATTACAAAAAGATGATACCTTCATCAAGATTGTTTTTCAAGAGAGGCTCCGATCTGAATACCTTCCCTACTGTTTGGAGAAACAGATGCAGAATAAAGAGAGGAGAACCATTTCCCCCCCTTTTTTTACACTAGACTCCTATCGCCACACTGGATGTTCCTTTAACAACCTGACCAGATTTCAGCCATGAAGCCAGAGGAGTCCGGTTCAAGACAAAACCTACCATAGTCCAACCCATAGCAGCGTACAAGAATAGAAACTTTACAAAGGCAAAGCTCGCACGAGCAAGTGCCAACCAACTTGCGAATCATACTGGGTCAGTAGTCATAGGAGAAGCGGTAAACAAAAGATATATTTACATTATTACGTAATATTGTAATTAATAGCTTGCTATAAGGATGGATAATTCTAATGGAAACAACTCAATCTACTAACGAAACATGTAGAATAGAGAATGTTGGAAAATTTGCAGTTCCAATCTGTGGCCATGATGTTCTCACCGAGTTCATGGTCCAAGACCTCAAGACGAATCCCAATAATGGAATTCTGATCTATGGTGGCCTCTATGCCAACGATTCTGAAGATCGCTTCTTTTGGTATGTGTCTACACTTCGACCATATAGCTTGGCAAAGATTGCATCGATGGCGAGGGAAGGGGTTGTGGTCAGAGAGTACTTCACAAAAATCATTCAAGGTGATAGGATACAGACACTATACAGAGCTTTCGAGAGACCGTTCGCTGCCACTTCTGAAGATGATGTGGAAGCATTGGTGGACCTTGGAATCGTGGTCCAAGATGAGAGTGGAATTATCAGAGTGACTGCGAAGGGAATTGAGCTCTGTAATGTGCTTGCACATCTAACAGTGAATCATCGTATCAAACCTTCACCAAAAAACCTTCAGTTGATCTTTGAGAGCTTTGTTAGGACTGATTTGTGGTCACCCGAAGAACAAATGCCTGCAGATAGATCACTCACAGTGGATGTCGTGATGAAGAAACTAGAAGAGAGAGGTGAACTCGAACATCTCGAAAATGAGGGTATTGATTTGGAGAGACTGCAAGACGTTATTCATCTCTACCTTTGCCCACCATTTTAGATAGTGGGAGATGATTGAATGGATCAAAATGAAATGGATTTGAAAGACGATATTAGTGTCATTGAAGATCTGGACAAAACTATCCATACCTTGGTTGAGCTTCGAAAGCGACTTACAAAGAAGACAGGCCAACAGAAAGGAGTGGTTTCTATGACCAAATTTCTTGATATGTTGAGAAAGGACATGCCTTCATTCAAGAATATTGTCAACGAGCTAGAAAGATTCCGTATTGAGAATAACTTCGATGGTGTTGTTATCAATGCGGGGCTTTATGGTATCGAAGAACCTCAAACCAATGTCTGGTGGACAGTTGTCAATCCTATCGATAATCTACTTGCCAAAGATGTAGATGTTTCAAGTCTGTTTGATATACTGGCAAACCAAACCAGATTGCAATTCTTGAAGTTCCTCACTATGGGAAGGAAAACATATTCGGAGATTTCAGAACATCTACAAATTCGAGGTGGAGGATTTGCACATCATGCGATGCCATTACTGAGGATGAAATGTATTGAGAAAGAAGGAAGAGGGACATATGGGATCACCGAGCTGGGATGGGAAGTCTTGGTGAGTGTTCTTTCATTAGCCACTCGAATAGGCAATGCCTGAAGTGTTTTTGTAGTGTTCACTCTTGTATGAGTTGGGTATTTGTACAATTATACCGTTATGTCTGATGAGGTCTTTAGATTTGAGTGCTATCGAAGAAGTAAGGGTTTCAGAGTTCATACCATGTCATCTTTTGATGCCTACAACAACTGCCCGGGAAGCCTCATCGATTTTTTCAAAAACAATATTCGAAAATCCTGCGTTTGAAAGAAATTCCGTGAGGTCATCAACCGAGTGTTTACACATGTGAGGATAGCGAGCTCTAGCATGTTTCTCATCCATACCAGATCCAACCATTTTCCTGATAAAACCATCAGGATTCCCAGAAATATAATCCAAGATAGCAAACTGCCCTCCCTGCTTAAGTGCTGTGAACACCTGTGAGGCAAGATTACCTGGATCAGCAATCTCATGGAACATATGTCCTGCAAAAGCCAAGTCTATTGCATCGGATTCCAACATAACTTGCGATTCATCAAAATTAATTCTCTGAAGCGTAAACTGCTCATCTGAAATAGTTTCACTGAGGAATCGTGCTGCCTGTTTGAGCATAGCCTCGCTCTCATCAAAGCCATACACATACTTTGCATGATACTTCTTAACCAAATCTACGAGAAGAAGTCCTGGTCCACAACCAAAGTCAGCAATCACATCCTTTTGCTTTGATCCTACTAAACGTTGCAGAGTGACCCAAAAGAGGTCATGATAACTCAAAGGATATCGTCTAACCATTCTCTGAACTCGATCTTCAGCTGACCAATCGTCTTTTGCAAGATTACTCATTATTAATTTCACCAATAAGAGCACTATTTTGAGAAGGATATCAATTAGCTCATTAAGACTCGGTTTGCGGTCTGAATAGTCACATTGATGTGAAAGGTATTGGACTGCAAACACCAGAAGAATATCCATGAGCCATAAACTAAATAATCTTTCAAATTCTGACAATGTCTGTGGGACTGTGGTTTGAGAGTCGAGATTGATGCGTCTGAAGTAGAGTATGGACTATACTACAGAGATGAAAGTAGCAAGGAATTGGAAAAACTCCTTCAGAATGACCCGAGATACGCTGAATGTGAAGTACAACGTGTCCAGTGGGGCGATGTGAATACTAACCCATTTGATGTGCTGGATGAAAATGAAGAGAGTATTGTTCTTCTTGAGACCTGGGAAGTAAATACGTTAACCCCGCCAGAACTCATATCATATATAGAAGTGAAACAGAAAATAGACAGACCACTTTCTGATGCAGATGCTGCACTATATGGGTCAGCTATAGCACTTGGTCTAACAGCAGGACTCTTTGCGTTCCTACTAATCTTCGAAGAGAGAACTATGAATCTAGCATTTATGATCATACCAGTATTCATTCTCGCACCGATTCTAGGCTTCCTCAGTGTCCGAACCTATAGAAAATCAATACGTGAATCGAGAAATGCGGACTTGGATGCAGTCCGGAGAGATTCATCTTTCCTTGACGTGCTACAAAGACTTGCACAGGTGCCTGAAATTAAGGAATATAATAGGAAGAAGCTTCTGAAGAGAATAGAGAATATTGAACAGGCTTTGAGTGGTATCTGATTATGAACCACAACGATAATTGTATTGATATTGCTTGATTCCAACATCATTATCCGCAACAACGGGATATATTGCCATGCATTCAGTAAGCCCATTCATCCCTAATTTAATAGTAGACAACATACTCGTCATGATATTCTGGTTTAGCTCGTACGGATCTTAGATAGACGACACCTGCAACTACTCCAATTGCTGCGGTTATCGTTATTATTGTAATCAGGAAAACTGGAGAGACAACCACGGGATATCTGATTGATATTGTTACCACTCGATTGTCAATAGAGATTCCTTCACTGTCTGAAGTTGTGATGAAGACAGCCGAATCCCACACCCCGTCTGTCTTAGTGAATACAGCAGATAGAGTGATGAGATGTGAATTACACACAAAGGTGCTTCCATCTTCAAAGTATACAGTCAGGTTTTCGAATTGGATGATGCCGCCCCAGAAAATGGAATCGGCGATGGTCTGATTAGAGAGTGGACCATTCCAAGTTCCAAACCGCTCCGATTCAGTCCAAGCTGCATAATTTCGATGACTCACTACATCATACTCGAGTGTATCGCTGCCTTCACTTTCATCAAAAGTCGTGAAGAATACGTGCTCACGCATTTCATCGTAACCCAATCCAACTGGTCGGACAGAACCTGATTCAGAGGAGATATTAATCAGCTCTTGATGGGACCCGACACCCAGATGCGCCCCATTAGAATAGAAACCAATGGTGATTGTTGCATCAATATTGTTTCCCGGCAGATCTCCTACGAACAGCATCTTGATTGAGGCGGATTGCAGATCTTCAACCTGTTTGCCAACCCATGTAATAATTAGTTCATAGGAGGTTCCGTTCACAGGGAGTCGCTTATACAATAAGCTGTGTCCGTCGGGAGAATACATAGCGTTGTAATCATTGTAGAAACCCTCTGTAAGTTGAATAATAGTCGTACCGTCAACATCAACACTGTATATGTGATCGTTACCATCTGAACTCCGATCACTCCGCATTAGAAATGAATTTCCATCAACAGGATTGTAGTTCACCAAGTAGTTACTATATTCGTCGTTGAGTACAACTCTGTCATCTGTCCCGTCTACCTGTATTGCACCTATATCACCATCAGGGCGATTGAACATGACTGTATCGCCATCCGCCAGTACCAAAGGACTCGTTTTGAACGATAACTCCTTCATTGTAACTGTCCCTGTACCATCAACATTACTTGACATGAGGGTAGTAGGCTCATCCCAATACCAGCTTGTACCCCATACGAGTTTGTTACCAGTGGGGGACATACCTATTGTGAAGGAGTAGCTAGATTTACTGATTAACTTCCACTGATCAGTTCCATCAGCTTTACATGTGTGTGCTTGCCACCATCCGTTTCCATCGTGAGCAGAGAAATACACGAGGTCAGTTCCAGGAATGAACCGGCCCCACCCAGCAGTACCCCTGTTTGTGTATGCAGTGTTCCACCACTCTGTACGTATTCCATTTGTATAAGTGAAGGTGATTTGAGTTAGTTCAGTTCCGTTATCACTTATTTTCCAGAGCTCTCCTCGACCATAGTATTCTTCTGGAACATCGTTCTCATGCCGTATTCTGAGCAATATCCAATTGTTTTGCCAATCTAACAGACCATTCACTTCGATTTCTGAAAAAAGCAATTGATGATTCGTCACTTCATACCCATTCCAGTCACAGATCCAGAGATCTCCCCAAGATTCTCCATCAACGTATGTTACATACGCAATCCGAGTTCCATCTGACGACCAGATGTAGTTTGATATGTTACCTGTACCAACTATTATCTCGCTATCCGCAGCTGCTGCTACCTGAACTGGTGTTGTCGTAAAAACCATTGTAAGTAAGAATAGAGTAGCTATTACTGTAGTTACGATTCTCAAATGTTTCAAATTAATCCTCTCAATTCCGTCCTCCAATTTGAGAACTCTTACCAATCGATATTTTGAAAATAAAATGAAAGGAGAAAAGATTTGCGCTATTCGTTCTGTAGAGTAAGAGAGACAGATGTAGTTTCAATCCTGAAATCAGGAACGCTAATTCTGAAAACTACTGCAGACTAACAGCCTAATGCGATAACATCTCAAATATCGCTCGCACAAAAGGCATTTTAGAGAGGGTGTTCATGTTTCAGGGTTATGCCAAAAGTAACAGTTGTCGATTTCATGCGTACGGTTCTGAAGGAGTTTGAGGTGGAAAAGGGGACAAAACTACTCAAAGCCC
>SDNZ01000170.1 GCA_004524565.1 Candidatus Thorarchaeota archaeon
AAGAAGTGGTGGACCGAGCGAGATTTGAACTCGCGGCCTCATGGATGCAAACCATGCGATCTGCCGGGCTAATCTATCGGCCCACTGTTATTGAGGAGTCTGAAGGAGTGTGTTTTAATCTTTACTCTTGCGCTCTGATATATCATCACGTAAAGTGTCTACCCAGAAGGGTGCGCCTTTCAACTTTGAAGCCTCCTCTTTCGAGAGTTCCTCATATTTCACGAGGGTCATATCATCAGGAAGGATACCACTGACTCCAGCAGGGTCTTCCATAACTAGCGTAAAGGAGGACTCACCACGAATTGCAGATTGCATCTCACCTAGTATCTCTTCAGCTCTTTGTTTCTCTGTGTCCAAGTCTGCGAAATTTCTTGCAGATTCAACGACAGCTCTTACTCGATAGAGCAGACCTTCGATGTTTGTAATGAAAGACTCAGCTGTTGGACCGGGTTCTACATCGATCCCCCACTCCGGAAATCTGTAGGTACAGGACCCAGAGCGGACAACACGTACATTCAGATGTGATACATCATCAACATGCATTGTGAACCTGCTTGGTTTTCGTTGCTCTGCAGAAAATACATCACTGTGCCGAAATCCACACTCGGGACATTCCAGATGGAACATAGCCAGCTCATTGAAGAATGGGACACTGTAAAGCATAGATTGAACTCTCAATTTCCCTTTGCTACATGAAGGACAAATTGCTGCTACTTCATCATCTATTGACATAATGACCGATTTTCTGCTTGTTGTTAATCCTATAAGGCTGACCAATCAGGAAATTCAGCTTTTCAGAAGAATTAGGATACATCACTAAAACGCTCAAAAGGTACAATGAGATACAAAATACAGTACACGCCAGTACTACGTGACAGTCTGAGATGCTGTATGACTAGAGGATACAAGGCGAAGACGAGAGGAGTGTAACCCATGGACATCAATAGTATCTACATTATCAAGAGAGATACAGGGATGTGTATGTACCATAAAGACTTCACAGGAACTGCCTTTGATCCTCAGCTTCTCTCGTCGTTTCTTGTTGCTATGACATCCTTCTTTGATGAAGCCACTCGTTCTGTGAAATCTCAAGCACGCGCTTTCGAAGGTTCTGATTACACTATTCTAGTCGAATTTGGTGAATGGACTCTTGGAGCAATTTCTACCAAGGGAGATAGTGCCAATATTCGAAAGAAACTGAAGAGAACAATTGAGAAATTTGAGGATCAGTTCAGTGTCCTCAAATGGGTGGACCTTGATCTTGCAGTTCAGACCCGTTTCGAGCAGAGAGTCATTGATGAATTCATCCGTGAGAAGATAGCACCGGAAACTCTGATCACCGTCAAATCTGAATGGGAGCACTACACGAAACGACCAGATGTGATATCATTCCTAAGACTGATCCCTGCAATCTGTGCTGTTAAGGATGCTGCAGAATTTCTTGAGGTTCCTGTTGAAATCGCTCTGAATCTAGCAGCAGAGGCATTATGGGAAGGTGCAATTCAAGTTGCAAATCCAGTTAAACCAGATGATATCTATCAAACAACAGCATTAACTCATGAGGATGACGCACTTGTCGACCTCTCTCCAGAAGCAGCAAGAGCACTGACAGAGTTGGATGGAGAAACTCCCCTTTCAATTGCCGCAGAACGTGTTAGGACAGTAGATATGAAACGATTTCTTGAAGAAGTTGCTTTTCTTGAGCAGAGAAAGATGGTTGAGCTTGTGACTCCATCCCAAGCAGTAGTTGTACGCTACTCTTCCGCACTACAAACACTGCTTACGAATTTTGGGAACATCATAGGTTTCAATGTAACAAGGAATATTTTCTTTGATGCCAGAGAGGAGCTTGTGGACCAATATCCGTGGCTAGGTTTCGTTGCACTAGAAGAAGGTGTGGACATCGAGATGAAGAGCTCTCTCTTGTCTGCTACACTGAAAGGTACAATTGCTCCGGACGTCTTGGATGATGGTCTCCGTGTCCTCATGCAATTTATTACTCGAAGAGTTAGGGATTTGATGGGCAAAGGTCCAGTTAATCGCGTTTTAGCACATACTAAGGATGAGATCGAGCTTCGTTTTCCCAGTACTGTGTATCAAATTGAGTGGGAATCATTCCAAGTATAAACATTCTAAGATTCTTTGTTTTGCATACGCTGAGAACATCAGCACAATATACAAAACAGAGAATTGATGCTTTGGGGTAGAGATTTGTCAGGAGAAGGTTATGTGTGAAAAAGATAGACTGGCGAAACCCGGTACTCGTTATCAGTGTGGGTATGGTTATTCTCATAGCCAGTCTACTTTTGACAACAACAGGCAACGATACCCTACTCTTTGTTATTATGGCATTTTTGACTCCGTTAGTCGCACTGCTCCTAGGAGTCTTTGGTCTACAAATTTATGGCAGAGATTCAGGTTCTAAAGATGATAGATTTAATGCATTCAACTATTGGTTTGCAATCGGTTTGATAATGCTAAGTCTAGCAGAGATTGCAGGAGTCCTTGTCAGTCTATCATTAAATCCACAACAGATGATATTGGTCATCGCACTTGCTCAATTGCCCGGACTGCTTTTATGGGGGATAGGAATTATTCAATATCTTCGTTCGTTGAACGCCGCTCTGGGTTATGTTAAACCAAATAATTTGTTGATAGGTCTGTTTCTCGCAACAACACTCTCCACAATTAGTCTTATCGTAGTAATTGTTACGCAATATCCTACAATTGGAATCATTGAGAGTATTGTTCTTTCACCAATCGTAGCCGGACTCACGTTATTTGTTATCATTGTATTTGCACTAGTATGGATTTTTAGAAAGGGATCTCTAGCCAGACCACTCTTCTTGATACTACTAGCACTTTTACTCTACCTTATACGATGTTCACTCTGGTTGTTTGCGGATGCAGGACTAGAAGCACCTACAGATAGAGTGATAGCAGTCGAGGCTTTCATTCTCTGTGGAACAGCTCTTCTTATGGCGAGGAATCTAGGAACTATAGACACCTGATAATGCCTTTTTTCCAAGATTATTCGAGCTCTTTTTCACTCAGCCGCTTGAAATGATCATGCATATGTGCGGGGACTGAATCGGGATCCTTCTTCCATTGCTCCAGTAGCTTCTTCATCATTTCAGGAGATGGTCTACCAGATCCAATAGGTCCACCATGACCAATTGTTTCTTCAGGACGAACTCTCTCATCTTTCCCATCTGCGTCTTTCTTTTCTTCTTCTACCATTTTCTTAATCATCTCTCTAAACGGTGCAGGTATAGACTCAGGATCAGACTTGTATCTTTCCTTTATCTTCTCCATCATTTCTGGGGACGGTCTCATACCACTCATGGCACCCATACCACCCATTCCCATGCCCATCATCATTCCAGCACCAACAGGTACTGCTTTTTCCCCTCCATACTCAGTCACAACAGACTTAGCGACCTCAACTACATCTTCAGTTATCTCCTCAAGACCTTGGTGAGCATAATATGTTTCATACAGAGATTTGAAGAGACCACCTTGTTCAAGCAACTCCTCATGAGTCCCCTGCTCAATAAGCTCTCCATGATCGAACAATAAAATGCGCGACGCGTTAGCTATTGTTGTTAAACGATGAGCAATGACAATGGTTGTCCTATTTCTGAATAGACGTTCTTGTGCATCTTGAACCAATGATTCGCTATACGCATCAAGGCGACTTGTTGCTTCATCAAGAATGAGAATTTTCGGATTAGCCAACATTGTACGGGCAATTGTAATCATCTGACGTTGACCTGCACTCAGATTCTTGCCACTCTGAATGACATTTGTATAATATCCATCTGCAAGAACTTCGATGAATTCGTTTGCACCAATGATTTTGCAAAGTTCAATTATATCTTCATCAGTTGCGTCAGTCTTACCGTATCTGATATTCCCAATAATCGTGTCATCAAACAAGTATGGCTCTTGAGGAATTAAGGACATTGCACTGTGGAGTGTATGTAACTGCACATCGTGAATATTCTGATCTCCAATGAAAATAGCTCCATTTGTAGGATCATAGAATCTATTTACAAGGGCAGCAATTGTCGATTTTCCAGCACCCGTGTGTCCAACAATGGCTACAGTCTCTCCAGGATTGATAGAGAATGTAACGTTCTTGAGAACTGGAGTATCTTTAACATATTCGAACTCGACATTTTTAAAATAGATACCATCATTCTCAGGAAGAAGAGGAACTGCTTCAAGAGTATCAATAATAGCTGGTTTTGATTCAAGGACATCACTAACTCGATCCATTGCAGCTAACGATGATTGTACCTGTGTAGCCATCATGCTAAGTCCAAGAAGTGGGAACATGATGCCACGAACCAACGAGATACCAAGGAATACATCTCCAAGAGAGAGTATAGGTAATGCACCAACTGCAAGAGAACCTGCAACGAACAACATTGCAGCAATTGCGAATTGGCCAATGGACATCATCAAAGGTTGCATCGAGGTCATTAAGATCATGAATTTGAAGCCATACTTGTATGCCTTCTGATTCAATGTCATTAATTGATCAGCTAGCTCAGTTTCACGATTGAAAGCTTTAGCAACATGAATACCACTTAGATTTTCTGCAATTTGACCAGAAACCTCTCCAGATGCTCGTTGGGATGCGAGCATAATTCTCTGTCCTACTGTACCAAAAAGTCCTGCGATGAATAATATTCCAGGTACGACGACTAAAGATGTTAGTGCGAGAAATGGAGACATCAACCATAGAAGAACGAATGAAGCTCCTAGTGTCAAAGCTTGGCTTGCAAAATTTATGAGCACTTGGATACCTGTACTCAGACTCGTTGCATCACTTGTGACTCTTGATGTCACATTTCCAGCTTGCTCTGCTTTATGATAAGACAGATCCGCATCTAACAAATGATTGTAGACATCCTCTTGAACACTCTGAACAAGACCTGCTTGGGCGATTGACATAATCCATGTATTGACCCCACCCATCACCCAAGAAACTACAGCAAGGACTAAGAAAATAATCGTTAGAGAGTACAAGATATCAAATGATCCGATTTGATAAACAGAATTGATACCTTCTCTCAGAACTAGAGGATTAATTACACCTACGATAGTAGCTACAAGGGAGAGTATTGCACCGACAATGACAATGCGTTTGAAGCTTCCGAGGTAATGTACCATTCTGCCCAGAAGGACTCGTATCGGGCGGCTTCTTTTCTCCTTTGTACCCATGAGACCTCGGGGGCCTCCATGACCTCTCCCAGGACCGTGCATACCCATTAAGCAACACCTCCAGTTTTAGAAAAAGTAGCGAGCAATTCTTGCGCTCCTGGAAGTCGCTCAAAGACGCGACGGTAATGCTCCGAGTCCCGCAGCAAATCGATATGTGTCCCTGAAGCAACTAGACGCCCTTTATCCAGTATAATTACAATATCAGATTCCATGAGAGTGCGCAATCTTTGAGTAACAGTGATACTAGTTCTATTAGTCATGACTTCATCGAGAGCTTTTCTCATAAGAAACTCAGTCTGTGCATCTACTGCGCTGACTGAATCATCAAGCAGAAGTATCTTTGGATCCTGAATTATTGCACGTGCAATTGCCAGTCTCTGTCGCTGACCACCACTAAGTGTCATACCCCGTTCACCAATCATCGAATTATAACCTTCAGGCATCTCTATAATGAATTCATCAGCTTGAGCTCGTTTTGCGGCGGAAATAACCTCTTCATCTGATGCATTAGACCGGCCAAATGCGATATTGTCACGAATAGACATTCTGAAGAGAAAAATATCCTGTTCAACGAGACCGACAACGTCTCGTACTGATTTTGTTGATACTTCTCGAAGGTTCACGCCACCTACACTAATCATTCCCTCTGTGGGATCATACAAACGAAGTAAAAGTTTCAAGAGTGTACTCTTCCCAGCACCCGGTCCTCCAATGAGAGCAACACGGGAACCTTGAGGGATGGTTATGGATAGATTCCTAATTGCATAATGAGGATTGTTGTTCTCTTCTCTACCGTATTTGAAACTCACATTATCAAGAACAACATCACCCGACCAATCAACATCCTGAGCCTCTTCTTCAGGCTCCGACATTGGATCATTCCAGTTAAGAAAATCAACTACACGTTGAGCGTTTACAAAGCCACCTCTGAGTATGAGAAGCATCATTGGAAATTGGAAGTTTAGGCCTTGAAGTGATGTAAG
>SDNZ01000171.1 GCA_004524565.1 Candidatus Thorarchaeota archaeon
CACAAGATTTGCTGAGTGATGAACTTCAAAAAATGCAACATCGTAGGCAACCTCAGTCCCGTTAACCCAGATAACTTCCACACACCATTCTCCAGCAGGAGAAAGCCCTGATGTTAGAATATGCGATGAGCCAGTTACCAATCCAGCGACTCCGCCACTAAGTGATTCAGTTGTCCATTCACTTCCATCGGGTATAGTCCAAGTAATATTCACATCATCTACAGTCGTTGGAGTGTCTATTGTTGTCCCTATTGTTACTGCGGTCCGGGTAGTATTTCCGACCCTGTAGATTGTTTCATCAGCCCAGACTGATGGAGCAGTTTCTTTTTGAACTACGATTGACTTTGCGTAATTTGGCGACTCAAATCTCATCTCCCACCATCCGAGATAATCCATGATGAGTGAACTAGGTACTGTGAGATGTCCCGTACTAATTGTGCAGTCTCCTGTTTGTTCTGTTAGAAACGGATCCGATACAGTAACATTCTCCCAATCATATGGAAAAACAATATCCATCTGAGGATCCTCATAATCTCCCAAATATCCGACGTACGTGTACATTGCTAATTGAGAACTATTACCATGTTCAACTGAATAGCTTACTCCTGTACTTGCAATATTTGCTTCCCAGTTAGATTCAGTAAATCTATGAGAGAATAGACGAGTTTTATAATCAAATGATATACTGGTATTTGAAGAAAGGACTATGGATACAGGTCCATCGAACCAATATGATGAATTTACAATTGAAGCTGTATATACTCCAGATGATCCCGCGAGCGCTGAAGTTATTCCTCCAGTTCCTAGTTCAAGTTCCACCTGTTGGGGAGTAGGGGGAATCTCTTTCACTAATGATACATCATCAAAGTAGACCGTAATATACGCAGCATTACCAATTCCGTCAGCTATACCGTTGTTATCATAGTCCCATCGCTTGTCTAACACAAGAGATTCATCAATTTCTAACCCAATCTCGAAAGTGAAAAATGTGGGAGCACCGGTGATGGTTATTGGTATTATACCAGTATCAGTCCAGACACCTCGCTGACTGAGAGTGAGTAAACTTTCACTCCAGACACGAGTCCCATTAATGTACACAATAATACTACAATTACCTGTTATCGGGTAACTTGGGTTTTTATCAAGGGGACCTCTAAGATAGAAATAATCAAAACTTAACAAAAAATCTTCAGTATAAGGTGAGTTCTGAACATTCTGTGTCCAAAGGATATTCACGCCAGCGCCATGACCATAAGCATTCTGTCCCACTTTTCCCCCTTGACTATCCACAGTAACGAATTGACGTCCCGTATCATCATAAACTGCTAATTGTAAATCATCAGGATAAAGGTCGGTATCAGTACTATTTGCTGCCCAACCTAAGGGAGCATAATCAACAGTTCCATTAGGATTCAAATTTATTCCGGGATACCCTTCACTAAAACTTCCATTGATGACGTAGAGTTTCTCAAGATTCCAAACCGACACCTCAGCTTCATCAGCGACCCAATTATGTAAACTATCAAGTGGTAGATCATAAGCTAGATTTTCATTTGTATCAGTACGTGCCGATAGATTCTCTGAAGCAGAATACCCAGATTGTTCAACAATGACTGGATCCAATACTCCCTGACTAACAACATTACTTTCAGTGAAGTAATAGTCATTGATTTTTTGGTACTGATCCTCTTCTTGCAAACCAGTTCCCTGATTTTCATTAGGTGATAATGATGAAAATTCATTCGCGTTTGATGATTCTTGGTTGATATTCAGATAGACTGAGGGAACAATAGTTATCGTTGTGATAAACATCAGTACAATCAATAATGTCGAAAAATACTTTGTATATGGTATTCTCATCCTCATCACATCACCCTGATATAATCCAGCAAAGCTGGTATTCAATGTTCGTAGTGGAGATAATCCCTACAATAATTATTCTAATTATGTTTGCGTTATAGATAGATTATACTGATTTGCAGGAATATCCTTTTACTATGATGAATACTTGGTAAAAGTAAGTTATGTGTATTAATTGTGTTCAGTCTCATCGTCAATTATATCGTTGAATGAATATATGGGCAGAATGATTTCCTTCTCAATAGCATCGATCGTCAGAAGATATGCATCATCTTCAGAGAGACCACTTTCTTCCAAGGCTAGAACCATTTTATCCAGATTAAACGTACCATCTGTCTTAACCTCAGGGAGTGTTTTCTTTAGTCGCTTGAAATTCCCTGATAGTTCTTTTTCACCTAGCTGATATTTACGTAGTAAAGTGCCATCAGCAAAATCATCGAAGAACCATTCAAAGGTCTTAACGGTCTTGGCATCAATGACTTTTGTTGGACGCTCACCAAGTGCTTCATCAAGCATCATTCCAACTGCTCTTGCAAACCCAATCATCTTTGCTTCCTGTTCCTTAGATGCTGATGAAAGAGTGAAGAATGCACAGATCAGATTGGAAGTCGGAATTGCACGAATGATATCTGAGATTGGCAGAATTCGATATTCACCACTTTCTTCAATAGTATCAAATTCACTTCTGAAATGCATTATAGCTGTAATGAATGCAGAGAGCATACCCTCTTCAAATCCACCTTTCAATATCTTTGAGTAGATTGGAATTCCGCTAAGTTTGTGCAGTACTATAACGCCAAGAAGATTATTTGCATCATTAAATCTGATCTTAATCTCTCTGGCGGCGGCATGCTTTCTCTTATTCTTTCGAGAATAAGCACGTTGCCCAATAACTGCAGCTACAAGAACACTTGCGCCTATGGCAATTTGCTGTGAATATTGTATGATTGCCTGAAAGAGCTGAGCATCAACATCCACGAGAGGCACGAGGGTATACTGAAAATCTTGGACTAATTCGTAATTATCCTTTGATACTTGAATAATCAGACCGTAGGTTATTATTGTATTCGCAGGGGGCATTGAGAGACTTGCAGTGTAATGACCATTATCTTCTTCATCCATAGTTTGTAAGATGAGAATAGGTCCAGCACTCGATTTCACACTGAGAGTAACATTTGCATTCAGGACTGGAATATCGGTTCCTACCTCTAGAACCGCCACCTCGACTTCAATGGGCTGATATTCTCGTGCAGAGAGAGGCGAAATCAGTTGAACACGTATAGGAACTTTCTCAACTAGAAATGAGAGAACAAATGATTGATTCTCATAACCGATTTTTGAGAATAAAATCCGAATATTGTAATCTCGTTCTCCAAGAGGAATCAGAGTAAGATTGTAATTTCCATTTCCGATGTCTACAACTGAAGCCCACTCTGATCCTTCTCCAGAAATCTCCACTGTAGCACCTTCGATACCCAATCCATCTAAGGATTGGGAATAGAAGAAATCGTAACTGTATGATCTACCATAAATCAGCGGTTCCAACGGTCCTGCGGGAGAATCAAGTTCTGTAAGGTATTCAGATTTAATCGTTATAATTACCGGAGTAGTTTCAAAGAAGGGAGCTGAGGAATTAATAATCACTTCAAAATTTCCTGCACCGACTAGAGTAGTATCAAAATCAGCTTGCCACCAATTCTTTACTAGATTAACCTCAAAATCTACTGTTCCACCAGCCCACATACTTGTTATCGCGGCACCATCATTGAGTAGGAGTAATCCATTTTCAATATCGAAGAATCGCATCACAACAGTAACGGGTTGACCAACCACTGTTTCCAAAGCGCTTTCAAAAACCACCTCTAGGGTTGCTTGGTGATGCAAAGCAAACTCTACAGAGCCAAAAGCAATCTCTGTATTGTTAGTCCATAGATACATAACACTCCAGATACCAGCAGTTGTATTTATCGGTCCAAAACTTACAGAACTGCTGTCAGCTGAACCTATCAATCCACTCACTGTGGAAGATTGATGCCATGATGTACCATTAGGGAGGAACCATGAAAAGTTCACCGCATCGGACAAAATTGGAGTCTGTGTCAGGGAACTTACATCAACCGAAAGTCGCGCTTCGTCATTACTATGGAAAATACCCTCTTCGACCCAATCAGTCACCTCTGAATCATATCTCTGAATAGAAGCATTGAACGCATAATTGTAAGAGTTACATGTAACTTTCCACCATCCCAATCTATCGACTAATAGAGAGGTGGGAATTTCTATGAATCCGGCTTCTTCTGTGCAACTTGAAGTAGTATCAACAAGAAATGGGTCAAATACAGTGAAATTTTGCCAATCCACAGGATGATACACTTTAATTGTCAGATTCTCATAGACTCCCGAGAAACCTAGGTAGGTGAACAGTTCCAGAGTTCCACTCTGATTTGGTGTAATAGTATAAGCGACACCATCATCCATACTATTAGTAGTTGGTGTAGAGTTGAGAAATCGATGGTGCAGAAACTTAGCATTATAGTCAAGAGATATACTCGTATTTGATATAATTGAGAAGCTTAGAGGACTCACTTGCCAATGCAATGGGTTCTCCTGAAATCCGAACCCAATACCTAATGTTCCCATAATTGGAGTAGTGATGCCATCTAAAATGAATTGTAAATCAACTGCCTCACAACTGGGAGGTGTTGCACTGATAAGAGATACATCATCAAGAAATGCTGTGATGTATTGTGTGTTTAGAATTCCATCCGGCGAACCATCAAGATCATAATCGTCATCAGCATCAGTTATGAACGTCGAGTTGATGACTAGCCCAATCATGAACATTGTAGTCCCTGATGGAATTGCAATATTGATGGGGATTGTACCTGTTTCGAACCATGTTCCCCTTGAACTTAGTGTTGGCAAATCAATATTCCAAACCGCTACATTATCGATAAGGACTTGCAGATAGAAATCTCCACTGAATATCGGAGAAAGAGGACCTTGAAGATAGAGATAACTAAATCTTAGGTAAAAATCCTCAGTGTAAGGTACTACATCAAAGGATTGATTCCATAAAACACAGGTTCCTTCAAAATGTGTATATTGATGTTGAGGGTTGGTCGCAGACTGAGGTTTCCCTTGATTTTGCACACTCACATAACGCTCTCCACTTTCTTCATATGAAACCAGTTGTCTTTGTTCTAACGTCGTATCGGTATTATTGCTGACTGCAGACCAACCATTGGGAGCATAGATTAGAGTTCCATTGGGGCTGACGGTGTATCCGAGGTCTCCTTCATCAAAGGACCCATTAATAACGTAGAGTTTCTCTAGATTTGTGATATCAACCTCAGCTGAACTTACATACCAATCATGAGCTACATCAATATCCAAACTTTGTGCTGTGTTAACCATCGTATCTGTTCTTGCAGATATATTACCTGTACTTGAGTAGCCACTTTGCTCTACCGGAACAGGATCGATAATTCCCTCCGTAATGGAACTTGAAGGTTCGATATCTGAGAGAGCCCATTGCTTATCATCATTCAAGAAGATTGATTCCTGAACCATAGGTTCAGTATCAAGATTATCTTTCAGATTAATCATATTAGAAACTGGGTAACTCGTCGAAGCTTGAGAACCTATTACATTGTGAAAAGTAGGTGGAACTACAAACAATGCTAAGAAGCAGAGAGCAAATACTCTCAGTTTCTTACTTCTTACAGCCTGCAATCTCATAACTTCCCAGAGTCGTAAGTAACGCGGGTATGGATTATAGGATAATAAAAACCAAATATAACATTAGTTCGGATATGGTGGGAAAAATGAGTCCTAATTCCCATTCGTCACAATTCGGCCCTGAGCGATAACATCGTGTTTGTGAATACTTTCGAGAGACCTAGCTTCAGCAAACATCTCCAAATCCTTATCGCTGAAGGTATCTTTTGCATGCTGAAGGATATTCCTGCAAACATCCTCAACTAGCAGGGGATTGTCATGCATACTTTTTGTCACAAACATCTCATCCTCAAGTTTTAGAAGAGAATAGGTCTTACTTGAAAACGAGCTTTCGATGACTTCAATCATAGAACCGTACGTTGGGATCTCATCGGTCTTTCCTACAACACGAAGTGTTCCTATAGCTCGCTGAATATGGGTCAGACCATCATTATTGGCCATACAATGAGGACAAACAGTATTTCCAATGACCTTGATCTCAACTTCATGAATGACTGGTTTACTATTTTCCTTACGAGTGATTGCAGATACATCACAGATTTCCCAAGTTCGCTTCTTTGAAACAGGAGTTCTTGTGGTGTAACCGAAC
>SDNZ01000172.1 GCA_004524565.1 Candidatus Thorarchaeota archaeon
CGTTTCGCTGTGGATGGTAACTCTACATCTTTGAAGAGCTGATACGCCTCTGCCACTGATAATGACATCAACTCAGGAAGCGATTTTCCCTTCCATCGTACAGAAGCAGCCTTCTGATGCAATCCTGTGTAGTTGCATTTCTCACAGGTTTTTCCTCCGCAGTGAATACACTTCATCCCAAAGTGTTTAGGTTCGACAGCTCCATACCATGAACCACATTGAGCGCACACGCTGCTCATCGAAACAACTATTATGGAATTACTATCTCTTATTGCAATTGAGTTTGACCCGAGTGCTTTTGTTGTCTGTACTGCTTCTCTGAGTTGAGATGTTTTTGTATCTGCAGTAAATGTACCCATTCTGATTGAGATATCGTGAGGTACATCAGACTTTAGCTGCTTCTTCTTCCAAGCAGCTCCATCTACTAATACTCTTTCCAATCCGAACTCTGTAACAAGGAGTTCCAGGAGAGTCCTGTGGCTTCCTTTAGTTTGACGGATAAGTGCTGAAGTAACGGATACATCGTCCTTCTTCATTTTCTGTTTGATTACCGCGACGATTTCATCCTCTGTTAAAACTTGAAGATTTGCTCCGCAACTTAAACAACTACGTGTGCCAAATCTAGAATAGAGGAGTCTAAAGAACGGATGAAGTCCAGAAGCAGAAGCCAATGTCGAGTTTGGATTCAAATTGAGAAGATTCTGACCAACGGCTATTGTGGGTCCAATTCCTGTGAGTGAACGAACATTTGCAGGAGGCATTCGTACTCGCGAACTACTAGACCTGAATATATCGAGGAATCTTCTACGAGCCTCATGGTACAGAGTATCAAATACAAGGGAGGTCTTTCCTGATCCACTGATGCCAGTAACGACAGTGAGACCATCTCCTATGTCAATATCTACTGATTTGAGATTGTTCTCCTTTGCACCGCGGATTTTAATATCCATGGACTCACAACGTTTTGGTACAACGCTATGCTTGAGTATATTTCAATCTCTCGGAATCATTGAGTCTTGTATTACTTACGATATGAAATCCAGCTATTTTGTATCAGGTCTTGACATTCTCACAATTCCTATCACATATACAATCGCTCCAATGACTATCATAGGTGTACTCAATATTAACATGAAGAGAAGTAGATTAGCATTAATCGCCATTACTTCAAAACCAATCATTAGTGATATGATTAGGATTCCTAGAAGAGTGAACAAGGAAACCATTGTATTCAATATGAATGCACTACTTTTCTGGTCTTCATAGGCGGGATTGTTCGCAGTAACTCCTGCACATAATAGTACTGCCCCACATGTGGACCAGTATGTATATACAATAATCATTAGTGCATCAAGAATGGTGAATCCAAAAATTATAGCTGCAACAATAGATGGGATAATTGCCATTGGGATGATTAGAATGAATGATCCAAAGATACGAGCTTTTGCAAATTTCCAAACTCCATTCGGAGTTGATTTTATTATCCAAAGCTGATCTTTTGATTCAAGAAATCCTATTCCTCCGAACGTAACTCCACTAATCATTGCAAGCATCATTCCTATCATAATGATTACAAGCATTACGATAAATGGTTGAGCCTCTGGTGGAGCTCCTTCTGGTACTGAACCCATAGCATAATTCATAATGACGGGCAACAAAATGGCAATAATGACCCCATAAATGAGTCTTGAAACATTTTGCATTTTACGTGTGAACTCTTTTATCGAGTTAACCATTAGAACACCGGGTGGTCCTGTATATACTCGTTTTATTCCTTTCAAGAATCGATTTTCTTCACCAATTGTTGTGATCTTCTCAGTACGTGGACCTGCACCAAATGAAAAGATTCTATCAGCTGATATGTATGCTATGATGATGATTGCTATTGTGAAGCATAATATGAGGACAAGGTCCCCTAACGCTGTAATTTTTAGAATATCGATGAACAAGGTAGCTGATACACCTATCTCATTGAAAATGATAACACTCCATGAGATAATGTCAGCTGCCCATGTGAAAGGAAACAGGATAAAGATGTCAAATCCAAGGATTGCAGACATAGAATCGGAAAAGAACATTAGTCCATACATTGGAAGAAGAAGAGCTAAAGCAACTACCATAGACAATGCTTTTGCAATATCGTTACCACGAGATGATTCACCGAGTTTTGCCTGAATTCCTGTAGTGATAAGATTCGATAGGAATAACGTGCTGAGAGCAACGAAAAATACCGTGAAGTACATAATGATTTGACCGAATATGCTGACTCGGAAGAAGATAGTAAATGGTGTGAGGATAACTGGTGTTGCATATAGAACGAATAGCCCATAAATTGGTATCTTCCCCATGAACATTCCAAACATCATATCCCAAGTACTTACATTGTTACTCAGCATAATTTCCCATTGCCCTATACGTATCTCTTGCAAAGCATATGAGATTGGATAGATGAGTAACAGAATCCACAGAAAAAGCATAACTGAACGCATCAGACTTGGAAAGCTTACCATCAATAGAACGTCTATTCCTGTGCCTTCGAGATCACTAAGAACCGATTCCATAATATTTGGAACGATGAACAATGCCCAGATAATTCCAAAAACTAAGAGTAAGAGGGAAGCGACTTTTCGGACTCGACGTAATTTTGATGTCTGAACAAAGAACTCAGTCTTGGCAATGGCGAACCACTTTCTGGTCAGATTCAGTCCCTCCAACTGAGAAGTTTAGATCTATCTACTTGCCCACCAACAATCTTTAGGTACGCATCTTCTAGGTCTTCTGCTTCAACTTGCTCTATTATGTTGCGAGGTGAACCCAAAGTGTTCAGTATACCCTCATTCAAGATGCCAATGACCTCACAGACATCTTCTGCAAAATCGGTCATGTGCGTACAGATGAAGAATGTTGTATCCATTTCCTTAGCCATAGCCATGATAATTTCTTTTACTAGAGCACTCGCAGAAGGGTCAAGTCTAGAAGTTGCTTCATCAAGGAAGACTAACTTAGGTTCATGCAACACTGTCGACGCCACTAGAACCTTCTGTTTCATACCACTGCTATAACTCTCAAGCAGGTCGTTCTGTCTATCTTCTAAACCCATAAGGTCCATGAGACTATCGATTCTTCTGTGCAAAAGTTCTCCGCTCATATCATTGAGTGCTCCGATGAATTCTAGAAATTCCACAGCAGAGAGTTTTGAATAGAGACCTGGGGTCTCAGGCAAGAGACCTGTAGCGGCTTTGATTTCCTTTCTCTGAGTATTGATATCAAAACCACACACGGTAGCATTTCCGCTTGTTTGTTTTAGCAATCCAGATAGAATACGCACAGCTGTTGTTTTTCCAGCTCCATTTGGTCCTAATAATCCAAACACGCTACCACTCTGCACTTCAAGGTCCAGATTTTGTAATGCGATGACACTTCCAAAATTCTTTGACAAACCTTTTGTTTGTATATCCAAGTTACTTGACACCTAACCAATCCCCGTGCACTTTCCATCCTTTGCTGTTATAAACATTTTACTAAATTGATGGAATAGAAAGATGTAAGATATCTATTGGTTGATTGGATTATTGGGTTGAGATTTGTGTGTGAATACTGTACACGACATGGTAGCGGAAAGAGATGGTATGAGAATGCAAGGAATTTCTCAAAAGAACTTGCCTCAACTGATTATGTAATTGACTTCAACGATCGATACTTTGTTCGGGAACCTAAACCCGGATCACGAGTCATACTCGAATATGACTCTACTAGACCAATCGATGTTGAAGAAAGAAGCAAAGTCGATACGTACTACAAGAAATATCTTCATCATCAAGTCGTTACCCATGATGAAGCTACGAGCGTACTTCGACTTGCAGGGAATCTAACAGAAGATCACGAAAAAACAATTGTTGCACTACCGTGTATCTGTCGTTATGCTGTATATGGTAAGGACAAATCGAATGCCTGTTTCGGTATTGCTTTCTCCCATGAATACACCAAACGTTTTCCCGATTATCTTGGAGGAAATCATCAGTACCTAAGTGTTGATGAAGCACAAGAGCATCTTGAGAATCTAATCACGAATGAGGACCTTGTGCACGCAGTCTCTGCATTGGGAGTTCCGTATATTGGAATGCTTTGTAATTGTGATATGAAGGTCTGTTCACCTTACTATCAACGAGTTAGATTAGGAATTGATTCTCCTTTCCACAAAGGTCATTCAGCTGCTTTCATTGACGCATCTAAATGCACTCAGTGTGGGACCTGTCAAGAAGTATGCTCTTTCAATGTTCCTATAATTAGTGATGATGAATCCATAATGACTATCAATCCCGAATCTTGCTTTGGATGCGGGGTTTGTGTTAAACACTGTCCTGAAGATGCAATCGTACTGGAACCATTTGAACGTAAACTTGGATTCTAACTAGGAGGAACTTGTCAAATGAATGAAGAAGGATTCTATACGTTCATGAAGAAAAAAAGAAAAAGTGAGAATACAATTCAGAATTGTATTGCTGCAATTAAGGAATTAGAGACTTACTTGGGTAAACAACAGCTTTCCCTAGATACACTCTCTATACCTAATTTGGAAACTTTCATCTCGGATTATCTGGATAAGAATCGGACTACAAAGTTTCTGTGGAGTATAAATTACTATTTTCTTTTCATTGGTAGAGATGATCTTCTACATATCTCACATAGCATAAGAGGAAAACTAGTCAAGAAAGCAAGGAAACCATTCAAGCTCAGAGATTTCAGAGGAGTAAGGGCTGCTGATATAGATAAACTCGAAGCTCTTGGTATAGATGACAATACCTCAATGTTAGAACGAGGACAGAATTCCAAACTTCGAAAGGAACTAGCAACTCAATCCGGACTTTCTATCAAAGTGATTGAGGAAATTGTGAAGCTATCTGATTTAGCACGAATACCTGGCGTAAAGGGAATTCGTGCAAGGTTGTATTATGATTCGGGATTTGATACGTGCAAGAAAATCAGCTTGTCCACTCAAGAAATAATACTCGAGATCACCCAGAAATTTGTTGAAGAAACAGGTTTTGATGGGATCGCTCCACTTCCGAAGGAGATATCTTATTCTATTGAAATAGCTAAGAAGCTTCCGGACATAGTCGAATGGTGACCACATTGAAAGAATCTACTATCGACCTACTACGTATTGCAGAGAGTAACCTTCTATATTCATTCAAAGATATTCAGCCCGAAGAAGTATGCAAGCAGATTGCTCCTGAGATTAACACCATCTATTGGATTCTTGGCCATTGCTTCAGCCACTTCCATATGGTCCTTTGTCAAACCTGTCAAGAGACTCAACTGCTCAGCGATGAAGCAATACATTGCTACAGATATGGCACATCAAAGGAAGAGATAGCACGTACAGAATCTCGAATGACGTTTGAGGAACTTGTTGACAGGTATCTCGAGATGTCAGAAATTAGCTTCTCCTATCTCAATACTCTAGATAATGATGATTTCAAAAAAGTGATATTCCCCGAAACTGAGGAGACCTTGGTTACTAGCATACAGAGGCTCTCTCTTCATTTTCTAGGTCATGTAGGACAGATTGTTCTGATAAGGCGTTCCTTGGGAAATCCTGGCGCATCCTTTGTGGGAGGAGCTCATCCCCAAACCCGAAAACAGATGCTCGATGAATGGATTGCATGGTGGTCAGAATCTAAATCTAGGTTCAACGTTTAGGCAACTAAACATGCATCTCGTTAGAGCGCAATATTTTGGATTAATTTTCATCACTAATCCATATGTCAAGCTTTATGAACTAAATGGAGTATATTAATTATTGTTAAGACTATTTCGAAAGGAGAATGTAAAATGAAAAATGGTTCATCACAAAGAGGATTAATATCTACAAAAAAAAGTGAAGAACTACTCAAAGTGCTGAAAGATCGTTTTGAGAAAAACATGAACCGCCATAGTGGTCTTGAATGGGCTAAAGTACAAGCGAAGCTAGAAGCAAATACCAACAAACTGTGGTCACTCAATGAAATGGAACGGACCGGTGGTGAACCAGATGTTGTTGGTTTTGATAAAAAAACGGGCGAATACATTTTTTATGATTGTTCTGCGGAAAGTCCAGTTGGCCGCAGAAATGTTTGTTACGATCGTGAGGGGTTGGAGTCAAGGAAAGCACACAAACCAGAAAATA
>SDNZ01000173.1 GCA_004524565.1 Candidatus Thorarchaeota archaeon
CATGTTTTACAGTCTTAAGGGATCCGGAACAAGCGCCACAGATGGCTAGAATATCCTTTCCAAGACTCTCAGCTAAGGCAAGAATACGACCACTCATAGCCCCAAATGCGGTATGACTTACCGATTCCACATATTGAGCACCGCAGCAATTTGCATCTTTCATCAATGTCAGTCTAATTCCTAGCTTTTCGAGAACAACCTTAATCGATGCTTCATATGCAGGAAGTCTAACAGGAGTTGTACAACCAGTGTACATCACAAACTCTTTCATTATTTCTTGCCTCCATCAATGTACCGTTTCTTGACCCTTTTGACAAATTCATTGTTCCAATCTAGGTCAATATCTAGACCAAGGTCATCACGGTCATCTTCAATAAAATCAGTATATGCATCATTCAGAAGCCAGCCATCCTCGAGAACTTTATCTACGGTATTCTGGAAAGATTTAGGTACGTAGCCTTCTCGAGTTGCAATTTCGCGAACTGCATGGAATATCTCAGAAAGATTCACATCTTCCTGACAACGTTCTTCACAAAGCCTACAGGTCATGCAGAGCCATGGAAGATCGCTTGTTAGAACCTCTTCGCGTTTTCCAATAAGTATCTTCTGAATCAATTGGCGAGGTCGGTACCTGTCTGTCATGCTAGCGACCATGCATGATGCTGTACACATCCCGCATTGGATGCACTTCATGATGCCTTCTCCACCGAATTCCTGTTCGACCTCTTTCGCAAAGCTCGAACTGGGCATATGATTGATTACTTGTTTGTCCTTGACATCGTCATTAGCCATTACGAATCACTCCTCCCTGTCAATTTTAGCTAGAACGATACTAGCTCTCATTGCGGCAGCACTTCCAGCAGACACCGAATCAGGAATATCTTTGGGACCATCAGCACATCCTGCTACAAATACACCTGATACATCAGTATCGACAGGTGTTAGAACTGCATCATGAATTGATACATATCCTTCTTCATTCAGGCTCATATTCAATTCAACAGCCAAGTCATCAAGACCTTCAGGGGGTTGAACACCTGGACTAATGATAACAAGATCGTGAGGAACATTTTTCAATTCTCCAGTTTCTGTATCTTCAAATCGAACAATCACCTTGTCGTCCTTTTTATCATGCATTATTTCTCCTACACGTCCTCGAACATAGTTCACTCCAAAGCGAGTTCGACTCATCTCATAGAACTCTTCGAAACCCTTTCCAAATGCTCGAAGGTCTGCATAGTAGACTGTGACATCTGCATCAGGATGATGCTCTTTGGACATTGTAGCCAGTTTAGTTCCATACATACAACAGATACGACTACAGAAGGGTACTCCTTTCTGGACATCACGTGCTCCGACACACTGGACGAAGCCTATGCTGTGAGGAATCTTTCCGTCACTGAGTCGTACAAGGTGACCATGTGTGGGTCCTGCAGCATTCATTAGCCGCTCATATTCCATTGCCGTGATAACGTTCGGAATCTTGCCATATCCGTACTGTGGATACTCTCGTACATCAAAGAGCTTGTACCCTGTTGCGAGCACGATAGCACCTACATGCAGGTCAAGAACTTCGTCATGCAAAGAATGATCAATTGCTTCACGAGTACAAGCTTCCACACAGCGTTCACATTCGCAACATACAGCACATCCAAGACAGCGTTCTGCCTCAGCTATTGCCGCAGCTTCATTGAATCCAAGTTCAACTTCTGTGAATGCTCGTTTTCGACTCGACAGGCCTTGCTTTGACATGGTCATTCTTGATTCAAATGGAATGTTTTCTTTATCAACTTCATAAGATTGAACACGGTGCCGGTCTTTCGCTCGGCCTTCCATTAGATCTATTCCTTGAATATACCTATCAATAGATTCTGCAGCATTCTTACCATGACCAACAGCCTTGACGACGGTCTGAGGTCCTGTGAAGACATCGCCACCTACGAAAACTCCGGGAATATTGGTGGCTAGAGTGACCTGATCAGCTTTGACTGTTGCCCATTCTGAGCAATCAAGTTCATTTTGAACACCTCGAGGATCAGCTGATTGACCTACTGCAACGATTATCTCGTCCACTGCCATAGTGAACTCGGAGTTTGGAATCGGAACAGGTCGGCGTCGTCCCGAATGGTCTGGTTCTCCAAGTCTCATCCTGACACAGCGAACACCAGTTACATGTCCCTTTGAAGTTAGAATTTCAACGGGATTAGTCAAAAGCATGAATTTGATACCTTCTTCTTTGGCATCTTCAACTTCACTTGGAATGGCAGGTATCTCAACATGTGAACGTCTGTAGACGAGAGTTACTTCCTTAGCTCCGAGTCTCATAGCTACACGAGCTGAATCGATAGCAGCATCACCACCACCGACGACGACAACCTGTTCGCCTACGCTTACTCTTTTACCGCTATTCACATTTTCTAGGAATTTGATTGCATGGACAACTCCTTCTGAGTCTTCGCCATGGATACCTAGTCTATTACTCTCCCAAGCACCTGTAGCGACAAAAATTGCCTTGAATCCTTTCTCGAATAGGTCATGGATTGAGCTAATCGTAGTTTTTGTTTTAATCTTAACACCCATATCCACAACTCGCTGAATCTCTTCATCAAGGATTTCACGTGGTAGCCGGTATTCTGGAATAGAGTACCGTAGCATTCCACCTGCTTTTTCATGTTTCTCAAATATCGTTACGGGGTAACCTCGCCGGGCTAAATGATAGGCACAACTTATCCCACCAGGGCCACCACCAATCACTGCTACTCGGTCTTTCTTGTCAATTTTCGCTTCAACCGCAGGTGCGCCATTAGCACGCTCATAATCAGCTAAAAACCTGTGAAGATTTCTTATACTGATACTCTCATCAAGCATTCCACGCTCACATTCAGCCTCGCAAAAGCTAATACAGACTCTGCCGAGTACGCCTGGGAATGGTATTGACCTTCGCACAATCTCTAGAGCCTCATCGAACTTGCCATGACGCATCATCGTGACAAACCCTTGAGCATTGACCTCTGCAGGACATGTAGCTCTACAAGCAGGTTCACCTTTTTTATCAACAGTTACAACATTAGGTGTCGCTTGTGGGAACGGTGTATAGATTGCCTTTCGGAAACCTAGATTTCCATCAAATTTGTTTGGTACCTCCACAGGACAAACAGCAATGCAATCTCCACAACCTGAACATTTGTCCTCATCTACATAACGGGAATGCCTATGTACACGAACTCTGAAGTCACCAGTCGCTCCAGCTACCGACTTGATCTCGGAATATGTAAGTAAGTCAATATTTGGGTGGCGAGAGACTTCACTTAGTTTTGGTGTTAATATACAAGCACTACAGTCTAGGGTTGGGAAAGTTTTGTCAATCTGGGCCATAACTCCACCGATTGAAGGTGATTTTTCAAGAAGGGTCACTTTGAAACCTTGATTTGCAATATCAAGAGCAGCTTGCATTCCTGCTACGCCGCCGCCAACAACTAAGGCTTCATTTGACTTAATCTCGCTATGACCTCCATCCGCAATGGATTTGGGTTTTCTCTCAGTAGTCATTTGCCGACCTCCAAGTGTGATCAACCGATATTGATGTCAATCGGTTATTTTGAAACACGGGGTTCATTTGTTCCAGAACAGACAGTGTTCGCTCAAATACATTTTTGTGCGGGTTATAGAGATATTTCTCATATACTGTCTCGTCCATTGGCTTCAAATCCGAACCTATATTCACCCTTGTAACAAAAAATAAAGTAAATATCCCTATTGAGTCTGAGAACGTCGTGTATAATTGAGGTAACTAATCTATTTTTGCATAGCAGTAGAAAAAATGTCTGAAAACGTACATATTGTAACCAAATGGTGCAGAGGCCGGAATTTTAGCTAATTAACACCGTTAATATCAAATAATATTTCTTTTGAACTATTAAATGAATTTTGCTGGATTAATGTAATCACCGAACTGATCTTGAGCTTTCTTCAAACGCGCGAGTTGTTCAGCAAAGATGGTGAAGAGTATATCAGGTGCATCCGACACAGATTCACGATAGATTTTTTCAATTCGATAAATCTTTTCTAGTAACTCGGGAACACGAATGGTGAATTGAGTAGCATAATCTTCAATGGAATAGTCTTGATTCAAATACTTCTTGAAGAGGTCCTTGAGATCATCATAGATTGGAATGTAACCAGTTGGAGTCTGGATAGCTTTGACATCTCCGTGAATCCGTAAATCCATCCATTGCAGCCATATGCGTTTGGCGTCCTTCCCTGTGAGGTATTTACCATTTTCATCCTGTTGGAAATAGTTGACTGCAAAAATACATGGTCGTTTTTGGACATTCCTACCAAATTCGAGATGGTTTTTGATATATTGACCAAGAGGGATTGATAGGAAATCGAGGTTTGAGAAAGGTTGGAACATCCGTTGTCCACTTGGACCAAGGGTTGCTGCAGTTGATTTGCTCTCAAGACTAGCCCCCATTGTGATGACCCCATGTTCCCAACTAAACGACTGAGTCACAGGTACCCACGTATCAGCATCGCGACCACCATAGATGATGCCACCTATTTCAACTCCATTGGGATCTTCCAATGATTCATCAAGATTGGGGAGCCCATTCAGATTGATTGTGTATCTAGCATTCTTATGAGCTAGGGGAATCTCTTCACCGTTCTCATCAACTTTACCAATCCACCAAGGTCCCGAGTGATTTACACCACGAGGTGGAATCTCACGGCCATCTTCTAGCCAATGTGGATAGCCCTCTTCAGTGATGAGGACATTTGAAAAAATTGCAGGTTGGCGGGAGTTGAGAACTTCCCAGATGACAGGATCATCTTTCTTACTCACTGAACGGATGATTCCGAATATCCCTTGTTCAACATTGACAGCTCGAACCTTTTCATCTATTACACGAAGATACGAAAGATCATCCCCAACAATAGTTGCACCAGGAACCATCGAGGTGCTGGTTTTACCACAGCTGGATGGAAATGCTCCAGTCATGTAGGTCTTGCGACCGCTAGGACCATGTACTGCCATGAGAAACATATGTTCAGCCAGCCAACCCTCACTGTCAGCCTTTCTAATTGCTAATCGTAGAGCGAGCTTTTTCAGTCCAATCGTATTGCCTGCATATTGAGTATTGTAACTATAGACTGCATTAGTTTTGAAATCAATGTAGACTCCTCGCTTCTGCCATCCTATACTAACTGACTGGACAAGTTTTCCTGAGGAGTGAAGCATCCAGAAAATCTCCTTATCATCAGGATGTCTCTTAAAGTATTCGTAACCCGAACGGTATAGCAAATCTTCGCTATGGGCGACATAGAATGAATCAGTTATTTGCACCACGGGTATCGAGAACTCAGAATCGAGTGGGCCAAGGCAGAAGAATCGAATGATCATCTTCTTGTTACGCATGCTCCCCTTCATTCTACGATTAAGGTGCGCAAGACCCTCGTCTCGATCTCGTTGTTCAAGATGAGGACCAAGAGATTCTCCCTTAGGAACAAGATATTTTGTACTTGCGACATCTCGTGCCTGGTCGAAAAAGCCATCAAAGTGAACTGAATGTGTATCAATTGCAAGTTCGGTTTCTTCTCCGCGTGCAATGGCATTTCTTCGAATGTAGTCAATATCTTCTTGAGCATCTGTACAAACAAAAACTTTCATCGGTTCACAAAGATCAACTGCTTTAGCAACAAATCTGTGGACATCACTATTGGGAATTGCCAACAATTTTGCAAGGCCTACTGGACTGAGGTATTTCTCAAGTGTTGAGATCACATCTTTCATGGGATACCCTCTATTGATACTCTGGACACTTTTCGCCCTGAACTTTAATACAATATAACATCGTCGCCAGAGGCAATCAGTTTTCTACATCAAACAAGTATTTTATGTCTTCAGCCTGAGTGCTTCATAGTGGTAAAATTATGGAGTTTGAAGAAAGAGATCCAATATTTGAAGAAGAAAAACAAACTGAATTAATCGAACAGATTCAAAATGCACCAGATTGCATTGTATTTGGTGTGAATCGATTTAACCAGAGAACAATCAGAATTTTGATGGTTTTTGATGTTGTAGTAGCTATAATTCTAGCAGCCTTAGTACTAAGTTATGACCAATCTGATACTGGAGCTCTGTA
>SDNZ01000174.1 GCA_004524565.1 Candidatus Thorarchaeota archaeon
TCGACTGTGACTGTAAGATTCTCTTTATCAACTGAGATAATCTGATCAAAGCGACGCATATCTACTATGATGCCGCCCTTACGAGGAATTGCGCCTCCATAACCAGAAGTTCCAGCACCTCGAGGGGTAAGAGGGACTTTCTCTTTGTTTGCAAATTCATACAAAGCCTTGACATCTTCTGCAGAGGTTGGTTGAACTATGGCATCAGGATTATAGTTCATCATTAGACCGACCATCTTAGGCAATGAACCAACATCACTTGATGACAAAAACAGTTCATGTTTTGCTGTAATTAACCGGTCTCCGAATATCTCGGACAGATGTTCTATCTGCTTTTTCTTCAGTCCCATGGAATTACTCTCCGGGTCAAGAACCAATGGAGGGTTATGGAAAGGCGTTGATTGTTTGCTACATAAAAACTTAGTGAGAGATGAGGTTATGCTAGAAAAACACTACCATTGGAAACATTTTAAGGCGGGCTGGTATCGCTCACCACTAATGGATGAATACACAATCATCCACAACTTTGCTCTGGAGAACTGAACTATGGACTTTCCAGCACTGAAGGAATTTGGCCTACAAGATTACCCATTTATTTGTGCACAATGTAGCTATTGTCAGAGTGGACACGGAGCATGTCCAACATACAAAGTAAAACGCACTGACAGTTACACTGGAAAGGGTAAGATGCTGCTTACTCGTGCCCTCCTACAGGGTAGAATCGATCCAGCATACGGTCTCCAGGGATTGGCAGATGCCATCTATGGATGCACTCTTTGTGGTGGTTGTGCTGAAGTCTGTCAAACCGATATTCCCTTTGTGAAGATCTATCAGGTACTAAGAGGAGAGTTCAAGAAACGGGGCATGTGGCCAGAGAACATGAACTTGACAAAGGAAACTCTTCTGAAAGCGTGTAATATTCAGGGACAGGCTCAGATGGACCGTATTGAGGGATGGAGTTACTGGACTCCTAATGAAGACGAACTCCTTGATAAACAGGGACAACCCTCTGAAACCGCTTTCTTCTTTGGTTGTGGTTCTTCATATCGTGGAATAGCAATTCAAGCAACAATTGCTACTACACTCATCCTCGATAAGATTGGTGAAGATTACACAGTGCTAGGAGAGGAGGAATATTGTTGCGGGGCACCCTTAATCATGATGGGTGATTTCGAAGGTGCAAGAACTCTCGCAGAACATAATATTGCGAAATATAAGGAACTGGGAGTCAAACAGATATTTACAAACTGCCCAGGTTGTTACAAGATGTGGGCTCACGAGTACAAAGAATTCCTAGATATAGACCATGGATTCAAGATACGATATGGATATGAGTATATTTCAGACCTAATCAAACAAGGCAAGATTGAGTTTACTAATCCTCTGAACATCAAACTGACCTACCATGATGGCTGCGATGCAGGTAGAAATGGTGGATACTATGATGAACCACGAGATGTCATCAAGTCATTACCGGGAGTTGAATTTGAAGAACTTCCCCACAATAAGGAGAGCTGCTATTGTTGTGGAAGTGGTGGTGTTCTACGAGCTGTCGATGGTGGATTTGCTGCAGATATCAGCAAACTGAAGGCAGATGATGTCAAGCGAACTGAGGCTGATGTTGTTGCATCAGGTTGTCCTTCCTGTGTCGAGTATTTGAAAGATCAACTACCTCAAGCAGACTGCAACAAAGTAGTCAAAGATCTCATGGTGCTGGTTGCTGAAGCAATGGGATTGACTTGGGATGGGCTTGGCGAGATTTACGATTAACAAATATCGTTGATGAGAACTGTCAGAAAGGAATTGCTTTAAGGTATTCTAGATACAAGAAATCTATTCATCTGAATAATTTACTGGTGACCTTGAAATGGGAGAACGGCACGCTAATGTCGACATCATTGGAACACCATCAGATGAATCAAGACGCCAAGAACTTCGCAGTCGATTGGTTACTATAGAAGAAGAAATCAATAATGTCATTGAGTCAGAAAGAGGAGAACCAGAAATACTCTATGAAACTGCTCAGCATCTCCTTCAAGCGGGAGGTAAACGTATACGCTCCCTACTAACTACACTTAGTTGCGAAGCTGTGGGTGGTACCTTTGAGGAAGCCCTACCTTTTGCTATTGCAACAGAGTTTGTGCAGACTGCCAGTCTCATTCATGATGATGTTATTGATGAGGATGACACACGTCGTGGCGTTGAAAGCACGCACAAGAAATATGGCAATAGAATGGCTATTATTGCAGGGGACTTACTCGTGGCTCAAGCAGTTAAGCTAGTAAGCAAATTTTCTTCCCCGGAACTCATGTATGTTGTGGCAGATGCAGGAGTGAAAATGTGTGAGGGAGAAGCATCGGATATCCTGATGTACTTCACAACTCCGAAGCTCTTGACTAAGGAGAATTATTTTGATATCGTGCGACGAAAGACTGTATCTTTCATGAGAGCGGCAATCAAAATCGGTGGAATGGTTGGTAAGGCAACTACAGAACAGCTTGTGATTCTGGATACCTATGGAGAACAAATGGGGTATGCATTCCAGATTAGAGATGATATTCTAGATGTTATTGCTAGCTCAACCACCGCAGGAAAAACTACTCACTCTGATCTCAGAGGTTCAAAGACAAATTATGTACTCATCCATGCTTTGAGTTCATGTACGGAGTCAGATGCCGGCAAATGTGTAAACCTATTGAATGAAGGAAACATTGAGTTTGCACTTCAACTAATTGAAGAAACCGACGCTGTTAAGCATGCCAGTGAATTAGCACAGGAGTATGCTGAGAAAGCAAAAGAAGCAATTACCAACAAAGGTTTCATGAATGAAGATCTGCTCTGCTCTCTTGCGGATCTAGCTGGAGATAGAGACTTCTAGTTTACGGTAGCATTGAATGCTCTCACGAACGTCTTTGATACAAAGTCTACTGGTGCGGGAAGTCTACAACGAATTAGTGGCTCAAGAAATTGTTTTCCAGCAAGTCGCATACAGACATGAGTCAATGAATCTGAAGTCATGACACTATCTGCAATTCTTAGAGTTGAGAGCGCAGTATTTAGCTCCTTTCCAAATTCATACTTCCAAATTCGATCATATGCATTAAGAGGTACCTGCCTGTGGAGATGTGCTGCAATAACATGGCCTGCAATTGATCCTCCCGCTAAAGCTGTCGGAATACCTCCTCCATTTGAAGCCATTACATGACCTGCTGCATCACCAACCAGTATTGCATTGTCAGAGGAGGTAATTGGGACTGGTCCTGCAACAGGAATGATAGCACCAACTCGGGATTCCACCTTTGCTCGTTTCAGCATAGGTGCTGCAATCTTGTTCTTTGCAATGAAATGTTTGAGGTAATTAAGGAGCGAAGTTTCAGGATTTGATATGCACCTTCTGATGCCAAATCCAACATTCGCCATCGAGTCACCTTTCGGTATTATCCAAGTATACCCGCCTGGAGCAATGTTCTTACCAAAGAACATCTGGACCACATTGTCATCACATTCAACTCCACTCATTATGAAGTTGATTGCAGGACTGAGGTTTCGGTCAGGAGAGGTATAAGAATTCCCCAGTGTCTTAGATATGAGAGAATTCGGACCATCTGCCCCTACTACTATTTTAGCATCAATCTGAGTGGGTCCATTCTTACTTCTCAACTCAAGATGATTTGAGGTTGTCCGACTGATGACAGTAGACTTGAGATAGATTTCGCATCCAGCATCAAAAGCCTGATTTGCTAAGTACTGGTCGTACTTGGTTCGATCAATGATGTTCGTGCCAAACTTGAATTCAACTACATGACCCTGAGGGGATATCAATTGGGTTCGTGTTGTTTTATTCGTGACAAATATTTTCGGTATATTTCCAAGGTGTTGTAGTCTTTTCGAACGCGGGAATATATCATAGAGTTCAGAAATTGTAGGGAGAAGCTCTCCGCAGTGAATTGGAACGCCAATCTTCGAACGTCTATCAATGAGAGCAGTCTTGAATCCCTTCCGTGCAAGAATGCCAGCTGTTGTAGCACCAGCAGGTCCAGCTCCGACCACTGCAATGTCATATGGAGTGTTCAAGATAATTGCTCCCTGAGGAGCTGAGGTTCTTCTGGTATAAACCTTCTTTCACTAAGGTAACAATCGGGAACCATCTTCTAGATTAACTAAGTTACTTTCCATCGCTTGTAACCAAATTGGTAAACAAGAACAACAGCAACAATTACAGACAGAGAGATAGCTATTGTACTAACCCTTTCTATACTTGGATCCCAAACCATTGCTGAAAAGTGAACCATGTCTTGGGAAAATTCGGTGACATTGAGATCCCAGGTAGCATCAGTTATGGTATTTTCCGATATTACTGTAAGAGATTCATTGGGAGAGAAATTTTTGCTCAATAAGGGTACTTCTTCAACAACTCGCATATGAACTCGTTCCATAGTATGCCCCTCAAATGTTCTCGCACTACCAACGATATAGGAGTAATCAAAACGTTCCATATTAACGTGGAAAATAGCTCCTGATACGGTTGAGAGAACCAAAGTTGTATTTGCTGTTAGTTCTAAATTGAATAGGGCAAATTCTGAGTTAGTCATGAAATTACCATAACCAAATGGAAATTCTTCAATGAAACCAGCTTCGGTAAGATTATCATAATGACTGGTCGTGAAGTTGACAATTGAGCCATTCGCATAAATTCGCATGAAACTACTTTCATTAGCAAATTCCTCGTTGCCATTCGTAGGTGGGATATCGTACAGTAAATCTTCCCTAACAATTGCGGGCTGAACAAAGGCAAGAGTTGCATTCTGCGTAATGTTTGTCATAATGTGAAACTCTGAATCCAATGAAATGTAGACTGCAGATGCCCCCCGAGTTATATTGCTTCGAACATCAGCATATGGCATTCTGATATGAGTTCCATTATGAAATGATGATCCTTCTTCCAACATGCCCCAATTCACATAGTTTGCATCACATGAAGGAATAGCAATTGAAAGAAATGAAACAGACGTTAGAAAAACTATGATTGCGATAGTTATGTAACTACGATGCACCATCCCAATAACCACACCATCACAAAATTAGAAATTGACTTAAACTCTCTTATGTGCGTAAAAGGTCAATTGAGAAACTGTTCTAAGTGTGATTCTAGATTCATAATCTATCTATTGAATTAAGCAATTAAACCAAATAAGAGGAATGGTAATAATTATACAAAAACCCACTTTTTTTGGAAAACAAAATATCATTGATGTAATTTTAGAGAAATAAAAGTTACAATTTGAAATGCTGAAACTTTTTAAAAGTAAATTTAATAAGCCCCACAAAGTGGTCAGGGAGAATCCACGAGCGCTTAGAATGAGGAGAAATTGCATGAGACAGGCATTGCGAAGCAAGTTAATCATACTTGGTATTTTGACACTCATTGTATTCATCGGAGTAATTTCAACCTTCGCTGAACCAGATTTCACGACTGAGTGTGGAGATTGTCATGAGCAACATCCTATTAGTGCCGCATTAACAAGGTCATCAAATGCTACTGGGACAGTCAATGTAACTGTTGGCAGTTCATTCACATTGAGAATAGAAGCAGAGAAAGGGGTAGGTGGTACCAATTTTTGGCTGTCTGTGCAAGCGGGTTGGGCAGATAATGACAACTTTACATTTACACCAGATTCGATTCGAGATGGTTCAGTAGGAGACCTAACTATAGCTAATTTCATTGTCACTCATGATTTCACGTTCACAGCAATCGTTAGTGGGAACCAAACAATCAGAGCTTGGTGTGCTACATATTCAGCATCACAGTTTATTGATATCCCCATAAATGTCACCGACGTCCCTGATGTAACTGCACCCACTATAGATAGTCCTGTAGACATTCCCTATGTGATACCAACTACAGGTCATAATATTAATTGGACACCTTATGATGAGAACCCGTCACATTTCAGAGTCCTAGTTAATGGATCGGTCATTTTATCCGGTGGATGGAACGGACAATCAATAATTGTCAATGTCGATTTCCTGAGCCCAGGTACATATGAATACACCCTCATTGTGTTTGATGCCAGTAACAACAATGCGTCGGATATAGTAATTGTATCTGTGACTGGAAATCTTCCTACA
>SDNZ01000032.1 GCA_004524565.1 Candidatus Thorarchaeota archaeon
ATCGTGGATATCCAATCAAAGTGGGCCAGACACTGCGTGGCTGATCTTCGCCGGCGTAACCGTTCTTGCTCAAACCTGTACCGTTGTCAATGACAATCGGTTTTGCGCCAAGAAACTCGTCTTCAGCCATTTTTCGGTCCTCGTTTTTTATTTTTTAGACAAATCAACAATCTAGATTTGCCCTGGCGGAGCTTTGGAAGCTCCGTGCTACTATTTCGTTCTGTCAGATTATATTTAAGCATATGGCTGACGGGTCGCTTTCTTTTCGAAAAGTATCTAATGTATGCATATTAAATTGCCTTTTTGGAGCATTTTTTGCCAGTTCTGAGGCATTAACTTCGATAAGTATAAAAGGTTAATACACCAGATTACTAGATAATACATCCGCAATAGGTGTCATAAAATGCCCCGTCAGACCACTGAGGAAATAATCCGTGAAGAGATAGAGATGGTCAGAGCTAGACGGATTATCTTGGACCATCTTGAGGGAGGATTGAAGACTGGCGCAGAGTTGCGAGAGAAGATTGCCACTGACACGAAAGCTCAGATGGTTAGAGAGGGAGCAAGTAAGAGAGAGATTGCCAAGGTCGAGATAACAAGCCCCAAACTCTACCATAATACCAAACGATTGGAAGAACTTGGCATTGTTGTCAGTTGGAAGCAATCACAGTACCGCCTATTCGAATTGGAACCGAAGGCAATACACCCGGTCCGCAGAGCTCTAGGTATAACAAAACCACTATTGTATGTTACTTCATTGAGTCGTCCAGAGGATCAGCGCCCCTTTGTACAATGGTTGACCAATAATCCACATTTCAATCCGAGAAAGTTACTGGTCTTTGTAGAGGCGGCACATTGGACTAGAGGAGTTTCAAGGATTGTGGATAGATTCATTCCTGATAATGCGTTCAGACGGTGGACAACTGAGTGGGTAGAAGTTCCTGACGAGGTCACTGGGACAGAGAAGGAAACAGAGTATGGACATCTTCAAGGAACAGCAGATTTTCTAGAGGCAGCTATCATCGACAACATATTCATTCATGATATGGTGATTGATTTAACACTAGGACCGTCACTCATATCACTTGCACTAGCAAAGCTATCAGCAGAGTATTCAATAACTGCATTTCATGTCACACGATATGATGCATCCAACTCAGAGCTTAGCTATTACTAAGGAGTGATGAATTGTGAGCCCAAAAAAGACTGCAAAGAAAATCACCTGGCAACCGGTTAACATCGAAGAGAGACTGGAAATATTATCTAAGACCATCGGGAGAACAAAACGACAGGCTCCGGAAAATAAGACGCGACTTCTTGGAAAAGTAGACCGTTGGGAAGAACAGCTCCAAGAAATCAATGAACGTATTCAATATGTCAAGAAGAAACTCATACCGAAACTGGAGAAGGAACTTGATCTTAGGATCAAAAACAAGGAGCGACTACTTGCAACTATGTTTCAACCAAGCACAAAGAACCTTTTCTTAGAACTTGACATACATTATCGCGGAAAGACCAGCCCCTTCAATGACAATGGCTTTGAAGCTCTGATATCTTTGAGCGAGTCTGCCAAAATGCTAGCACTACTTGGAGATGCAGCTATCTCAATGGCAGTCATTTACTATCTCTGGCCATCTGACGAAGAGAGTGTTGGAAAACTGACACAGGACAAGTCCTCCATCGTAAGCAATGAACACATGGCAGACCTATGCGATAAGTGGGGTCTCTATGACCATCGAATTCACTTCGATCCTGAAACACCAAGCAAGGGGGAGATTCTTCACGATAAAGGTACGCTTGTGGAGGCTGTATATGGCATTGTGCAGATTGAACAGGGATTTGAGCAGGTCTTAAAGAACATAGATCACTTGCTCTAATATTCTGTAAGATCATATTCATCTTCTCGGTGGGATGGAACATCGGTCATTGGAAATTCTTCATCAAATCGTTTTCTGACCAAGCTGGCAATCTCTGGATCACAATACACTCTGACCGATGGAATTGTTTTTACTTGTTGTTTGAGGGTATGTACAATCGGACCTCCTTCTTTTGTTTCATCAAGATTTACTAGGTCAAATCCACGTTCACCCCCAACAAGTAGAGGAATTTTTTGCAACTTATTCTCTCCAAGTTCAGGGATGACTACATCCAAAACAACGCTCCCAGGCTTTTCCGATAGATTCTGTTCTGCATCTATCAGTGTCTTGATGTTACCCAACATGGAAAGGAGTCGCTTTTTGGCATCTGCCTCGAAAGAAACGAGTGGTCTTGAGAGTGCTACCTTGAAGAGTTTCCTGTATCTTATTCTCCCTATATATTCCCGAACGAAATCAATCTTGGATGATTGTAGCCAGCGAAATAGGTCTGCATCAGTCATTCGTGTGAAAAAGCCGATGCACTCGTTCTTTGATAGATCTTCTTCTTCCAATCGATAGTATGTTGCTTTAGATATCAACGCTTCAGCTAGTTTTACTGCATGATGTAGGTACAAGTCAGCAAACATCCAATTTCTACTGAGAATAAAAGCTTCAAGAGAGTGAATTGATTTCAACATAAAGGCACGAATGTATTTGCCATTGTCATCAAGTACAACTCTATTAGTGAGCATTACTCGTTCAGCTGGAAAAACTCCCAACTCTACACCACTAAAATGAGCGTCCCGAATAAGGTAGTCCGTTTTATCGAGATCAAGAGGATGATCCAGAAAATCTGAAAGAAGAGTGAGGACGGGATCCTTAGTTCTACGCTTCAAAATATTCACAATATCTTGTGGTTCAATGTCGTTCTGAACGAGAGTGTCAGTGAGACCACTGTGTATAATCAGAAACTCACCCAAATCAGAATGATCCAACCCAGCCCAAGATTCGAGTGCATATTCGACAGTATGGGAAGTAGGTGGATGACCTACATCATGAAGCAATGATGCAGCTCTAAACAACTTCTTCTGATATTCGTCAATTAAACCAGAGAACGGAACAAAACACGCTGTATCTATATCATCGCAATAATTCACAACTCGAATTGACTTCTGTGCAAGAAAGTTCGTACCAATACAATGTTGGAATCTAGTATGTGTTGCTCCAGGATAGACGATGTGTGCAGGACCCAGCTGCATTACGTATCGAAGACGGAGCATTTCCCATGTAGAAATAACGTCAAGCTCCCAGGGTTCTAAGATGATTGCACCGTGAACAGGGTCTTGGATTGCTTTTTGTCGACTATGTTTTTCACCCATCGAAATGAAAGTGTCATGTTCTTTGATTGCTTGGGAAACACTATCCCAGGCTTCACCACCTTCGGTCTTTATGGATGAGAGTTTCTGTTCTCGGAGCCCAGTTAATCGAATCAACCGAATGGCTTCCACATCAATGTCCTTCAACAATGTAAACGACCCTTGAGGACAATACCTGAGCCTGTATTTAAGAAGTAATGCACATGATAAACTAACTAAGCTTCCTTGAGAGTTTTACTCGCTCTCTTGCCTTGGTATACTCTATGGTATTCTCAGTTTCCATTGCCCTGCAATACTCATTTGGAGTGCAGTACCCCCAGCTCCGTAGAGCATTACATGAAGGAGCTCCTCGTGATTTGTAGAAAGGAGGATTAACTAAATTCACGCTGGCTAAGTAGTTCATGACTGTCTTGATCGTTTTCTTTGCATAGGCAAGACGGATGCAGGGAGGTGCTCTCTTGACAATATCCCATGTTGCCATCCTATAAAGTCGATACCACAAAGGACACTTCTTGGCCACATAGAGGAGGTCACACTTAGGGCATGTTTTACTGAATATAGAAATCTCGCAAAATTCGTCTCGTGTAGATTTTGTCAAACCTGGACGACGCAGTAGATGAAAATTGACCTCGGCAAAGAGTTCAGGGGTGAAAGAATCAAATTCTTCCGCGAAGAGCTTCACCTCTCTTGCGATTTCTTGTGGAGTTGTAGTCCATTCATCACTGTCAATAGAGGGCATTTGTTCATCTCTGCTCATAGTATCAGATTCCGTTGTCTAAGACTTAAGCTCATCACTTATGATAGATGATTACCAGTCTAATAACTCTTAAATGGTATAGTAAACCTCCACCGTTCCCTAGAGGCTCACTTTACTAGGGGATAGCCCATATGCCATCGCTCGATATTATCTCAAAGACCACATTCAAAGAGGTCATTACATCAGTCGAGCTAATAGACTTGAATGGCAATGGAAAATCTAATGTCATTGTCACAACCCTGAACGGGGACGTAAGAGTTTACGATTTTAACAAAGATGAGAAGAAACCCCTTACAGAAATATGTAGGTTAGGAGACCTCCCACCCTTAGCAGCAATTGGTGTAGGAGATGTCACAGGTGATGGTATCCCTGATTTCGTAATGGGTGGACTTGATAATACTATGCGGGTTCTTGTCTACTTGGATGAGACCATTAGTGTTAAAGCATCAACACCCTTGGGCAGTCTTCCCACTGCGGTTGCAGTATTGAACGTTTTAGATGATGAGAGTGCAGAAGTTATTGTATCAACAAACGATGGTAGTATGAGATGCTATGGTTGGTACGATGTAGCCCTGGATAAACTAGCACATAAAGTGCTTGATAGACCGGTCTTCTCCATTTGGCCGTTAAGGACAAAGGGGATGCCATATAGTCGGTTTGTCTTTGGTGATGATACAGGATATTTCTTCATCTACCAGTATGCAGACGACCGTCTTCATGAACGGAATAGGGTTAGTGTTGGTGGAGAAGTTGGGCTAATTTCAACTGGAGATGTCACAGAAGATCATAATTCCGAAGTCATGACACTGTCAGACAATAGAACACTAACACTCTACGGTCTAGTCAAAGGATCAATGGAAAAGATTGATTCAATTCGGGCGCCTAATACAGTTTGTGCAATTCGCATGGGACGATTTTGGGACCTTGAACCAGCACGAGGTCAAATCCTAGTAAGTCATGCGAATTCGAGTTTAGCTATGCTCTCTGTTGTGGGTAGACAACTATCAGAAGAAGCAGTCATTAAGACTGCCAAGAAATCAACAGAATCATCAATCTCAGTTGGTGATGTGGATGGAGATTCACGAGATGAGATTGTACAGGCTGTTGGAAATAACCTGTACATCATCGACTTCAAAGACGATTATCTAGTCTAAGCAAGCTTAGGCTTGTAGACCTCATCTGGCTGGAGAACCTTAATCACTTTTGTTTCGGTATTGGTTTGAATTTTGGGAACCACCTTAGTTTCAATCCATGCCTTTACGGATGCTCTTGCATCTTCAATCGTTTCACCTTCAGCATTCATATCAAAACGAATGAAGAGATGGTATGGTTCTCTCTCGGTGAGATCCTTTTTGATCATAGCCCAAAATGCCTTTGAGCCTGCAGGAATATCAATCCGACCTAGAATTTCAGACCATGATTTGCCTTCCATTCTTTTAGATACTATGGCTAAATCTTTCAATTCGTCTAATTCTTTCAAAGCTGTGAGAACCTTGTCCCCGACCTGCTTTGTGTCTTTCATATTTACGAATTCTGCTATTAGGTAATGATCTGCTCTGAACTTAGGCATTAAAGGACGACTCCGTTTGTTGGTTCTATGGCGGCCTTTTGTGTCCGACTCTTAAATATGATGGTTTATCCAGTTGTATTTTGAATTTGTTTCTTGTAGTTAAATAGTCTGTAAGCAGCAGTAAAAAGACCCATCATTACCACGACTACAAGTCCCCATAGAATTAGTCCGATCAATGAGAATATGACAAGTGTAAGCAAACGTTCAGACCTTCCACCCAGCCCAATGTCTAAATCAGTTACTCCAAGACCTTCGGCACGAGCTCGTGTATAACTTGTCATCAACCATCCGAAGACAGCTAACAATGCCCACATCGAAATTGAGAGACCCAAAAAGGAAGTGGCAGGGAATGCAAATGCAATTCCAATTAGAATGAGTGTTTCTGCTACTTTGTCAACCACAGAATCGGTAAGACCTCCAACCTTAGTTGCAGAATTGTTCAATCGTGCAACTGCACCATCTACTCCATCTAGGAGACCAGTTATGAAAACCAATATCCCAAATAACCATGGTAATTGTGTAAGGGGCAGTGAAATGCATGCAGCCATAGCAAAGAGAAGACTGACGTAGGTTATGGAGTCTGCCCTTATACCAGTCTTTGCGATTGGTCGAGCTATCATAAGGACCAAACCCCGAAAAATACCTCTGACTCTGAATTTACTTGGCATCTCTACTCCTCCATACTAAAGCGCTCTGAATCATTTATTATAACATCGCTGACCTTACTGCGATTGCGAATCTTTGAAAGACCAAAAACCACTGCATTTTGAATCTCACAATAATCACCTACCTGAGTTCCAGTACCCAAGCTGGTATAGGGACCAATGGTACAGTTGTCACCTATCTTCGATTTTCCACTAATCAGACATGGTCCTTTCAGACAGACTCCGATCCCGACTTCAATTCCAGATTCTAATCTTATCAAATCACCAATCTCCATAGTATCCCCCGATGGTATGAAAATTGCCCCATGATGGTTTACCTGTGAGGATTCTAGTAGGAATCTATTTGCTTCTAGAATGTCAGGTAGCGTGTCGATATCGAACCATTCCTCTTGAATATCGTATGATTTGATAGAATGATCGTCTTCGATAATTTTGTTTAATACGGGCACAGCAGTCCTCGAACCACTCTTCAGTGCAGCCTTGCAATACTCAAGAAATCCTGATGACACTACCATGAACATTGCACTCTTTACTATTGAATTAGCACTTTCAACCTCTTTCTGAATTCCAAGTGCCCTCCCATGAGAATCAACGGAAACGATACTACCAGTATTCGATTGAGAATCAACTGCCAATGTCACAAGAGTATCTTGACTAACAGTATGATGTGATACAATTGCTTCAATTGAATTAGAAGAAACTAGCAGGTCAACGGGGCAAATAATGGCATCTTCATCTCGGATTGCTTCTAATGATACAGTAAGTGATTGCAGTGGGCCAATATCATAATTTGATACTTCAATAATCTGAACTTCTGGTGAATTCTCAAATTGAGTGATAATATCCGTGATCATATCACTCTTCCATCCTACAGCGATGGTGATGTCTTGTATGTTGGCTTTTGCAAAACGCTCAATAGCATGTTCCAGGAGAGTCTTACCTGCAATCTGAACTAATGCTTTTGGTATGGTTTGGGTGAGCCCTTTCAATCGTTCACCCTTCCCAGCAGCCAAAATCACACCGTGAATGGGAATTCCTCCTCATAGAGCTTCGAGCGCAACGGCCATATGTATGTATGTTTCTTAAAAACATGAAGACTCGTGACCGCCGAAATAATGCGAATAGATGATTTGGAGAAATGTGATACTATTATCGAGAGAGCTGCAGAGATAGTAAAATCTGGAGGAATTATTGTATATCCGACAGATACGAGTTATGGAATTGGGTGTGACCCAAGACTACCAGATGCTCTTGATCGATTAAAAGACGTAAAAAGGCGCGATAGACGAATTGGAGTTCCTCTTCTCTTCAGCGACTTGAGTCAATGCGAAGAGTACCATGCCTTTGGAGGTCTCGAGAGAGTAATCGCACGACTCTTCTGGCCAGGAGGTCTAACACTGGTTGTTGACGCGAAACCAGAAGTTCCAGATCATATAACCGTAGGTCGAAGTACTATTGTAGTTAGAGTGCCAAACCATGTGATACCAAGAGGTATTGCTCAAAAGATTGGCGGCCCAATCGTAGGTACAAGTGCAAATAGAACTGGAGGACCAAGCCCATTTGACGTGGCAGTAGCGATAGACCAGCTAGGAGAAGAAGTGGATCTCTACATCGATGGTGGCCCATCTTTGGCAACCTCAGACTCAACAATAATTGGAGTTGAGAGCACAGGAACTGACGGGCCTCTTAACATCAAGGTCTATCGAGAAGGACAGCTGACAATTGACCAATTATCAGAGAGTCTCAAAGTAGATACCGACGCACTTAGTGCATGGTCTACTCGATTTGTATACACAGATATGTGAGGGAAGCATGCTGGAGGAATTCAATCTACTCGTAGCATGTCCCCGAGACCGTGAACGAGCAGCAAGATCCGAGATTCAGTACTTTATTGGAGATCTCATGGAAGACTCTGAATTGAAGATTTCAAAGACTCATATTTCAGGGTTACTTACGTGCAAGACAGCCTTAGATCCTTTTGAGGTGGTTCAGAAACTCCGAGAGTTTGCTATTGAAAATCCGTACCAGTTTCGGTTTGCGATTCGATTTACCCCCATTGAGGTATGTGTTAAATCAGAGATTGAAGCAATAAGGGGTGCAACACGAAACTTGATGGAGAAGATTGGAGAAGATGAAACCTTCAGGGTAACAGTGAGAAGAAGGCATACGGACTTAGAGAATATGGATGTTGTAGTAGCAGTTGCATCAGAAATTAATAGAAAAGTGAATCTAGATAATCCAGATAAAATCGTGTTAATCGAAATTATGAGTGATATAACTGGGATATCAATTCTCAATGATGAATCAGATGTTCTCTCAATCATGACTATGAGAGATGACCAATACTAACCTACTCAAGAACCAAGAGCAACCTGAGATACCCTACTTACAATACATTTAGAGAGAGCTTGAGTTCGCGATGTCAGATCATCTTCATTAGTAAATTGCTTCATCTCTAATTCAGTTATTCCATAGATCTCCATAAGAGAGAGAATCTTCTCGGGAGCTGGAGCAAACATAGGCGATATCTCTTCACCAACCTCTTTAGCAGCACTAACTAAGCAGTTTCGGACCTTCTTTTCATCCTCATCGATGCAGATAATCCCAATAATAGGCATCTGATCTGTGACACCCAAAATGTCTAATGCACGACCAATTTGACGTTGTGCGGATGTATAGAGAACTATCTCTACATCAAGAGACCTCGATATCATGTAGTCTCCATTCAAAGCATTAACCGCATTTTGAGCTCCGGATAGAAGATGAAATTCATCGATTATCATCGTACTATTCAAGAACTGAACAGCTAAAACAGAGTGTGAGAGTGACTTAGCCAAGTCAAGAAGGCCCTCTGTATTAAGACCTCGTGAGTTCCTGTTCTCAGATATTCCAATACAGAGGATTCCATCCTTTATTACTAACCTCTCAATCAACAATTCAAACACCTTATTGTTACAATGCTAGAGTCGTTTTATGAAGTAATCAGCAACTGTTGGTTCAAAACCAGCTTCGAATACTAAACGGTTGCGAATTTGTTTAAGGGTCATTGACGGATCTTCTTGTTTGAATATCTTGACAAGAGAAATGATTGATTCACGGTTTTCCCAGGGGTAAACCGTCCAACTGGATGTCTTTACCATGTAATAATCTGGAATCACACAAGAGGTTGGTTTCAGATGTAGTACTGCAGACCGTTGTTCTTCGACACCTAGCTTCTTGACATGTTCTATAGCATGATAAAGACTGTCGCCAGTATCCGCAACCTCATCAACTAGGAGAATACTCTTTCCGGCAAGAGAGCCTGAGAGAGGTTGAGTGATTTTTGGCTCTTTTCCCTTTACACCGACATCAGTATAATACTCAATTCGGATGTTCTGTAGCTTTTCAGCATAGAGAACATCTGAAAGTATCCTGGCTGGTATCCAACCTCCGCGAGCTATACCAACGATTATGTCTGGTCTAAAGCCACTCTCATAAATTATCTCAGAGAGTCGGAGAGTGAGATTGTACACATCACTCCAACTCAGAATTAAATAGTCCATTACTTGATGCCTCTTGTTTTGCCTTATCCACTCCGTGAATTTCACCCTAATTAATCCACGCTAAAATAGAATAACCTAAATCGAACCCACACAATCAAAAGATTGTGTATAAAATGAGACCCGACATTCTCTTAACAAATATCGGAAAGATTGCGACCGTCGCAGGCCATAGTGAGAGACCTAAGATTGGAGAGGAGCTTAGAGAAGTATCCATTATAGAGAATGGTGCAATCGCAATTGCAAACGGCATAATAATCGGTGTCGGACCCGCTGCAGAGGTTTTAGCACAGATAACCCAGATGCCTGACCTTCCCCCCCTAGAGTTTCCAAATATGCTAGCCATACCAGGATTCATTGACAGCCACACCCACTTGGCTTTTGGGGGGGCTCGAGAGAACGATTTTGCTATGAAGTTACAAGGGAAGACGTACCTAGAGATTTTGGAGGCGGGCGGCGGAATTCTAAACACGCTTCGATCAACAAGAAAGGCATCTCAAGGTGAATTATGCAGTAATGCATTCTCGTACGCTTCTGATATGTTAAGTATGGGAACAACTACAATTGAAGCAAAAAGTGGGTATGGATTAGACACGGAAAATGAACTCAAGATGCTTAGAGCATATGATGAGCTTCGTGGAAAAATATCAGCCGATTTGATATCTACCTTCATGGGTGCACATGCAATACCACCGGAATTCGAAGGAAGAACAGAAGATTATGTCGATCAGCTGATTAACGAGATGATACCTGCTGTTGCTGAGAGTAAACTAGCAGAGTACTGTGATGTGTTCTGTGAGAAAGGAGTATTCAGTGTGGAACAATCAGGTCACATTCTTAGAGCTGCTAAGATGAATGGAATGAAACTCAAGGTTCATGCTGATGAGATCGTGCAATTAGGTGGAGCTGAACTTGCTGCAGAAGTAGGAGCGGTGTCCGCAGATCATCTCCTGATGGCATCAGATGACGGGCTCGAGGCCATGGTGAGAGCTGGAACTATAGCAACTCTTTTGCCGGCAACAGCCTTCAGTCTAAATGCAGATTATGCAAATGCTAGAAAAATGATAGACATGGGTCTCCCAGTAGCTCTTGCTACAGACTTCAATCCGAATTGTGCAAATGAGTCAATATTCTTCACAATTGCTCTTGCATGCTATAAGATGAAGATGCAACCCCGAGAAGCACTCTCCGCGGTCACAATCAATGCGGCACATGCACTGGATCGTGGAAAAACACATGGGAGTATAGAAGTGGGAAAGAGAGCTGATATCTTAGTTCTTGATTGTCCCAATCCAGAATATCTAACGTGGAGATTTGGTGCTAATCTGGTCAATACTGTGATTAGCAAAGGGCAGGTTATCCATACAAGGTTGGGACCTTGAACCTAGGCATCTAATAAAGAACCTGAGATTTTCTCAGTAGATGCTACAACTTCACCTGCATCCATGAGTCCCCGTATCTTTTCGATATCGGAGGAGAGCACTCGATCATCCTCAAGCATAGGAATTACTCGTCGTATTGTAGATTTGGCGGTCTCAAGTGGTTTTGATGTATTTAGAGGAGCTAGCAGGTCTATACCCTGAGTTGCACACATATACTCAATCGCGATAACATTCTTTACGTTTTCAAGAATCACTGATGCTTTGCGTGCTGCAATGGTGCCCATACTTACATGGTCTTCTTGATCAGCACTCGTCGGAATTGAATCAACACTGGCAGGATGTGCTAGAACTTTATTTTCTGAAACCAGCGCAGCTGCAGTATATTGAGCAATCATCATACCAGATTCTAATCCACCTTCAGTTGTCAGAAATGCGGGTAATCCACTCAGATGAGGATTGACAAGTCGGTTTACTCTACGTTCCGAGATATTTGCTAGCTCGGATAATGCAATACTGAGAAAGTCCATTGCAAGTGCAATTGGTTGGCCATGGAAGTTACCTCCAGAAACTACTGTCCCATCGTCTGTAAAGACTAGAGGATTATCTGTCGCAGAATTAATCTCTGTCTCAACCACACTCTGTACATATCGAAAAGCATCAAGTGATGCACCAATGACTTGGGGTGCGCAGCGAAGTGAGTAAGCATCCTGTACTTTCCCGCATTTAGCATGTGATTGGTTAATTTCACTATCAAGGAGTAGTGCCCTCATTGCAGTAGCAACATCGGTTTGCCCTTCATGAGCACGAATATCATGGATTCTTTTGTCTAATGCTGCACGAGTTCCACGTAGTGCCTCTAGACTCAAACATGCAGCAATTATCGCATCTTTGACCGTATTCATTGCATCATAGACTGCTAATGCGCCAACTGAAGTCATGGGTTGGGTGCCATTGATGAGTGCAACACCTTCTTTGGCTTGAAGTGAAACTGGTGTAAGTCCTGCCTTCTTCATAGCTTTATGCCCATCCATTCGTTCTCCTTTGTAGAAAGCTTCACCCTCACCAATCAACACGAGAACCATATGTGCGAGCGGTGCCAGGTCTCCACTGGACCCGACAGATCCTTTCTGCGGCACAACGGGGACTACTCCTGCATTCAGCATTCCAACAAGAGTGGCGAGTGTTTCATATCTGATTCCTGAATATCCCTTTGCCAGTGCGTTGGCACGAAGAAGCATCATTCCACGTACAACCTCAATCGAAAATGGTTGGCCAACACCTACGCTATGACTTCGGATTAAATTCACTTGGAGTTTCGCCAAGTCTTCGAAGCCAATGGATACGCTAGCGAGGTCTCCAAATCCTGTATTAACACCATAGACCGTTCGCCCTTCTTTGATGGCATTTTCAATAACAGCACGACTCTTTTTGATTTGCTCAATAGCAGGAACTGAGAGCTCGACCTTTTCCCCGAAACGAGCAACTTGGATTACATCTTCAATTGTAAGACTCTCACCATCAATCGAAACGACCATTGTATCCACCAAAGTACAGATTTAGCGTGAACCAGTTGAGGTTACTTGCTGCAAATAGAGGTTGTTTGAAGCTTACTTTAGTAGTTATCGAACAACATCTCAAACCTCAATAGGTCAGGAAGATTCGAGTAGAGTGAGGATATACGTTGGACTTGGAAGAACTAGCAAGAGAACAGGAAGTCCAGTCACATCTCGTTAGACGATTTAATGACCCTCCTATTAATAGTTCAATTGTAACGGGAGTAGATGTTTCATATTCGGAAAATCAAGCAGTTGGATGTGCGGTTGTTTCTGATATTGCAACACATGAAACACTTGACATTAGAATACTTGAAACTGAGATCGATTCTGAATATATCTCAGGCTTTTTCCAGCTTAGAGAAGGACCCATAATTTTAGAGTTACTTCGTAGTCTCGAAACTACTGGAACTGTGCTAGTTGATGGAAATGGGATTCTTCATCCACGACGTTTTGGATTAGCATCATATGTAGGTCTGAAATTGAATATTCAAGCTGTTGGTGTTGCAAAATCCCTACTGCTTGGAGAGATCAGGTCTCGGATACATGATATTGCAGATATCATAGATGGCAACGAAATAATTGGAAGAGCATTGTGGTTAGGTGAGAAGAGACCTATCTATGTGTCAATAGGACATAGAATATCTCTTGATACAGCAGTTAGAGTTGTACGCGATTCATGTGTGGATGATTATCCTGGTGTCCTACTTCAAGCGCACATCAAGTCAAAGAATGAACTCAAGAAGTTGCAGTCCTAGAGATCTTTGATAGCTTCCTCAACCAAATCCTCCACGAGACCCTTCTTTGGAATATGTGGAAGGGAAATCTGACCTTTTTCACCAAGTCGTTTATTCCATTCAATTACGGTCTCTATTGCATGTTCATTCCTTGCCCATGCTCGTCGAGCAACTCCGCCCATCACATCCCAATCTAATGCAGATTTGATGATGCTGTCAACACGTTCACTGCCATCGAGTACCAATCCAAAACCACCATTGATTGCTTTGCCTGTACCGACCCCACCACCATTGGAAAGCACACACATGGTCATGCCACGCGCGGCATTACCAGACCAGCACTGGTGAGCCATATCGCTCATTACATTACTCCCATCATGGATATTTGCAGTCTCACGGAAGGGAGAATCTGTACCAGCAGTGTCATGATGGTCTCTACCCAGCATGATGGGGCCAACTTTGCCATCTCTCACCAATTTATTGAATTCAAGTGCGATATTCACACGACCCTGAGCATCAGCATAGAGAATTCGAGCTTGAGAACCTACAACAAGAGCATGCTTCTCTGCATCTCGAATCCATGTGTAATTATCTCGGTCTTGACCTCTACGGCTTGGGTCAATCTTGGACATTGCTGCATTATCCGTTGTAATGAGATCTTCATGTTTTCCACTTAGGCATACCCAGCGGAATGGGCCATAACCATAATCAAAACAGATGGGACCCATGATATCCTCAACATAAGAAGGGAAGATGAATCCATCATTTGTGTTCAAGCCATTCTTTGCAATCCGAGTTACTCCAGCATCGAAGACTGCTTTCATAAATGAATTTCCGTAATCCCAGAAGAAAGTTCCACGTTTTGTCATGGTCTCAATGAGTTCAAACTGGTACCTGAGGGATTTGTCTACAAGCTCCTTGAATTTGTCACGATTATTCTTGAGAAGTTCACGCCCTTCTTCAAAGGACACCCCATGAGGAGTATAGCCTCCATCGTATGCAGCATGACAAGAGGTCTGATCGGATGCGAGCTCGATTGTGACATCATTCTTGACAATGTATTCCCAGAGGTCAACTACGTTTCCATGATAACCTACAGATACAGGTTTGCCACTCTTCCGATATTCCTCAACCCACTCGAAGATTTCTCCCAAATCATCGGAGTATTTAGTAAGCCACCCTTGTTCGTGTCTTGTTTCTATACGGCTCTTGTCAACTTCAGCAATGAGACCTATTCCTCCAGCAATCTCAACTGCCTTAGCTTGAGCGCCACTCATTCCTCCAAGACCAGAAGTCAGGAATACCTTTCCTGAGAGATCTGCATCATCAGATAGACCAAGATACTTACGACCTGCATTCAAGAGGGTAATGTATGTTCCATGCACTATTCCCTGTGGACCAATGTACATCCAGCCTCCAGCCGTCATTTGTCCGTAATTCGCCACACCCATTGCTGCTGCATGATGGAAACCATCGAGTGTATCGAACATACCAACCATGAGACCGTTGGTAGATATAACCCGAGGTGCTTCTTTACGAGATGGGAAGAGACCAACAGGATGTCCTGAACTGACAACGAGTGTTTGTTCCTCAGTCATATTCTCCAAGTACATCTTAATCAGTTGATATTGCATCCAGTTCTGGCAGACCTGACCAGACTCACCGTACGTTACAAGCTCATAGGGATAGAGAGCAACGTCATAGTCAAGGTTGTTATCAATCATGAGCTGAATTGCACGTGCTTCGAGAATGCCCTTGTACTCATTTACTGGTTTTGCCTTCAATGGTCCCTGTGGTCTATAACGGTAACCATAGATTCGACCTTTTGTTAAAAGCTCATCAAGAAACTCTGGTGCAAGTGCTTCATGTAATTCAAAGGGAACATAACGCAAAGCATTCTTCAACGCTGTTATTGTTTCAGCTCGATTCAGGTCAAAACCTCGATTTGGAGCTCGTCTATATTTTGCATCAAAATCAGGTTTTGGAGGGAGCTCTTTCGATAGTTTAATCGTCATTGCCTTTGAAACATCAATGGTCATGAAACACATCTCCAAGTGTGTTTTCTGGATAGAGTGATATCCTCATAAATTACTCGACAACTACCAATAGTATCAAGTTGTCAATCCAGCTTTTCGCAAACCTAATCTAAGTAACCACACTGGTAGAGCAGCTAGCACAAATATCGGGCCAAGTGAAATTGTTCCTAGATCAAATCTTAGGAAATTGAAACCAGCTAGGACAACAAGATATGGAAGGAACATGGCTAAAGCAAAAGCCTTGTTGAACTTCTCAGTTTCAAGAGACGCCAAGGAGAGGTATCCATAACATAGGGGAATGAAGAGGAAGAGTGTGAATACCATGGTGGCATTCAACCAACCAGGAACAGAAGATAATATCTGTGTCGAAACACTGTCACTCCACCTTATCATGAATGGCATAGAATACCATGAGATCCAAGAAACCCCGTCGTAACCTGAATTAGTTGATTGTACAAGCTGTATTGTCCATGGTAGAAAAACACCTGCACTAAGCATGAATAATGGTAGTATTCTAGAATCCAATAGTCTATGGCGTAAATCGGAATAACGAAGTGTTCTTCGAAACGATATTAGAAAACCAACTAGTAGTAGTATAACAACAAAGAGAAAGACAAATTCACCTAGTCCAAAAAGGAATCCACCTATTGTCAAGTATGGTAGTGTGACACTAAGCAAAAGATTCCTTGATCTATTGTCTGTGTCAATGGTGATTTCCTCTTCAATCCGAAATTGTTGGTTAGGTGTCCAGTCATATCCACCTTGAGGTTCCATTGAAGACCATGTAGATATCCAAATAGAAAGAGATTCAATCTCACCGGGGATATAAAGATAATCTGGAATTTGAGAGAAAATAGTTAGTCCTACAATTTCTGTGGACGCATAATATTGAAAGTAATTCACAAAACGAAGTGAAAAACTCCTGAGAAATACAGAGGGGGAGACATCAAAATCCACACGTTTCGCAAAGAGTCCAACATCAATCTTGACTGTAACATCTTCAATGACTTCAAAAACAACATTGGGAATCCACATAGATGAATTATTTGGGTCAGGGGGATCTTGATTTGCAAGATTCCAATATGCAACGCTTTCATATGTTCCCGGAGGAAGATAGATTTCATCATCGACCCTATTTGGAAAATACGTACTCATGGAAGCAGAAACATTATTCTGAATAATAGCAAGTCGAGGTGCGTATTCAGCAAATCTCATGTAAGGATTCTCATATAGGCTACTATTACTGGTACTCCTGAAATCAAGTTGGACCCGACTCAAATTTCCTGTGAATTCAGCTTCAATTACAATACTACGTAAAACAATGTGAGATCGAAACCTTTCAGAAAAGCCAATTTGTAGGCGACAAATAATCGTACTGAGCCAATCCTCGCTTTCAATTCTCGCAACGGAAAGAGGTGCAGTTACATTCACCTTGGTCAAGTTGCCAGGTTGAATAAATTCTTCCTGAACAGCTCTCTGTTGATCAGCAAAAACCTCAAAGTAAATCCCTGCGTATCCGGAAATTCCTTCAAACTCTGCTGAAACCCTGAGTTCAGAATAGTTAGCAATTGGAATTTGCATTCTGCGCTCCATCATTATACTTGTATAATCAATAGGAGAGGACGTAAAATGATATCCATCCGTATCATTCCACCCATATCTGTTGAAATCGTATTGATTCCAGAAGCGATTGTAATCTAGCTCCCAGTCACCATTGAAAGAGAATGGAGTAGTATTCAGAATCACTGCGTAATCGACACCAGCTTCAGATGAAGAAACAATGTTGCAATATGATGTGGAGTTGACTTCACTGCCGAATGTCACATGGGTTTGTGGAGGAATCATGTAAGTGAATGAAATCATCCATGGTAAGTAGAGTATGAGTAAGATAGCGATTGCTAGATACTTGTAAGGAACATTATTCTGGGTTTGAAATGCTTTGAGTCGTTCTTTTGTAGCTGAATCTGTCATGGTGCTAACTTTATCAGCTACATCCTGCGGCAAGCGGCAAGCCCTCGAAATCAATTCAGAGAGTCTGCTTTTCGGTTTATCTACTCCCATCCTAATCGCCTCATGATTCTATCAAAAAGGATCTTGGCTACCTCTGTGGGATTCATCTCCTGTGGTATAGAAAATCCCCATTCTCCAGCTAATCCTCGAAGGATTCTATCACACTCGGAATGTAACTCACACTTACTACAATCGCCTTCATGCTCATACCAGACCTGCACTCTGAATTCAGGAGAGAAAGTAATGTACGTTTTTGCATCCGTAGCGGGATTGATTCCACGAGCAAATCCAAATTCTGTACTGATGTTATCAATCGTGATTCGATTCATCTGAGCTGCTGCGAGAATGAGTTTCTTGATACGTCCTTGTGCAATCTTTTGTGCTTGACTGACAAAAGGTCGTGATACCTTCAACTCCTTCGCAATCACGGAAGGAGGAATGTTATCCCTCCTTTTCAGCCAAATGGAACTCTGTTTCTTGGTTGGATAACGAAAGTGTGAAAACATATTAGGAACCCTCAATTACGAGTTAACCAAATTCATGCAACTATTTTACAGGAGAGAATATAAATTAACCTATTTTATGCAACTCCAATATTGTCTTTGGAATAGTCGAAATAAGGGAAATGAGAGATTCGAACAATCAAATATTGAGTTCGATTGCAGAGCCTATAATCTTTATTTTGAGATAGCCCTGCTAACACCCTCAATAAGGAGGTAGGAGAGAATCAAATAATTCCAGATCAGGATTTTTTTTGACCTTCAGAATAGCACTCCAAATGCCTTCAGCTGAAAGAATACCAAGAGAGAATCCAGCCTTTTGTAGTCTAAGTAGATATTTCAGATGAGCCAGATTATTATCGATGAAATTACGAGCTTCTTCTTGTTCTGCCTCAGTGGCAGGATATGTAGGTTCAATGCTACAATATGGGAGTGATACTTCAATTTCTATCATACAGATTTTAGGAGCCATCTGATAACGTACAATCATTATCTTGACCCACGGGGTTTCTAGCAGATTGGACACACATTCGCCGGAAACACATTTGTCTGAAATAATTGGATTAGAAATCAGACTATGATACCGCTGAAGTAAATCGGAGGCGTGATACATAAGATTTGACCCCTAATATGAAAATTAACTAAGCCACTCCAAGTCCATACCGAGTAAATACTGCTTGAGCTTTATCTAAATTCACCGAATAGAGGGTTCGTCGCATATCCCCAAGATTGGGAATTTTCTGACATATTTTTGTATCAACAAGACGATCTAATGCAAATGTGACCGTTCTCAGAGGAACTTTTGCCTCTTCACTAATAACTCTTGGAGGAAGTGGACCGCACTTTGTTAGAAATTGCAATATTACAAGGGCACTCTTTGGTAATCGTATTCCATGAACCATATCAATCAGCCTTTTACTAGATATCTAGGAAATACTGAGAAGAAAGTGGATATCTATCCACGTGAGAAAATCTGTTCAGAATACGACGAACCGTACATCAGGAAAGTAAAAAAACGAGAGGAGAGCTTCCGAATTGTGCAATCTCGAGATTTGGCCTGCCAACGACCTTTTTAGATAGTTGAGTATCAGAAAATTGACTGAAAATGGAAATGCTAGGTGAGATAACCAGCTTAATGCAAGAGATGATACGCAACAAATGCATCAATCCTCCAGGAAACGAGATGAAATCAATTCGAACTGTTGAACGGTTTCTCTCCTCATACGGCATCGAGTCGGAAATCTTAGAATCAGCTCCCGAACGAGGTAACTTGCTTGCAGTTATGGAAGGAAGTGGTAATCATCCAAGTTTCATGCTTGGTCCAGCTCATGTAGATGTAGTTCCAGTAGAGAATGAAAAGGATTGGAAGGTTCCTCCCTTTGAAGGTACAATCAAGGATGATTGTATTTGGGGCAGAGGGTCTCTAGATATGCTCTACATTGTTGCCTCTCAGACTGTTGTGTTTGCAAAACTCCATCAAGAGGGATTCAAACCAAAAGGAGACCTCAAGCTGTGTATTGTAGCAGATGAAGAGGCTAGCGGCAACTATGGTGCGAACTGGTTGGTACAGAATCATCCAGAAAAAGTGAGGGTGGATTATCTTATTACAGAGGCTGGTGGAGATCCTATAGGGCCTAATCGAATAACATATGTCTATGGAGAAAAGGGAACAGCTTGGACAAGACTTAGGTTTCTGGGAGAAGAGTCACACGGATCAGCACCGTATAATTCGAACAATGCAGTTGTCAAAATGTCAAAAGCAATTCAAAGAATTTCTGAATACCAACCGCCTCGTCATACATCTCTACTCATCCCGTTCATCAAGGCCATGGGAATAGGGACTGTCACAAGAGTGCTTATGGGAAATACAAAGACACTTGGTTTCATGTTTAGGCAACTTTCTAAGAGAAATAAGAAGGATGCCGCTTTTCTGAATTCTATGACGCAGATGACTATCTCACCAAATGTATGTGAAGGTGGTGCAAAAGTAAACACAATCCCCGGTCAAGCCTATGTCGATGTAGATGTCCGTACTTTACCGGGTCAGGATGAAGAATATGTGATTGACCAATTCCAGAAAGCCTTAGCAGGAATGTTAGACGATGTGATAATTGAGGCTGTCCCCGTAGACCTAGGAGGTGGATTTAACCCTGGAAATATCAGTGAAATGGAATCGCCTCTCGTCAGGATAATGGAGTCAGTAATCAGAGAACTGAGAGGGAAAGAGATTACTCTTGTTCCAATGGTATCTCCAGGAGCAACAGACAGTCGTTTCTTCAGACGAGCATTTGGAACTAACGCATATGGATTCAGTATCCATGACGGTACTCTTGAGGTTGGAGAGATCATGTCTATGTTCCATGGTACCGATGAACGCGTACCTCTTGGAACCCTTGAACTAACATCCAACGGGTACATGGAAATCATTCGAAAACTGCTTAGCTAGGAATACTCCCACCTAATGAAGAATGTGAATTGCTGAATCATAGCTTCTGTTGCCACGCAAATGGAGAAGCATGACTTTTGAGAGCGGAATCGCTATAATGTTGAAGAATATCCTTTGCAGCATCCATATCAACATGATACTTGGGACGACGCATGTCATGTAGATTAGGAATCTTTCTCAGTAACTGACGTCCGAGTAGCTTACGCAGGGCGAAACTTACTGTACGAGGAGCCATATCCAATTTCTCACTAATCTCTAATGGACACATAGGTCCATGATTGATTAATACTCCTAGAATTGCAATTGCGCTTTTTGGGGTTCGTCCGGGTGAAATAGTCAATCTGATAACAACCTCTTGTCTTTTTGTCTGAAATATAGTACTACATATTGAATATGTATCTGTGTGAACTTTGATTGCAAGAATTCTTCGAAAAAAAGGGTGAAAACAGCTCAAAAGTGAATCATGCGTTGCGGATTTGAAACACTTAACGAAATTGCCGATTAATTGATTAGAATGGATGATTTGAAGTATGATGAGATGACTAGGATATAGGTGGATAGAATGGCAGGAATCATATTCTTTCGAACAACTATGCTTCGTGATATTGTAGATTTTTATTTGAATGAGATGGGAATGCATATCTGGTTAGAACAAGCAGAATGTGTAATTCTCAATCATGGAAATCTACTCTTAGGATTCTGTGAGGGTGATGTAGCAGAAACGGAGGGTATGATTACTCTGTTCTACCCAGAAAAGGAAGATGTTGATGTAAAGTATAACCAGCTCAAACAGATTTCAACATCAGAACCAAGAAAGAATGACAAATACCAAATCTATCAATTTTTTGCAGAAGATCCTGAAGGTAGAGCATTGGAATTTCAGGCTTTTCTACACCCAATCGAACCTGTAGGTTTTTTCTAATCACTCAGGTCTGTTTTGCAAATATAGCGAACGTTACCATCTGAACATCCAAAGTAAACATAGTCATCATCACAGGTAAGATCGATTATTCGACCTACACCAGAGTTGATTGTGATTACTTCAGTCCAATCATATTTTGAATATACTCTCACTGTGCCATCATCAGATGCAGAATATACATAGGAATCGTCTACTCCAAGGGCATTCACATTATCATTATGACCCTTCAATACCTGAACACAATTCCAATCCTTTTTGTCCCAAACTCTTACAGCGCTTTCAAATTCTGGTGGTCGTGGAGAACCAGGACCGCCCCACCACAATTCACCTGATCCAGAGTATACATACTTCTCATCCACACCCAAAGATAGTATAGTAGCCTCATGACCATGAAGAGATGCAATCCTTCGAAAATCACGGCGAGAGAATACATTGGTGCAGTTATCAATACCTCCAGCGTATATGTAATTCTCATCAAGGGCAATTGATAGAACGAAATGAGTCTGTGCAACGATGGATTTGATACTTGCCCAATTTTCCTTATTCCAAACCCTGGCAGTGGCATCTCCTGAACCTGTGACAAGATGCTGATCATCTGCAGTGATATCAAAAACAGTTCCAACATGACCCTTTAGAACTTCAATTAGATCCAAATCTTGATTGTATATTCGAACGACAGAGTCCCCTGAAATGCTCCCACTGTAAAGATTCACTCCATCTGAATATAGCGATATAATCTGAGTTGAAGTCTGTCCTGGGATTAACCGTGGTGAATCCAGATGAGACTTATCCCAAACTGTTATACCACCATCACTATCAGCAGCAAATAGATACTTTGTGTCAACAGTAAGCGCAGTAACAATCACTGGATTGCCAGTAGCATTTCTAAGCACGTATGGTTGCAATAAAGTCCTCTTTGCCGGAGTTATCGTCCATCCCCATATTTGAGAGAATGAGGTTTCTTATACATCTTATTCTATCTAGAAAATCAAATTGCTACAAGAGCACTGGTTTCAGGAGACCATCCCAACTCTTTAGCTTTCTTGAATGCTTCACTTGACTCGGTATAATCCTCAGCCATCCAGAGTACAAGTCGTAGTTTGTTCCAAAGGTCAGGATTTTCTTTGTCCTCTTTTATCTCCTTTTTTACAAGTTTAGCTAATTTCTTGAATTGCTTGATCTCTTCTTTTCTATTCTTGGCAGCTATTTCGAGCAGGGTTCGAATGTGTTCTGCAGGCCTATCAAGTGTGTATTCTAGGAATTCTTTGGATCGGCCCTTGAGAAAATCGTTTAACGCCGCATTAGGTGTATCCTTCACTCGCCATAACTCACCTGTAACAAGCAGCTGTTCGTATTCATGTTCCATGAACTGTAAAAGATCCTGAAGATTAGATGTGACAGGGTGATCATCGCTTAATAGATCCCTACAGCAGGTCCACTCATAGTATATTAGCTGTGAACCAATTTTACTGAGTATACTTGGTGTAGGCCCGATCTTTTTTAGGTCGTTTAGGACATCCTTTACTGCATACTTGGTTCTATTAGGTAATTGGGACATGATTTCACCCACCAATGCCAATAATGTGATTGTTGTACTTTCAGATAAATAATAATCCGATGAACACATTTACTATTCTTAGAGAAAAAAAGTGTGTTTTAGAAGGGAATGCTCCAATCGGGTAGTGGAATATATAGCCGAATGTAAATCACCAGAACTAGCGCTATCAAAGAGAGGATGCATACTCCCCAATCGCGTTTCTGAAACGATAACCGCTCCATGTAAGTTCTATTCTTACTTGCGCCAAAGCCTCTTGACTCCATACTCTCTGCAATTGAGAGCGCTCTTCGTATTGATACAATGATGAGTGGGACTATAATTGGTACGATGTTCCGTATTCGTGTTAGGAGACTTCCTTTATCGAGTTCAACACCTCGCGCTCTCTGCGTATCCATGATTGCATATGCTTCTTGGCCAAGAGTGGGTACATATCTCATTGCCATACTCATAGCAAATGCAAACTCGAATCTTACTCTCATTTGGATAAGAGCCTGAGATAGCTCGTCAGGATGCACTGTAAGAAAGAATATTGAGAAAGATGTCATCAATGCAATCAATCTCAGTACTAGTGCTATTGAATAGTTCAAAGGATTTGGATAAGTTGAGAGGAGTGTATTGAAGACTAATATGAAAATCAGCAGAACTGATAGTCCTTTCATACTACGAAGCCACCGTCGTAATGATTTCGCAGCTGCCATCAAAGGAATTAGAACTGCGATAATTATGAGCAGAGGAAAAATATCTAGAAA
>SDNZ01000175.1 GCA_004524565.1 Candidatus Thorarchaeota archaeon
CTACACCATTGAGCATGGTAATCGTCCTGAGCTTACCCTGTATTCATATGTTGGATACTTGGGGTATTATGAAGATCCTGAGATGATGATCATCTTCCCCCATGATTGGGAAAATGTTACTGTTTCCGATCCGTTCCTTACCGTGCAAACTGGTGTATGCACAATCGGTGACGGATATATCACAGTACCCAGTTCAATTATCGAATATCTAGGGTGGTGGGGGGTGCGTTTTGATTCACCAAATTATGCGAAATCTATTGGTATTCAGAAATATGATGCAACTGTCCCAGAGTGGACTAATGACATTATCTATAGAGTTGGTAATACTACTCGAACTCAGATTAATATTGGTACTCCCCTAGAAACTCCAACAACTGTAGATAATGTCAATGTAACTTGGTTCTTGCCAGATGGTGGGACGTGGACAATTGAAACCCTCAGTGGTGGTGTTTCTGGACAAGTAACGGGCAGTTCTCATGTACTAGCATCTGGATCTTCCCCAGCAGGTAGTTGGTCTGTAGAGATATTTTGGGCAAATGGAACGGAACTTGCATTTGATATTGCAACATTCGAAGTTCATCACTCTGCTAATCTTGTTGGAGATCCTGCAGTGATTGAAACTGATGCTGGATTAATTATTACAGCTATCGTTCGTTACAGTGATGGAGATACGTCTGCTTACATCACTGATGACTTTACTACGATTTCTGGTAACTGGTCCTTATCCACAGTGTATTTTGTTGCTAATTCGGTAAAGAATTGGTGGGAGGTATCACTCGATACAGGTGATATTGGCGCTGGGAATTTCATAGTTCATGTTGATGCCACACGACCATACTATGATGCTGTTAGTTGTGATATTCTTATTATTTCAACAAATGTGACTCGATTGAATTCACCTAATGCACCATGGACTTCTGCTCAGTGGGGCTCGGAAACTACTTTGACCTTCAATTTCGAAGTGTTAGATCCAGAAACCAGTACTTGGGGTCCAGTTCTGAACAACAGTGACGTTGAGGTCGGTGTTAATTGGACTTCGGGTTATTGGAGTGTATCCGAAGATGTTACTCCAGGAATCTATCTTGTAGTTTTAGATACATCCGCTCATTCTAGTGGAACCTATCTACTTAACGCAACATTTGAAAAACCGAACCACGAACCACAGGAATTATTCCTAACACTCATTGTATCTCCAGTTGCAAGTTCATTGGTTATTTTAGGGGATCCATCTGCTCGAGTGAATATCTCTGAAGCTTATTCAGTAAAACTGAGATTTGCGGATGTTGCTGAAGTTCCTATCTCATCTGGTTCTGTTGTAATTGATACTATCAATCCTTCGACTGGACTTACTAACACGTCTGTTGAAGAAGTATCAGGAGAGCCTGGTAACTATTCAGTAACATTGACACCCATTGCAGCCGGAGTATATGCAATCCGATTTGTAGCAACTGAAGCAAACTCTGAGCCTGCAAGCACAGTCTTTGTACTTGTAGTGAATGATGTTGAAACAATACTTGTTGTTCCTGGCGGAGATAGTTTTGAGATCGGATTGACTGATGTCTTCAATACAACTTTCACATATGAAACAACTGATTTTACTGGAATTGAGAACGCAGCTATTTCTGTCCTTTACTCTGGAAATACTGGTGGAATCTCTTGGGATCTTGTTGAACACAGTCTTGGCGATTATAGCATTGAGTTCAGCGCTACTCTATCTGGAACGTACGTTGTAACAATTGCTGCATTCAAGCAGTACTATCAAAGTGCTTCTGATTCATTTTTCCTCGTTGTGCGAGACATTACAACTAACCTGACGGTATTGAATGGTACAGCTGGAATCGTGAGTTACGGTCAGGATTACAGGATGGTCCTTGAGTATACTAATGGGTCAGCTTGGGGTCTAACTGGAGCGGATATCTCCATTGAGAGTGTGGTTCCAGAAACAGGTCTGTCATGGGGTTCAACAATACCTGAAGATCCTGGTATCTACTCTATTCTCCTAACTCCCACTATATCGAACACATTTACCGTCTTGATTCAAGCGTCTTTACTTAACCACCAAATCCAGTTTGTACGCTTCACTATCACTGCGACCGCCATAGCGTCTAGCTTGATAGTTCTTAATACCAGTACATCAATTGCATTTGATCAAAACTACACTGTCTTTGTACATTATCAAAGCGAAGATTATATTGGTCTTGAGAATGCAAACATTACAATCCAGAATCCTCCCACAGAGGTAAGTTATACTGCGTTTGAAGATATTGGAAATGGATATTACAAAGCGACATTGACCCCTCATGCCATAGGCATTTTTGATCTTGTCTTTCGAGCTGAACTAACGGGATATCAGAGTGATTCGGCAGGATTTGCTCTTAGTGCCTCGAGGATTCAAACTGAATTAAGATTTGAAAGTGGGCTGTCCTCAGAATCGATAAATTATCTTCAGACAAGCGAGCTTAGTATCATTTTTGAAAGAACAGATTTCAACTCACCTATTAATGGAGCCAACATCTCAATTCAAGCAAGCCCCACTTCAGGTTTGAATTGGTCTTTCCATGAAGCATCGGGTATGTATCATATCGAACTCACGCCAGAACATATCGGTCGATGGACTCTCACAATAAGTGCTTCAAAACTAGGATTCGCTCTTGGATCAATCCAGTTCATCTTGGATGTTGAACCAGTTGGAATTGAAGTTGAATTACTTAGTAGTCGTTCTGCTGTTGAAGGTCAAGAATTTCCAATTGAAATAAAACTAACTCAAGAAGGCACTTCTACAGCTGTTACTGGAGCTCTAGTTGAGTTTAGAATGACTGCATTGGGTGCTCCTAGTGGCAGTTTCGAACAAATGGCTGAAACTAATACTCCTGGTGTATATCGGGCAACATTTACCTTCCCACTATATCAGACTGAAAATGAATTTCAATTAGAAATCCGTGTAATAAAGGATAATTTCGAATTAATCGGAGGAACCTTTGACGCAGGATATTCGAAATCAGAGGATTTCGTTCTCCGAATCACTCCCGTAGTGACAGGTTCCAGCTTAATTCTTGCTGTTTTCGTAGGCTCCGTGATTGGATTGCGAGTTTATAACACTCGTAAGAAACGAAAGAACATCGAAGCTCTTCAGGTCAAGAAACGATTTGATGATGTTTCAAATATCTTGGGTATCATAGTGCTGCATAAAAAATCAGGTTTACCCGTTTATTCCAAGATGATCAAAGGTGGTTTTGAAGAAGCGATGGTTTCAGCGTTCATCACCGCAATCACTCATTTCAGATCTGAATTTGAAATGGATGAGAAACATTGGGACTTCAACGTTATCCCTATCTCTGATATTATCAGTACAGTTCCAACAAGAAGTCTAATAGTCGCTTTCATTACCGTTCGTCCCCCATCTAAGTTCCAAGAAGTTGGAATGGAAGCCTTTGGTAGAGCAACTGGTGCAATGTTTGATGAAATACTTGCAGACCAAAAATCTACAATGATTGAAAACGAACAGGTCAAGATACTGGATACGATGTTCTACGACTTGTTAGATGGTTTCTTGATTGAAACATTCCGTACTTCTAAAAATGTAGAATTTCCGAAGGGCATGAAATGTCTTCAAACAGCAGCACTGAACCTTGAAAATGGTGATGGCTTCAAGCTCGACGATCTAGCAAGAGAAATGTCAACATGCGGTATCGAAGAATCTCGAGCATACAAGATTGTCATGGATGCTATAGATTATGACTTGATTGAGATTGTCGAAAGTGATACTTCTGATTTACTGCCAAGCCATCCTTCCATTTACGATATTCCAGATGTGGATGATGATAAAGAATTCGAAACCTAATTTGGGATTCGTTACAGGTTCATTGATAACCAATAGTGCTATCATACATCAACGGAGACCACGACTATGAGTCCAGGAATCTTAAGTGACAAGAGAGCTGTGGTTGCATTCATTATCGCAATACCCCTCGCAATCATAGCATTTGTATTTGTAAGACCTATCGATTACAATCTATCATTGATTGTTTTTGGTGGAGCTCTTGCCTTGTTTCTCTTTGGTTGTCTATTAGATACAGCTGACGAGTTCGAGAAACCTGAAAAGCCAAAGTCCGAACCAAAGGAAGAGAAGAAATCCAAACCCTCTGAACCCGAGCCTCCTAAAGAACATGCAGAGATGCACGTGCCTGCTGTTGAGAAACCTGCAGCACCTCTTACCGATCTACCAATTGAATCAATAGAAGGAATTGGCCCCGTCTATGGGAAGAAGCTACGTAATGCTGGTATTCCCACAGTTGCAGAGATGTTGGCAGCTGATCCAGAGAACGTTGCCGCAGTATGTGATGTCAATGTTGAACAAGCAGAACGATGGATTGCTATGAGTAGATTCTCCTGGCTTGATACCATTTCTGAGGAGGATGCTGAAGCTATTGTTTTCGCTACTGGGATGGAGGATTTGAAGTCTCTAAGTGAGGCAAGTGCTGACGAACTCTACCAGAAGATCACCAAAGCTCTTGCGGAGGGTGATGTGCGAGTTCCAGCTGGATACACATTCAGTAAAGAACAGATACAGAAATGGATTGACGAAGCAAAGTCATTGGTATAGTTACAATTAGAGAATTCATAGAGTGAATTCACTCTATGATCTCTTTTCATTGTAATTGAATTTTCAAACTACATTTCAAGACCTTGAGGGTCTTTCCACACATCCTTATTCAAATACGCGATGAACAAAGGTTTGGAGAGACCTGGTCGTGTGATCCACATCAGGAACGGCCTGTTGATAATATATGGTTCAAGTTTCTTCGGTGCGGCACCAGCAAGTATTCCCAAAGCAACTGCACTCTTCACTCTGAATCCTATCTCGTTCATTTTTAGCTTTGTCTGCTGAAGAGCTTGTGAGATAACATAGTACGGGATATCTCCTTTTGGCGTTTCAAATCGAAGTCCAATTATCCACTCCAGTACCGTTTCTTCATCGAGGTCAATCTTCGGAAAGATGAATCCATCATACTCAAAGGGGACAGTCATCTTCTCATTGTGTATCTTTTCAACATAGTCCAGCAATTCAAATCCTTCAGGAACTTCATCTGCCATCATGAGATACACTCTATCATTGTCCCTTGTTTCAATCTCAATGATGAAATTAGGATTCTCTTTCACACGGTAGAAATTCTTACCATAATTGTTCATATTAATTCCAGGATAATATTTCCCATCATCAGTTTGCACTGACCACTCCTTGCCTTTGATTGCCCATTCTCCCAATAGATCCAGAACGCTTGCTACACCAAAACCTCCTGGCCCAAAGGGAACGAGCTTTATCTGAAAACCCCTATCCTCCAACCATTTGTTGATTATCTTGTGGTCAATATTAGCTATACTCTCGATTTCTTTGATTTGTGAAATGTCTCCTTTGCAATACGCATGAATCTCATCAATGAATTTCTCTTGAGTCTCGTTAGAAGTCGTGATACCCTCTACAGTCTTGAGAAACAATCCTGCTTCTCGCACAGCTGATGATATCGGGTATACAACTAAGGTCTGTGTTTTAGTTGTCATTTTCTCTGGTTGCATGTTACCTAACCTCACATGAGTAAATTTAGACCTCTGTTTTGCTCCTAATGTATCTGTTGGATTCTCATCATCCAACAAGACTAAAGGTGTAATTGCTCCAAATTCTGGTGATGAAATCCGAACTGATTGCTCCATGTGGAAATAATTGTGCTACTTGCGTCGGATACTTCGGTTACACGATGAGGGGAACTAAACGGAAACATACATGCCCTGGATGCAGATCAAGGAATAAAGGATGCGCTTTTCTCCAAAAGCATTGCGAACTTATTTACACTGATAGGGTGCAATTCTGTTTTGAATGTCCAGATTATCCATGTGTGCATCTCCAGAAACTTGAGGATCGCTACACAAAGAAATACAATGTGAGTATATTTGAAAATCTGGCTTTTATTCGGGACAAAGGAATGAAGAAATTTATCGAAGCCCAGGAAGAAAAATACC
>SDNZ01000176.1 GCA_004524565.1 Candidatus Thorarchaeota archaeon
CGTGTTAAGGAGAGCTCCTGTAAGGATATACTTGCCGCACTCTTTTTCATACTCATTCAACGATCTCAACTTGGTCGTGTAATTATCTGCGAGATATCTCAAATAATATGGCTTAACTTTAGAGATGATTCGATTGGCAGTCTTCACAAGGTCAGATATGTTATCAAATGTACATACAAAAGGAACAAGTTCAAGCATGGGTATTATCTTGAGACTGACTTTAGTTATTATGCCCAGCGTGCCATACGTTCCAGTGATTAATTTTGATTCTTGTTCGGGAGTACCTAGTCCTGCAGATGATAATTGCTCGCTCAGCCATGCATTACCTTCTTCCACTTGCTTCTCTAGGGATTCATTTTTCAAATCTAAGTATAATTTGCCAAGTCGTACTATTTTTCCGTTAGGCAGAACTGCTTCAATTCCTGTAACTTGTTTGAGAATATCTCCATATCGAGTTGAACCTATTCCAAATCCTCCACTTGCAACAAAACCTCCAACTGTAGCTGCTGTTGCACTTGATGGATAAACAGGTAGTGTAAAACCTAGGCGCTTCAAGAATGTTAGTAGATCTCCCCATGTAATACCTGTTTCAACAGTCACCACTGATTCGAACTCGTTGAAGTACAATATTTCAGTCATCCCTGTAAGAGCTACACAAAATCCCCCTCTCATTGGAATTGCTCCGCCCCAACCAGATGTTCCATGCCCTCGGGGGACAATAGGAATTTTGTTTTCCATAGCGTACACTATCAGATTTTGAAGAGACGGAACATCTACAGGTTGAGTAATAACATCAAAACTCGGACTAATGATTTGATGTGCTAGGTCTGGAAGACTCGTCACATCCTTTGAATAAATCATACGTGTTTCAGGAGTAGTTGATACATTATCAGCTCCTACAATATCGCCAATTCGTTGCTCATCTACTTTCAAAGGCCTTTGTTACCTCCCCTCTTCTTTTGGTAACAAAGAATCTGCTACAAGTTGAGTAATATCCTGCACCTTCATTTCATAGTTCATTGTGAATTTTGCTAGATCAAAAGCAAGGATACATCGAGGACACTCGGTCACTAACAATGTTGCTGGAGTCACTGTCACATCTCTCAGACGTTTCTCTGCAATTTTGGATGAAAGAACCGGATCTACAACATCGAGTAATCCATGAGAACCACAGCACCTTGTATTTTGACGTGAAGGATTCATTTCAACGTGATACAGACCCGGGATTTCTTCCATTATTTCCCTCGGCTCTTCAGTTGCCTTCAATACCCTCGCAGATATGCAAGGGTCATGAAAGGTTGCGGTTATCATGGGTTGCTCTTCAAAGCTAAGTCGATTCTCTCGAATCAACCGATTGATAAATTGTGATGCAGTCAATAGTTCAATATTATGATCTTCTTTCAGGGATTTACTGTGTTCCTGCCAAGTAACAATACAAGAAGGACAGCTAAATACTACTGTTTCAACTCCTAGTTCACGAATGATTTCTAGATTCCTCTCGGCCATTTCATTGATATCTTTGAGATTTCCTGCCCAACCCAATGGTGCCCCACAGCAAACTTCCTTGTCACCTAATAATGTAAAATCAATCCCCGCATAATCCATAATCTTGACCATCGATTTTGCTACATCATGTAACTGAGATTTCAGGGAAACATTACAACCAAGAAAATACGCAACCTTTGCTTTTTTCAAGACACGATCTTTAACAAGTTCTTCGATACCTTCCATCCATAGAATCCTGTCTGCAGAGCCCATCCACATGATATCTCCGCGTTCTTTGAGTGACTTCAAAACAAATTGTGCTGGAGTCGGCAAGAGACCTCGTTCTCGTGCCTCTGCTCTGGCAACTTCCCAAAAACGATCAAGACTGATTCCAGTCGTACAAACAGAAGTACAATGCTCACATAGGTTGCAGAGGAAAATCTTACGTGCGAAATCCTCTCCGAACTCACCTTCTCCTTCCATGATTGATTTGACAATGTGCAGTTTTCCTCTTGGACCATAAGATTCCCATTTCAATTCACGAAAAACTGGACAAACAAGAGTACAATTTCCACATGATGCACAGACATATGGTTCATCTTCTTGTCCATATTTCTCAATGAAATCCAGTTTGGTCATCTCAAAGGCCACCGTAGGGTTCTCTATAATCCTAAATTTGAAGCATACGGTATATAGTTATGCCAAGGATGTCTTCACCCTTGGCACAATAGTTCGAAGGTTTGATTCATTTTAGATCCTCAATCATCTCGCCAGCACAGGCAATACCAGATTTGGATGCAGCTTCCATTGATGCATAATACATACCACAATTTGCATGCGGTCCCGCAACATAGAGCCCTTTAACCCCTGTTCGGTTGGTCGTCAATCGATCATCCATGATTCCAGGAGGTTGTTTAAGAACTGATTTCCAAATCTTCCAGCTTTTCTTCCATGTGACCTTGTCTTTCACACCTGGAATAAGAATCTCCAGTTCATTAAGAATTTCTTGAGTTGCTTCTTCATCACTCATTTTAAGTAGATCCTTATCGATTCCTGTCACTGTTAAGAGTGATTCTCCAATTGGAGCCAGAACTCCTGAAACTCTCTTAGCTTCAGCGACTATGTTAATTTTCCTTCCCGGTACAAAAGCACCAACATTGAAATCTAAAACTCGTGACTTAAGACCGAAATATGCTACTGTGGAGGGAACATATTCAAATTTAGACGCCTTCTGAACGAACTCTTTGGGTAGATCACTCATCTTCACGAAGTTTGCGAGTAAGTCAATTGGCACAGTCAACACAACTGCATCAGTATCGAGATGCTTGCTTTCTCCATCTTGTTCATAATCTACTCCGACGACTTTGCCATCTTCTATTATTACATGCTTGACAGCACAGTTGACTTGTGGTTCTACTCCAAAGTTTCGTGCTTGAAGCATTAATGTGTACGCAACACTTCCCAGTCCACCACGTTCTGGATACATTGCACTAAAGCCGTCTTCATATGCAAATCTCAAGTTTTCAGAGTAAAGATATTGCCCAGCAGAAACTTCGCTAGGATCCATAAAAGTGACGGTCTTTATCAATGGGGCATAGAAATCATTCTGTATAGACTCAGGGATGTTCTTCTCTTCAGCATATTCTGTAAAGGTCATTTTGTCTAGTTCTTTGAATTCAGCTTTGTCTCTCTTAATGTTCTCTTGAATTAGCAATCCCAGTCTAGCTCTATCAGTTGTGGGAAGTAGTCCAAACTTGGCAAGCTCCACAGCAGACCTACGAATGATGTGCCTATTTCCATCTTTCAGCCAGACTGCTCCTTCTCCAACGGTGGTCATTTTAACTCCACTTCTTTCCAAAATTGGAATAAGTGACTTGAATCCACCAACGAAAAAGTGTAGACCTTGGTCGAAGACATAACCTGATTCAGTATAGGATCTTGCTCGACCTCCCACTGTTTTCTCTTTTTCCAGAATTGTGCAACGTGCCTTGAGGCCCTTCAATTCCAGTGCACAACTAAATCCTGAAATTCCACCACCAACGATGACAACTCGTGTGCCTTTTTCTTTACTCATAATATCTAACATCTCCAATCTTTCTATGTAACTCTTCCTACTCTCCCACATGAGAGGATCGAGCTTTATCCAATATTAATTCATCAAGTTGAATTACTTTCAACTTTGTTTCCCTTGCGCCATAACTGAGATTCTTGTGACACGACACGCAAGTCGTGATAATCCCATCTACGCCAAGTTCCTCTGCTTCCGCGACTCTCCGTCTTCCAACTGATTCAGCTATATCTGGATCAAGGACAGAGAGAAATCCACCACAGCAGTTCGAACTCTCTCTATTGTTCTTCATCTCAACTAGTTCAAGACCTGGAACCGCCCTTATGATTTCTCGTGGAGGTTCGTAGATTCCTAGAGCCCTCCCTAGATGGCAACTATCATGATAGGTATAACTTCCTTCTAGTCCTTCGAAAGTGAGGACTCCGTTTTGTACCATATCTGCTAACACTTCGACTGTGTGTAGAATCTTGATGTTGAAATCTGGAATGATGTGGGGATAATGTTCTGCAAGTGTGCCATAACAGCCACCGCATCCCGTCACAATGTGGTCGACTCCTGCTTTCTGGAACATCTCGTAATTTTTACGGACCACCTTTTCAAATCCCTCATCGTCTCCAGCCCAGTAGTTGAAAAGTCCGCAGCAAATCTCACTTGGGACATATCCTGCGTTAACGTTCAATTTCTTCAACATATCTACAATTGTTTCAGGTTGATCTGGATACCAGAAAGAGCCCATACATCCTGAGAAAATAGCAGTGGTTGATTCTGGTGGAAGGTCGAGGTCTTCAGCCCATATTCCCCGTTCATCAGCTTCAAAACCAATGAATGGTGTTCCTTCTTTTTCTATCCATTCCAGAACTTTCTGCATGGTTTCAGTCATTTCTCCTCCAGTCTTGAGGAGTTGTGCCTTTGCATCATGCCAGATTTGTGTAACAGGAACTCCAGCTGGACAGATTGCTTCACATCGACGACAGTCTGCACAATAGAGTTTCTGTAGCAATGCAATCGGAGGTTTCCTCATCTTTGTAGCATATGCCCTAAGTGCTCGTAGTTTTCCTCCTGGGCTATCAAGCTCAGACTTTAACTCGATATACATAGGACACGCGTCTCTGCAGTAATTACATGATCCACAATTTTTCAAAATTTCAGCTAGATTGTCAATATTCATTGTAAAATATCACTCTCCTACAAATTTCGAGAGGCGTCGAAATGATGCTGCTAGCAAGAACAGGATATCTATTCTTCTAAATGAGGTCAAACAACTTGTGACTCTATCAGGATTCATGATTCCACTGGGGTCCCACTTCTCTTTAGCTTCTTTCATTTCTTTCATTCGTTCGGGATATGCACGAGACATATAGATTGAATTTTGAAGCCCTATCGTATAAGGGGCTCCTCCTATTTTAATTGCCTTCTTCATCATCTTATGCAATATTCCTTTGCTTGAGATGAACTTGAGGTATTGTTCTGCATCTATCATAGTCATGAGTTCAAGTCTCATCTCATTTTGAGTACCAAGCATTCCAAACCATAGCGCTGGTATCTTGTGTGTTTTGCGATATTTCTCATATCGTGAAAGCATCTCAAACACTTTCTCAACGGGCACCCAATACTCTTGGAACATTAAGGTTTCAATATGTTCCTTAGGGTTGAATTCAGCATCGTATCTCAGATTCCATTCCTTCACTGCAAATTCATCGCTAATGTATACTCCATCGTTTTCAACAGTTATTGATTTCAAATCTTCGTATGGGACTCTAGATATGTTGACTACACCTTCGTATTCAACAGTTAGTGACATTAAATCTTTAACCGGCACATCAGAATTCTCATCGGCATAAGTCACAGAGAGAACATATTTTCCAATCTCAAGCGGATTGCTGTATTTCTGCAACTCTCCATCTGCAATTTTGAGGTATATTGGTTTCACGTTAAGTGTGGTAATTTTTACCAAAGCATTGCAAAGTCCTTTGATAGTTTTGAATCCATAGCTAAATGATTTGTACTCACGAGTAATCTCATGAATTTTCAGTTTAATCTCAAAGATAACTCCCAGAATTCCATATGAATTTAGAAAGAGATTGATATCCTTTCCTTCCAGAACTTCTATCTTTCCGTTTCCTCCTATGACGGATAATGATACGATATGATCTTTGAGTCCACCATAATATGGTGTACCTATTCCTGCTCTACCCCCGGTTCCAATCCAACCTCCTATTACAGCAGATTTAGCGCTTGATGGGTAGATTCCAAAAGTGAGATCTTGCCTATCCAATGCATCTTCGAGTGCCTCAAAGGTAACACCTGGTTCCACTCGGACAAACATTTTCTCTTTGTTAATCTCTAGAATCTTGTTCATAGGCTTGATATCGAGAGTTATTCCTCCACGAGTGGGGCTTGAAGAACACATACAACTTGAAGCACCACCTCGAGGAATCAC
>SDNZ01000033.1 GCA_004524565.1 Candidatus Thorarchaeota archaeon
AGATGAAGGTCGGATATAATAAGTGCTGATAGGGTATCTCCCCGAATAATCAAACCCCGGTCTTCAAGTATTATCTCCATTGCTATTTTCTGGTCAAAGGTACAACATTTTAATCTCGTTATGCTGGATATTATGTGAGGAACATGGCACTTTCACCAATTGAGGCGAAGAAATTATCACAAGAAAATCTCACACAGAGCGATATCGATTACTTTCGTGACAAGTATGGAAAAAAGTTTGTGAGAGCCCTTCGTGTTGTTGAAGAAAAGAAGGTGAGTAAGTACCAGTTCAAACCTAGCGACTCCACAACGTGGATAGTAAAAGGTAAATCACGTCAGTATTTGGTGATACCCCAGACCTATTGCACCTGTCGTAGTTTCTATCAAGAAGTTGTTATATCTCGAGAGAGTAGCATGTGCTATCATTTACTTGCACAACAAATTGCAGAGATTCGTGAGCAGTATGAAACTATTGCTTCCACTGATACCGCAAGGCGAAAGCTGTATGTGGACTGGCGCAGGACTGACTAACTGATAAACCAACATTGGATTATGAAGATAACTTTAAAACACGGCCCCTAGTCTGGCACGCTGACTGCACAAAGAGGTCGGATACTTTCCATGAATCAGTTCAAAAAGATTCCCAGAGTACTTGCGACAATCCTAGCTTTGATGATACTTCTATCAAGTTTCCAAGCTACAGTTCCAGCCCAAGCTGATTTTGATCCAATTGTTGTGTTATTCGATGCAAGTCACTCACCGCAATTTGATGCTTTTGATGAAGAATCTGGTCTAAAACTGATGTTTGACATGGTGAATGCATCCACCCATTACATCATCTATGTGCATGAGGATGGCTTACTCGATGATAAGGTCCTCAATGATATTGATATCTTGATAGTTGCAGGTTCAGACGCTTCAAGTCCTTATAGTCCTGAGGAAAATGCAGGAATAGTCGAAATGCTTGTCAATGGAAGCTCACTGTTTCTCCTTGGGGATTCTGCACTAGCTGAAGATTCCAATTACTGGCCAGAAGGGCCGATGCAAGATATGGGCGACAACATTGCACTGAATACTTTTCTTGATGGAATTAATATGACAGGACCTCGTTTCAGCATCAATGAAACTGGAACCAATTCTTGGTCAGATACAATGTTCGATTATGATCATGCATTGAATGAAACTGTTCCTTGGGTTATACAGCTAGATTCAACAACTTGGGACACAACTCATCCAATCTTCAGAAACATTAACGAACTAGTAACAATGACTTCCACTCTGAAACCAATTGGGCTAGCTAGTGGAATTGGCAATAGTTATGAAACATCATTTGCTCAGTATAAAAGGGACTCCAATTCGTGGGCTAACTACTCTATGCCCAACATGACTCTTGAAGAGTTTGCTCTGCATCCTTTTGCATACTCCGCATTGAATTCAACTATTCCAACATGGCTTTCTGCATTTGAATATGGACAGAGTCGAGTTACTATTGTTGGATCTACAATGATGTTTACTGGAAGAACACTTGATTTGCCTGATTCTGAGTTCCAATGGGTAAATACTGCAGATAATGCAAAATTATTCATGAACATCCTTGATTGGCTTTCCGAAGGTGTCGTTACAGCTCCAAGTGCTATTGGAACAATGCTGATTATTTCAGGTGTAATCCTAATAATTGGTGTTGCATTCTATCTCTTGAAGAAGCTTAGATAAGGGCCCATTGTGGTCTATCTAAGCCCTCTTCATCAAGAATCTCATCAATAAGATCTCTTAATTCCCTCATACCTTGTTTCTTTGACGCAGCTGACAAAATTATTGTAGGCTCTCTCTCACTGACAGCTTCTCTGAGTTGATCTGTTAGAAATTCCACCTCATCTTCAATATGTTGTTTTTTCACCTTGTCCATTTTGTTTGCTAATACTATTACACGTGGTGAAATTTCACAGAGAAACGAATAGAATTCCACCTCTACAGGAACTTCTCCTCGAGATGACCATCGTTCAAAGAGGACTCTGAAGAGAGAAATGTCAACAATGAGAACTGCCAGTAGTGTTCTGTTACTCCAACTTTCTAGACTTTCAATTATATGGTCCTTAATTTCTTCGATTTCGGTCTTACTTTTTCCTGACATAAACCCAAATCCAGGAATATCTACTAGCGTTACAGAATCTAAATTGATCATTTGCTCCCAACGAGTGCTTCCAGGTTTCTTCCCTACTCTTATTTTCTGCCCAGTGAGTATGCGAATAGTGCTGCTCTTTCCTACATTACTTCTTCCTGCAAATACAATTAGAGGTTGTTTTTTACCAGTAGGGCCTTGTTCGTTCATATTGAAGCTCTCCCTTTGCTATTGCTTTTAGAATTTGAAGTCTTTCCTTTAATCCTGGACTTAGAATTCGTGATGCTGTTGTTGCTCCAATCCCTCGCCCAGCTAATACCAAGAGCGCTGTTTTTCCATATCTGGAAACTAGTTCCGCTGTTAGTGATGCTGCTTGGTATTTCTTTTCTTCCTCTTTCGTTAATATTTCCCCTCTCAACCGTTTCTGAAGTAGCTTTGGGAAGTCTTTTTCTGAGAGTTGTACGACACCAATCATTTTTGATTCACATATAGGGCAGGTGACAATATCTTCCATTGTTGCAATTGTTCTTACTGAATTCCAATGATTTTCAGCCATACATATCAGTCTGAATTGCTTTGAGAGTAGTCTCTCTTCCATCATGCGCAATACTTCGTTCTCTTCTGTTATTTCACCCATCACTTCAAATCGAGTCTTTTCTTCAACAATTAATCGAGCTAAGGGAGATGGTTTCAATGTCTTCACTTCATGAATCTCAAGATCGCCACTTGAAAACCTGCCGAAGACCTCCATAGCCCTCTTCTCATCCATCTTCTCTTCTAGGACCTCGCGCATCGCCTCTTCAAAAACCGGGGTATCCTCGAAAGACTTGATGAGATATTTTACAGGAATCTGTTTTGATTTTGCATCTTTTCGAATAATATCCATTCTACGCCCAACATGAACAAATCTGGATGCAAAATTTTGGGTCTGTTTAACAGCTAATCGCAAGATATGCGAAGCTTGATCACCAGAATAATCATTTAGAACATCAAGTATGTGACTTGACTTCAATTCGTCCTTAGCTGTAAACAATATCCTATAGGGGTCTCTCTCAACTGCTACTACTATACCAAGACGTGTTGTTAGAAGAGAAGCTATCACTATCCCCAAGGTCTCATTTGCTCTAGTCCCTAATGGGGAATGAAGAACAATACCAGCATCAAACGTTTCCAAGATGAACAAATCGGGTGAGGGTATCTTTCCTAATTCTTTCTTACTCTGCCTGAGAGTTTCAACAAGATGTTTTGTAGAATCACCTGATATACCAAAATCTGCGAGCCAAGCATCAATATTCCCAATATCTTGATCAAGAATAGAGTTCCACATCTTTGCGACATCTGTCGCCACCTCAAAAGGTACTGGGATCATCTCTCCTATCCACCTTGGTGCATCGGTATCTGTACCTGTCACAGGAGCACACATCACTTCCCCACTTTCGTCATCAATACTAACTACATTCCAGGGTCTTCCACGAATGACGAATACTGAGCCTGGTTCAACATTAGCCGATACGTAATCTTCATCAAGAACACCAATTGAGGTACGAGTGGTAATATCTACAGCATTGACCTGCCTTGTATCAGGTATAGTACTTAATCGATCATAATAGAACACACGCGTTCTTGCTCCTTTGGAGACCTCGGAACCATGTAGTTCGAGAAGGCGTCTTCCCTCCATGAACTCTAGAAGCGTATTTAGTTCACTTGATGTAACCTCAGAAAACGGATATGCTGCATTCACAACTTCCAACAATAGTTCTCTCTCTATTGTATCACAATCAAGAAGCACTCCTGTTATTTGATGACAAAGAACATCCCACGCTTTTTTTGGTATTTTTGCATTTTCAACCTTATTTGACTTGGCACGTTTAATGATTATACCAGATTCTGAGATATCATCGAGATTTACGGTTGAGATTACAATCCCTTTTGATGTACGTCCAATTCCATGACCCGATCTACCCACCCGTTGAACTAATCGAGAAACCTCTCTGGGCGATGAATATTGGATTACAAGGTCTGCCTGTCCTATGTCTATTCCTAATTCTAGACTTGATGTTGCAATAATTGCTTTTGAAACTCCCGTCTTCAACTTATCCTCCGCAGAAAGACGTGCGTCTTTTGACAACGAACCATGATGTACATCAAACTCGTAAGGTGGTTTCAAAGCCCTCATCTTTGCACCAAGTACTTCTGCAAAAGAACGTGTATTGGTGAATACAAGTGTAGATTGATGTTTCTCTATTAGATTCACTATTGTTTCAAGTCTGGCTACTGAATGAGGGGGGTAAGATAATTTCCGCGCTAATTTCTTGTGCTGATCAGTTGGTAAAGGCATTGCTATCTTAAGGTCTACCCTCCTATTATCATAACCAGCCCATATTGTTTTGATTTCCTTATTTCCACCAAGAAGTCTTGCTACTTCCTTTGGGTTTCCTACAGTTGCAGATAATCCCACTCGCATGATTTCCGAACCAACTAATCTTTCTAGACGCTCCAATCCTAGACTCAGCTGAGTCCCCCTCTTACTACCTGCTAAATCATGCACTTCATCTACTATTACTGCAAAGACTGTTTTGAGATGATATCTAAGTCGTTTTCCAGGAAGGACTGCCTGAAGTGATTCTGGTGTGGTGATTAACAAGTTTGGAGGTTTTATGGCCTGTTTTCTTCTCGCATATTGAGTAGTATCACCATGGCGAACATCTGCAGTTAAACCAAGGTGCTCACAAAGTTCTATGATTCTTTTGAAAACATCACGATTCAATGCCTTTAGTGGAGTGATATAGATGATGTAGAATCCAAATAATTCTCCTTCTTTACCCATCTGCTGTAATGTATTCAAGAGCGGTAGAAGCACTGCTTCGGTTTTTCCACTACCTGTAGGTGCGAGAAGTAGTGAATTATGCCTTCCTTCAAGCAACAGTGGGATTGCTTTTTCCTGAATCGGTGTAGGATTTACAATTCCTTTTGATTTGAGAAATCGAATTATCTCTTTACTCAGGGGGGTCCGTGCACTCATCAGCTCTTCATCCTACTCTCTAGGTGACGACACTCGTTGATTAAGATGCGGATGTCGGTCCTGAGAGTTACCTCTGCGTCATCAATTTTCTTCTGTAAAGTTTCAATTAGGCCCTCAAATGAGATATCTGCAGCCTCTAATTCTTCAACTAACGCCCTTATATCATCTATATTGGAAATGTGGGATGCAATATTATCAAAAGCTGTTCGAATAATGGATCCTGTCATTGGGAACAACTTCCCTGCAGACTAGTCTTCTTCTTCCTCGCCATAGACCATGTATCCCATCGTTAGCAGAATTGCTAGAATGCCCATTGCCGCCAAGATGATGAATAAAATTGTGGTAAAGGTTTGGATAGATTGCATTGGAATCTTGTGCCCTCGGACTTAGTCCGCTTATAACCGTTGCTGAATATTAACAGCTGTACGGATTACGCTTCAGCACTACGACGCTCATAGAATTTGTCTATGAACGATCCATAGATATCTACAGGTTCTGTTAAGGGGTTGACTTCATCGATTGTCATTTCTATTCCACATGACCCGCACTTTACAATCGCAATTCCATTATCTCTATAGAGTTCGATTTTGATAGCAGTATTTCCACAGTCTGGACAAGGATAAACATCTGGAATGCGTTTCTGTGGTCGCCGACGTACTTTCTGTCTTCGTCTTCTTCCCATATTGATTCACCTATATCTATTTCACACCTAACAGAACATGAGCCCCGAAAGAAATGAACAGGCTTTGCGGCTCGGCTGTTAATTTAAGCATTTTGTTAAGTGACACTTCATCCATTTCGAAGCTTTCTTATTGCAGATTGTATCGGCTCGCTTGACCATGTCAGACCTCTCAAAAAATGCTCAGTGTGTGCTCAAGGTTCTTGAAACTGCTGACTCGTTAACAACAACAGAGATTCTTGAACTAGCCCGCAAAAAAGAATATGCTGACATCTGTACCGATTGTGCTGGTGGAGATGCATTTATTGCAGCTGCAAATCAGCTTGTAGAAGAAGGCCTCATAACTAAGAAGTTTGGCAAGGGAGGCTATAGGTGGCAACTTGTCTAGGATTGATCTCAATGGTTGACTGGACTAAAATTAGACGGGATTTTCCGTCTCTTGAGCGAACAATAAATGGTCGTCCAGTCGTATATCTGGACAGCGCATGTATGGCATTGAAACCCAGACAGGTTATTGATGCCATGAATGAATATTATGAAATGTACCCTGCTTGTGGTGGTAGAAGTATTCATAGATTTGGAAAGGATGCTTCTGAAGCTTATACTGCAGCTAGGGGGAAATTTGCGAAGTTCTTGAATGCCGCACAGGAAGCAGAATGCATCTGGACCAGAAATGCAACAGAATCTCTCAATATCGTGGCAAGTTCCATTGAATTGCCAAAAGATTCCAAAATCATAACAACCTCTCTTGAACATCATAGTGGCTCTCTTCCTTTCGTTGAGAGAGCAAAAAGGGATAATTTACAGATTGAGATTATTAAAGCTCAGAAGGACGGAACTTTCGATATCGAAGACTGGAAAAATGCAATTGATTCCAATACAAGTCTGGTATCTGTTGTTCACTCGTCTAATGTAACAGGTACTATAGCTCCAATGAAAGAGATTGTTGAAATCGCTCACGATCGTGGAGCTCTTGTGATGTGCGATGATGCTCAATATGCACCTCATCACCCTCTTGATGTTCAAGCTGCAGATGTGGATTTCTCTGCAATATCAGTTCACAAAATGTGTGGACCCACGGGTATGGGTGTTCTCTATGGAAAAATGGAGCATCTTGAATCAATGAAAATGGCACTTTATGGCGGCGACACCGTCAGTGATGTCAAATTCGAAAATGGAAAGATAATACCCGAATATTTACCGCCTCCTGAAAAATTTGAAGCTGGTCTCCAGAACTATGCAGGTGCAATCGGAGCAGGAGCTGCAGCCGACTATCTTCAATCAATCGGGATGCACGAAATAGAAAAACACGAACGGTCCCTTCTTGAAGTTGCTCTAAAGAAGATGATAGATATGGAGCACGTTCATATCCTAGGAACTGATGATATCAGTATTAAGACAGGATTGGTTACTTTCAGTGTTGATACAGTTCCTTCAGCTCATGATGTAGCAACATTCCTCAATGACGAGTACAATATCATGGTTCGTAGTGGATGGCACTGTGTAGGTCCATTCCACTATCAGATGGGAATCGACCCAAAGAAAGGCACAGCTCGTGCAAGCTTCTATCTCTATAATAATATGAATGATGTCAAAGCATTTCTTGATGGACTAGAAACCCTAATTGACGCAAGTGCTTGAGGTAACTGGAATCAGCCCCTAATTGAGGTGTAGACACCACACTATTCTCAATCTAACTGATTTCTTTTTGAATTACTTCCTTCAAACGTTTGATTTCTTGAATTGGATCTGCAAACTCAAACCCATTAGCGGAAATCTCGATAGCGTCTCCAAACTTCTTGACACGTCCATACATTGCTACGTATCTGCCTCGTATCCTGTCAGAGCTCGCCCTGATAGGTTCATCTTCTTTACCTGATTTAGCAATCAATTTTTGAGCCTCCTCAGCGGTCATTCCTAGAAGTTTTTCACCCACAGCACCAAACAAGGTTGCACGAATTGAACCTGAGCCATCATCGATTGTTATCTTGTAAAGCATTCGTGGCTCTGGGTCTTCAACTTTTCCACATGATTTACAATTATATCCGTCCCCAGTAGGCTCAAGCTTTTTGTTACATGTTGGACATGCTTCGTAGTACACCCGATTTTGTCCCATATCAACGATTATTCCACAGATTTCGACATTTTTCCCCTCATTGGATTCATCGATTTCACCGATAAGAACCCTTGAAGCTTTAGTTGCCACAGTTTCAAAGGAAACATCAGTTAGGTCTAGTTGTTTGAGCTCGGAATCCTTTGGATTTAGAATAATCTCTCCTTTTCGACCGATTTGATATTCGAGACCGCCTCTGTAACCTTCTTTCACATAGCCATGTAGAATCCTAATCACATCGCCTTCCTGAATATCAGCTACTGTTTCCACATCATCACCCCAGAAAGTCACTCTAATCTTACTCGTTTGGTCTGCAATCACTACATTTCTGAGTCTACCTTCATCTCCATCCTTTCGAGTGAAGGTTTTTACATCATAAGCAGTTACTACCTTACCCTCTATGTCTACATCTCCCATTCCAAGCGTAAGGTCTCCAATGTTTCTTCTTCCAATAGGTTCAAAGCTACTTCCGGTACCAGATGATGATACATTTTCAGTGACTTCTGACAAGTCTAGTTGTTTCAATTTTGATCCCTTTGGATTCAATGTGATCTCAGATTTCTTCCCTACTTGATATTCAACTCCGCCTCTGTAACCTTCTTTCACATAGCCATGTAGAATCCTAATCACATCGCCTTCCTTGGCTTTTGCAATCTGATCAATATCTTCGTTCCAGAAGGTCACTCTAATCTTGCCCGTATTATCTGCGATGACAATATTTTGTACACTACCCTCCCCACCATCTTTTCGTGAGAAGGTATTTACATCATAAATCGTGGCAATCTTTCCCTCGATATCAACATCATTCATGCCTATTTCTAACTCAGATATTTCTTTCAAACCAAGAGCTTCTGTACTGCCTGAGAAGGTCGGAGTCGAATCAGCCGCTTCAATTTTATCTTTGAGGTTTCGTTCAATTACTGTTGATCGACCTACATGAACTTCTATTTCACTTCCATCACGATTCGGTTTTGTATATGCATGATTTATTCCTATGACCTCTCCTTCCTCGATTTCCTCGACCTCATCTGCTTTTTCATCCCAGAAAACTAAGCGAGTACTTCCGGAATCGTCTGCAACAACCATAGCGAGTACTTTTCCATCATTGCCATCTTTCTTAGTGAAAGTAGAAACTCTGAACACTTTCTGTATCTTTACCTTGAGAGAAACATCATAGGTGTTTTCCTGAAGTTCGCTTATCTTCATCACATCTTTTGACGCGCTGCTGAAATCAACACCAATGTCCTCAATCTCATCATCCTCAAGTTGTCTAATAGATCCCATTCGTCCTATATTGAGTTCAATAGTGTTTCCGAGCCCCATCTTAACATATGCGCCTCTTACCTGAACGACACTCCCCACTGAGATATGATCTTCAGAAATTGCTTTGGTCATCTCGTCCCATAGTGCTACTCTGATACTACCAGTTTCATCTGAGATGAAAATACTGGCTACTTTTCCTTCTCCGCCATCTTTTCGCGAGAAGGTTCGTACTGTACCAATCCTGTCAACTTTACCGACAAGTCCTGCAACATTCTTGGTTGATTCTGTTATATCCTCTATTCTTTGGCGTGCACTTGGTGACATTTTGTATAAATCTACACCAAGTTCTCTTGCCACAATCATGGCTGCTGATTCATCATTGATGACTTCTGGACCTAATTCATTCCGTTTTTCCTGAATCATCGTAAGGATATCGTTACGCTCGTAATCTGATTTATGCTTCAGAATTAGTTCAATTGTTTCTTCCAAAGTGAGCACGCATAGCACCTTCCTACAACTATTTGGTGGCTTTGTAGTCAACTAGTGACTCCCTGCCGGAGGCTTTAAAGTAATCTGCTCAATGATGACGAGCTTGGAGAATTTTACAGTCGCCAAAGCGAAACACAGAATACAGGACACGCTAGAATCAACATGACTCATTGTGACAGAATCGGAACACGAACACGAACTACCTCCACACAGTATTGCATATAGTCAATATTTCGAATCTCTAAATGATGAAATTAGTAAGATCTATGCTGTTGCAGAAGTGGCACGAATGCAGGGGTATGATCCAGTAACAAGAGTAGAAATCCCTCCTGCACACGATGTTGCCGCTAGAGTTGAAGCCACTCTTGAAGGTCCAAAAGGTGTGGCAAGACGTATCCGAGAGTTGCAAAAAGACAAGCCAAGAGAACAGGTAGCTTTTCAGGTTGCAAAAGAAATTGCAGAAGGTACGCTTGGTGGGATGACTGATATCGAAAAAGCCGCTGAGAAAGCTGTACGAGTAGCACTGGCAATTCTGACTGAAAGTATAACAGCTGCACCCCTTGAAGGAATTGCAAAAGTAAGAATTAGAGGTTCGGGGGAAAACCGTTATCTTGCGCTCTATTTGGCAGGTCCAATCCGTGCCGCTGGCGGGACCGAGGCCGCAATGACGGTCTTAGTGGCAGATTATGTTCGCCAAGTATTAGATTTACCAGCATTCAAATCCACCCCGGAAGAAACAGAGCGTGCTTTGGAAGAAGTAGAGCTTTATGCACGTAATGTCCATCTGCAATATCCGGTCCATCCGGAACTTATCACATTTGCAGCAGATAGGCTACCAATAATGCTAACAGGTGACCCAACTGAGTCGTTTGAGGTATCAGGCGGACGAGATCTCGAACGTATAGAAACCAACCGTGTTCGGGGTGGTTCCGTACTTGTTCTCAATGATGGTGTAGTAGGAAGAGCTGCAAAATTGGCTAAGATTGTCAATGAAGCTAATATTCAAGGATGGGAGTGGTTGAACGAGTTAGCTTCAAAGATGTCTAAAGATTCAACCCCGAAAGAGGATTCTGCAGACAAGAAACTTGAACCAAAAGATGACTATCTGGCTGATGTTATCGGAGGCAGACCTGTATTCTCACATCCTCAGCGTCTAGGTGGTTTCAGACTTAGGTATGGTCGTTCAAGAAACACAGGTCTTGCAGGTGTAGGTGTGCATCCTGCTACGATGTTTATTCTTGAAGAATTCTTAGCTCCTGGAACCCACATTCGTACTGAACGACCTGGAAAAGGATCTATAGTCGCTCCAGTTGATACTATTGAAGGCCCAATTGTTCTTTTGAAAGACGGTTCAGTATTACGATTCACAGGATTAGATGACGCTCGTGGTTTTGAGGGGAAGGTCGAACAGGTTCTGTTTGTTGGAGATATTCTCGTTGCATTAGGAGAATTTATTGAGAATAATCATCCCTTAGCTCCTTCTGGGTACTGCGAAGAATGGTGGTCACATGATTTAGAACATACAATCTCAAATTTGACTACTGCTCAACTCACAAACCGGCTAAAAGGGTCTGACTTAACGCATCAATCACTTAACGCTATCATTGAGACTCCTCTAACTATTCTTCCAACACCCACTCAAGCAGTCCATCTTTCGAAGAAATTGAAAATACCTCTGCATCCATTCTATCTCTATAGATGGGCCGTACTCTCAACTGATGAAATGAAGGAACTACGAAAATGGATACTTGCCAATCATAGAATCAGTACCAAACATGATGATCATATTATACTTCCATTTATTCAGAAGTATAAGACCATGTTAGAACATATAGGAATGCCTCACAAATTTACAGAGGATCGCAAGAAACTAGTACTATCTGATGATTCTTTACCAATTTTGGCCCAACTAGGTCAAGATACAAAATCTCCCAAAGGAAATGATGCACTTAGTCTACTGAATTCTGTATCCGACGTTCTCCTGAAAGATAAAGTGGGTTTCTCAATCGGTGCAAGAATGGGACGTCCCGAGAAAGCAGAGGAGCGTAGAATGAGACCTCCTGTACAATCACTATTTCCTGTTGGCCGTTCCCAGGGGTCAGAGAGAAGAATAGATGAAGTTGCTAATAGTGTAGAATGCATCTCCACGCTAGAATCGTTTGAAGAAGAGAGTGACACCTCTAAGAGAAAAGAAGTTACAGGAGTCAGGGCTGAAAGTGTGTCACGAAAATGTCCTGACTGTGAACTTCAGACATTCAAATTGAAATGTCCACAATGTGGAACAGATACTAAAAGTGATACGCAAGTTACTGGAATCAAGGTTGAACTTGTGTCGCGAAAATGTCCTGGCTGTGGACTTCAGACATTCGAATCCAAATGCAAACGATGCGGTTCTCATACTGAAATCGCGCTATGGTGTGGAGAGGAAGACTGTGAACTTCCGATTGACCCGGAAAAAGGAATGTGTCCTGTTAAACATGTTAGTCAAATTCGAAAGACACGAGTGGTGTCGGTTGATCTGAAGACTTTGTTGGAACGAGTAAAGAACGAGGTTGGAGAGTTCGAGACCCATGGAGTGCGAGGTGTTCTTGGGTTAACTAGTGATTACAAAATACCAGAATACCTCGGAAAAGGTATTCTCAGGGCCAAACACGATGTTTATTGCTATCGTGATGGAACGGCCCGTTTTGATGCAACAGATGCACCTCTGACCCATTTTACTCCAAAGGAGATTGGTGTTCCAGTCAATCGACTCAGAGAATTAGGGTACATAATAGACTATGATGGAGCTCCACTTGTATCAGAAGACCAGGTAGTGGAACTTAAAGTACAGGATGTTGTTGTTCCTGAGAACTGTGCTGACTATCTTCTCCGAGTCGGCAGATTTGTTGATGATTGCTTAGAGAAGATGTACAATCTTCCCAGATATTATAACTTCAACTCTCTGGAAGATGTCATTGGTCAACTTGTCATAGGCCTTGCACCTCATACTTCTGCAGGAATCATTGGGAGACTAGTTGGTTTTACAAATGCAAGTGTATGTTATGCTCATCCATATTGGCATGCGGCGAAACGTAGAAACTGTGATGGGGATGAAGATGCACTAATTCTGGTTCTTGATGCACTATTGAATTTTTCAAAGAGTTATCTTCCTGCAGGTAGAGGAGGCCTCATGGATGCGCCACTTGTGCTATCAGTCATTCTAAATCCTACAGAAGTAGATGATGAGAGTCATAATATAGAAGTCTGCAGACGATACCCCGCTGAATTCTATGAGATGGTATCAGAAGCCAGGCACCCTAAAGATGTTCAAGGCCTTGTTGATATCATATCATCCCGTCTGAATTCTCCTGCGCAATATGAAGGATTTGGTTTCACTCATAGTACAACTTCTTTTGATATTGGGCCCAAAAACTCCAGATATAAGATTCTAGAAACTATGGATGATAAACTCGAAGCTCAATTACGGTTAGCTACATTGATCAATGCAGTAGATGCACCTGATGTAGCTCAGCGTGTTTTATCCACCCACTTCTTCCGTGATATCCGGGGGAACCTACGTGCATATTCTACACAAAAGATTCGTTGTATGAAGTGTAATCGCACATATCGAAGGGTACCTATCTCTGGTCAATGCATTTGTGGTGAATCAAAATTGTCCCTTACGGTCAGACAGAAGAACATCTCAAAATACCTTCGGGTAACTGAGAAAATAATACACGATCATGGTCTTGACCAATATATGCAGGAGCGTCTCCAACTAGTCAGTGCAGCACTAGATTCTCTATTTGTATCTGAACAAACAACGTTGACAGATTTCTTCTAGAGATCATCCTTCTGGACTTCAAGAGCTAGTTCCAGTAGCTTATGATCCTCCATCATACCCACTAAATTACCGGTCACAGAGAGGACTGGAACTTGATCGATGTCTTCATTTCGGACAGTCTTTACAAATTCGGAAACTGTTGTGATTTCACTCAAACTGATTATATTCTTCGTCATTGTTTCCGAAACTGAAATATTTGGTAATTTGAGAAGTTTCTTTGTTACAACGAGGAAGTCCTTTGAAGTCCAACCCCATTCCACTGAACTCTCCTGACCACTGAATGTTGCAGAAATATTATCTTCAACAGTAACCTCAGAGAGTCGGAGATAATCACTGACAGTAATCATTCCTGATACTCCTCCACCTTCGTTGACTAACACAAGAGCATTTTTCCCAGCCATATCCATTATCATATAGGTTAGAGGTAGCGGAGTCTGATCCCATACTGCAGTCACTTCTCTTGTTACAAATTCAATAATCTCTTTTGAACCAAATTCTTCATTATTTTCGAGTGTTGCTCCTAGAATATCAGGAATTGAAATCATGGCAACAAGATTACCTTTCTCAACAACAGGGAGTCTTCTGTAGTTCTTCTCAATCATCATTTTAGTGGCAGTCTTCAGGTCAGTCCTAGGCGTGACAGTATCGGGGTCTCTATTCATCAACATTGCAAGTTGATTTTCATCTGCTTTTGTTAGAAGATCGGTTCTGGTTACAATACCTACCAAGGTCTTTGAACCTTTTTTCACAACTGGAACACCATTGACTTGTTTTTCTGCCATTATTTGAAGAACATCTTCTCTAGTTCCAGGTACAGATACGTAAACCACGTCCGATTGCATACAATCTTTGACCATCATTGTCAATATTACTCCGGTTCGATAATAACTCGAAGGTGTTTGCAGTTCACATAAAGTTTGAGTCAATCTAGTGAAACTGCATGCACAGTGTTCACTCATGAGATACCTTTTATGTTTATCTTTGAACAGATTATTTAGCTAATCGCGTTCACCAAGGGTTCTTCTTTAGTCCCAAAAGATATCCTAGTGCATTGCTAATCCAATGGATCCCAAGTGTGATTAGAATTAGAATCGTAACGTAAACGGCTCCTGGTTGAATCAATGGATAAGCAAAAATTAGCGCCATTAGAATAAACCCGAGTTGATCCATAAAAGGAGAGGGGTCTCCACTCTTGACATCGACACGTCTCTTAATGAACGAACCAACAATATCTCCTGTGAGAGCTCCAAAGGACATGAGAATCGCAACAGGTAATTGCATGTAGAGAACTAATTCCATTTCTGGAGTCACCGTAACGAATAACTCAAGTAATGGATGTAAATATGGGGCTGCAAACATCTGTCCAAGCCCTGTTAGTATTCCAAAGAAAATACCTACAATGAAGCCACGAATTGTTTTCCCGTCACCAAGAATCCTTCTCCCATCACGGTAAAATCGTCCTCCATCAATCGCTTTTCCACCTCCACCTAGGACAGGTGTTGCATTTGCAATCCAAGCTGGAAGTCCAAACCATATAGCTAATTCCAGAAGGGCAAGTTCTTGATACATTCAAAGAGGCTCCGTATGTGCGACTGACCAAGCTAATTTCACTCTTTCTCAATGGTACGCTCAACTGAGAATCCTGATTCGGTAAGAAAGAGCCGTCCCTCAGATTTACCTTCTTCTGGTACAATTCTTCTCAACAATCGTTCTCCTGGTGACCTTCCTACATTCATTTTAATTACATAATCTGACCAATAATCTAGAATATTGCCAGCAACGGGTTCAAAATCATTCAACCCCTTCATTTTAGAGGTAACCTGATTAAGTACTAGTACAGCTACGTCGCGATGTCTAGCTAATCCCTTTAGAACACCTGCTTGACGATTGAGTTCGCGGTGATTGGCATAATTCGTTTTCTTATCTTCAAGCGCTAATCTGTAATGCCTTGTCAGCGTATCAATAACAATAAGTTGCATACCATCGCGAATGTACAGTTCCAAGTCATCAATCAATACGCCTTGCTCATTGAATCCTTTTGGCAAAAATATCTTGACTAAGTTTTCTAGTTCATTGAATGGCTTTCCAGTCATCTGTTCTAGACGTTCAACTGGTGAAGTTGATTCTGAATTAATGTAGATGGTTCCTAATCCTTGTCTATACATAGCCTTTACAAACTGCAAACCAAACGTTGTTTTACCTGCTGCTGCCTCACCATACACATGGGTGAATATCCCAGTATTCAGACCACCGTTCATTATTCGATCCAGAAGGGAAATACCTGACGGAAGAATCAAAAATGCCTCACTATTTGTGTATCATAACCCCACAGTGATAAGCATATCGAGAAGGAACTCAATACATGCCAAAATGGGAAGCTGCAGTTGCCACCGAAAACCCGAAGATACTCTTTCGCATTATACAGCTTCTAAAAGAACTTGATATTAAATTCGTCATCTGTTCACCGGTAGATCATAGATGTGAACACGCTAATGTGGTGATCACAGGACCAAATGATAACTCCAAAGAACATAAAGGTAAGATCGAAGTTGCAGAAGATTTCGATACGGATTTTGCAAGAATTGAAATCATGTCGAAATTGCACGGTTTACAAAATCCATCAAAAGCAGTAGTTGGCATAGATCCTGGGATGACCTCTGGTGTAGCCTTGGTTATTGATGGCTTCCCAGTCTACAGTAATTCTCCAACATCACCTCGAATCGTAGCAATTCTAACACAAACTCTGTTAGCCTATGTAAATACACTCTTTCCTAGCTGTCAGAAACTTGTCCGTCTTGGTACTGGTTCTAAATTATATGCTACCCTTCTATTGAGGGCAATTACAAAAACAGATGTGAACCTATCAATCGAACTGGTTAATGAGCAGAGAACCACAATCATAGGTGGAGCTAGGTCCGATGAACCCGCAGCTATACTAATCGCAGGAAGACCCGGACGTTCACCATCTCTTTCTGATTTTAGTATCGAACCTAAAGAAGGTTACATTCAATCACTGAAACGTTATGTGACTCGTCTAACACGAGGGAAAAAATCCATCTCATCGAAAGAAGCACGTGCTTTACTATCTGGAGAAAGTACAATCGAAGATGTCATTGCACATTCCTAAGTCATGAAGAAACTCTCCACCTGATGTGCTATAACACTCGGATCATCAGGAACTGTTTGCATCACTTCTTTCAACCATGAGGGAATGAATCGTGATAAGTAACTTGTCGCAAATCTCTGGTCAAGCAATATAATTGCCCCCCTATCATCTAACCTTCTTACTGGTCTTCCTGCGGCCTGAATCGCTCTTGTCATAGCTGGCAGAACATATGCATAATCTCTACCTTTCTGATTGAATGCTGAGTCATAGTATGAAATGAGCGCTTCCATACTGGGAGTAGGCCTAGCATAGGGAACTCCAACGACAACAACGCTTTCCATGGTAGAACCTGGAAAGTCACCACCTTCAGAATTACGTCCTCCCTGTACGCCTAAAAGTACCGCACCTCCTTTTTCCCCCTTCCTTTTGAAACTTTCAATCATCTTGTCATTATCTTCACCTTTCATTCCCGGACGTTCAACGAACAGTTCTCTCCTTAGTCGTTTCTCAAAACCTGCCTCTATGAGAGATCTAGCAATCGAATAACTAGAAGTGAAGATTCCAGTATTTCCTGGAGTTGCATTGGCAACAGCAAGACAATGGTCGACCATTCTTGCAAAGGTTGTTGAATTTCTATTCTGGAATGACGTATCCAAACCGTTTACAATGAGTCCGAGTCTATTCGCAATTGCAAAAGGACTTTGAAATGTGGCTTGAGTATCTTCTGGTCCAAATCCCAGCATCTCAGAATAAGCATCAAGCGGCGAGATCGTCCCAGATATTGCTACCGAGCTATGAACCCTTCCTAGAACAGGAGTCGTGACTGAAGTTGGATCCAGTGCAACTAGGTCAAGAGATACTCTCGTTGTACCCCCTCTCGTGGTTGATTTTGATATAAGGAAAGAATAATCCTTTCTGTCAGCAAATTTCAACCAAGATAACATGAATTCTGCCACTCTATATATCGCTGAACGTGGAAACTTTCCCGCTTTGAGAAGTCCCTTCTTCATCTTTGCTCCGTGTTCTTGCATATGACGTAGGACACGATCTCCAGAATCTAGACTGGCTGATTTAATCGCCATATCCACAATTTCCCTAGGATTGACTAGTTTCTCATCATTATCCTTCAAATCAGAAGACATCTCTTGCATCTTCCTTGTCAGTGATCGACTGAACTCAAAGGACGTCCCATCTTTGAATGCCCCTGTGTTTGCCTCTCTGGTTGCTTGTCTGGCTATTCTGATAGTCAATGAATCACTGGCTGATTCCAATGCAGTCGCCGGAACATTATGTGCCTCATCCTGAACAAGTACAATCTTCGATAACGGAGTTCCAAGATCTGGTACAAAAACCTCGAGAATCCATGGGTCAAAGACATACAAATAGGAGAAAGCTACAACATCTACAACCTTCGCTAAACGTTTCGCCATCTCATAAGGACACATAGATTTGCTCTTTGCAATCTCTACAATTTCTGGTGCAGTTAGTACCTTCTTTGGGACTTCTTCTATAAGATCTTCAGGTTCTCCAGCTTTCTTGAGTTTTTCATAATATGAACATCTACCAGTAGCCTTTAGTTGTCCGCACACTTCGCTTATTGGTGCTACAAAGTCTGAATTCTCGATAACGAAGGGATTAAGACACATATGTTTTCTACCACGAAAAGAAACTCCTGAAACTTCCTGATACTTGGATATCTCAACCAGTTCTTCTACAACACGATCCAGTTGTCTATGTGTTCTTGCACAATAGAGTATTTTCCCGTTGTTCTCTTTTACCCACGGAAGAACACTACTCAATGTCACACAGGTTTTGCCAAACCCATTTGGAGCTTCTGCGCAGATATTCACTCCGGTTCTAACAGCCTCTTCTATTGCAAGCATCATCTCACTCTGACCCTTACGTGGTACAGGATACGGAAAGAACTCATTGTATCTTTTAGAACTAGCAGTCATGGGAATTACAGAGATGATTGCCTCTCTGGCCTTGATAACCATGTTGTTTTCTGGCGCGAAATAGACTGGCGATGAGTTGTCGGTAGTGATTTATCTCAGTGCTTCTCCTATCCCGGTTGTGGTCTTAATGGGATTTGATGATATTACTGAATTAACCTCAGAAACTTCCATTGGTGATGTCTATATACGAATCCTGAACCTTGAGAATGGGTTATTACTGTTATTTTCAGAAAAGGAACAATACCGTCTAGGAATTTCTGCAGTCGCTATTCCCCCAGGCCAAGGTCGTTCAGAACCTACTTCAACTGCCCTGTTCACAATGGGTTTGGATACCACACTTGTTCGTACAATAGCCGAAAGAATTGCATCTTGGACCAGCAATACATGTATGGTAGTTTCCGGGATAACAAAACTGAATCGCGATGTTATGATGGAGCTTCTAACCTTTCTTAGAGACCATCTTGTTGCATGATGAACTCAATCACTTCTCTAATCCATCTACCAGTGCTTTCTATGTCACTGATTTTATGTAGATATTCTTCCCATGAAAGACCTGCTGCAGTCTTCCATTGTCCATACATCTCTTTCACATTGTCATATGCAGTCTGGTGATAAGAACAGAACTTATCTTGTTTATCTCGACCGCAAATTGGACAGATACTCATGATGAGTCCTCTCCGTCATCTTTCTTAGATTGTTTGGATCTTCTCTCATCAAGAGCTTTGAGATCTTCCTGTCTTCCAGGGCATTCAGTCCAATTGATACAGGTTTCCCAAGTCCTTCGACCTGAAAGCACCTTGATCATCTGATGGTCACAGTAGGGACATGTTTTTTCAAGTGGTGTAACTGTTCCTTTCTGTGGAAGCGGGAACGTTTGGTCGCACACCCCTTCTTTGTAGTTTGAACAACCAACGAAGCGCTTTCCAGTTTTTGGAGATTGTACTATTCTGAGAACCCCATTTCCACATTTTGGACATGGCCCTAGTTCTTCAGTTTCTTTCCAGTATCTCTGTAATCCTTTGACGAGCTCTTCTCCAATTTGCTCTTCTTTTTCTTTGAACTCCTTCAGGATTGAGAGTAAATTTGTTCTAGCTTTAGCAAGTACACTATCCCTGTCTGTTTTTCCTTGTTGTATGTCTTCCATCTCTTTTTCTAACTGTCGCGTCATTTCTGGGGAGAGCATGACTGACATGTAATGGTCTAGTGTTTCATACAACGCATATCCTAGTGTAGACAGTTCGAACCTATCTGCAATAGTATATCCCCTTGACCTCACTGAATCCACAATTCTTGACCTAGTTGATTTGGTTCCTAGATTCTCTCGCTCAAGTAACTTCAGGAGGCTTGCTGGATTGAATCTAGCTGGAGGAAGAGTGTGTTTTTCTTCAGCTTTCACAGAACTGAGATGAATAGAATCCCCTTCACTAATATCTGGAAGTGATTTCTCTTCTGTTTTAAAGAAAGGTCCATAATACTCTGCCCAACCCAATTTTTGAATCTGAAGTCCTCTCGTGTAGAGCTTGTGGTTCTCCCAGATAATGTCTGCCCGAAGATGGTCTTTGACCAATGGTTCTCCAAAAACAGAGAAGAACCGCCTCACAATCAAATCGTATAATTTCTGCTCACTCGGAGTAAGTTTCTTTGTTGGTTTTTCGCCCGTTGGATGTATCGCAGGATGCGCAGGATCGGTCTTCTTACCTTGAATAGGCTTGAGAGGCCCTTTCAGTATAGTTACCGCCATATCAGCATAAGTTTTCATTGAGCTTAACCCAATGAGGATTGCCTTGAGATCCAAATTGTCAGGCAATTGCTCACTACTTGTTCTTGGGTAAGATATAGCTGAATTCAGATAGAGTGATTGTGCAAGATCTAGAGTACGACTTGGCTTATATCCCAAGTGTCTATACGCTTCAGATTGGAGCGAACTCAAATTGAAAGGTGGATGTGGTAGTTGAGTGACAGTACGTCTGTTTATCTTGTCAACTATTGCTGTCTGATCAGAGAGGCTCTCTACTATTGATTTTCCATCTGATACGGTAGAGATATGTCTCTTGAAGTATTCTAATTCTAGCTCTTTGTTATTGTGATATGCAACTACTTGAATCATCCAATAAGGTAATGGTAAAAAGAGATTGATCTCTTTCTCTCGTTGTGCTACAAACGAAAGAGCTGGGCCTTGAACTCGCCCTGTGGATACTATCTTGAACCACCCCGCTGCTTTCTTTATTGCTAGCGTGAGAGCCCTAGTCATATTTATTCCATATAACCAATCCACCTCGTGGCGAATTTGACCTGATTCTATTAGCGGAAAATCAAGTTCATGCAGATTATCAAAGGCATTTCTTAGTTCACTCTCAGTTAATGATGAGAACCGCATTCGTTTAGCATTACTGGGATCAGTTTTACACGCATACAACAATGTGAGGTATCCAATCAAACTGCCTTCAATGTCATAATCAGTGGCAACCACAAACATATCGATATTTTTTGAGAGACCCTTAATCAGGGCGATTATTGGTTTGATGTTGGTTGCTTTCTTATCAACCTCGTACTTTGGAACCCATTCATTCTCAAGACGTGGATAGGTCCATCCCTTCTCGGTCTGCATGAGTTCGAATAAATGTCCTAATGCATAGACCACAACAAGATCATCATTTCCACACTTGCACTCGAAGTAGCTTGTTCTTCCCTTCTTGACCTCTCTTGGAGATTTAGAATCGTCTAACGCAACAGCTATCTTTTTTGCAGCAGTCGGTTTTTCTGTAACAAGCATCAAACGGGACAGCTCTATTCACCTCTCTTGCAGTCCGATGCACCATCGTTTGCTTTCACTCTTAAATACGCGTTGTGAAGTATCACTTTTGCTTCTTCAATCTGCTAGTACAACGATACATTTCTCGATACTCTTAAAAGCAGTCTCAATTTCGAAACCGCTCGAGGTAACATTATGCAACCTTGGTGGCCGAGGTTTATTGTAAAACCCAGAGTTCGACTCACAAGACCGCGGTTTGGTATGCCAACCCGCCCTCCAGACATAATCCTATTTGGAATTCTGTTTGTTGTAGTTTTATTTGTCCTTGGAGGCAATATCTATACTCTAGTCAGAACTCCACCGGCTATTGCAGGAGGACAAGGTGGAACTCCTATCCTCATTTCTCCTGGTATTGATTCCCAACTTGGTATGGAAGGAATCGTTGCATCAGTAGTCATTATGATTGGAACAATGGGTCTTGGTCTGGTATACTATGGTTCCAAATACGTCTTTCAACCGGGTTATGCTACTCGATTGATGGTCCTTGGTGTGATTCTTGCAGGAGCCGCATTTCTAATTTTCAGCTACCTCTGGGGAATCAAGACTGGACTAATCTAGAGCTATTCTCCCACATCAGTTCTAGGTACACTCTCCAAAATAGTATAAGGTATATCTGTCCTATCGAAGAGAGTAGTAATCAAGTCATATGCAATCTCTAGCTTGACCAGTTTCCGTCGAGGCGCTTGAAAGTGGGATTCATGCGAAGGTTTGGACCATTTACCTACTATCTTTCCAAAATCCATTCCTGCTAAGATAATACCCTTTGGGGCATAGGTAGTGACCACATAACAGGCTCTATCACCATCTGTAAAACCTCCCCAAAGAAATACACGTTCTGTCGGTTCTACTTGAGTACTCCCAAGAACTAATCCGAGGTTTGGAACTATCTCCTGAATCTTATCCATATTATCCCCATGTCCATGAACTATAAGTATGGCTCCATTCTGTGTGGCTTGTTTTATGTGGTTTAGATCACCATCTAGATCTGTTACAATCAGATCACATGGACAGTTCTGTTCCAATAGTAAAGACACCGCACCATCTGCTGCAACAAAGACTAGGTCTTGATAGTCACTTCTCTCCTTCAGCATTTTCACATGGGTCTCAAGCGATGGTCCTGCTCCACAAATTACAACCATTCTATCCTTTATCTGATTTTCAAGTTGGTGTAAAATCGGTTCGGGGTCGACTTCTATCAATAATTCAGTCAACAATTGTGTAGCTTGAATATCCTTTTTTGGATCCAAATTCAGTCTTCTAACTATGTCTTCATAGATTGGTTGCCATTCTATCCAATTCATGACCATCATTCCTCATATTTTGCAGCTTGTTGAAGGATGGCTTCACCTATCTGGACCACTATTTTTGTTTCCGCTACATCATGTGTCCGAATAATATTAGCTCCATTATAGACTGCAATTGCGGTGGCCGCCAGAGAACCAGTAAGCCTCTCTGAAGGATCTTCCTGATTTAGTAGACTACCTATGAAAGCCTTTCTAGACACACCAACTAACAAGGGTTGACCAAACCGGGTAAACTGCTGTAGTCTTCC
>SDNZ01000034.1 GCA_004524565.1 Candidatus Thorarchaeota archaeon
ATCGATTGATGCATCGAATAGTGAACTGTCTAGAGCATTTCTTACATTCTACTCCCCAATCCACTGTGATTTCATCCCGTCCGTTCTCGGATGGACTTTCTTTGCTCTGTTTTACTTCACGAAGGTGCAATTCGTCTCCGTCGCACTCATAGGTGCATTCTTTCAGTGGTAATGGTTCCATTCCTCGTCGCCCTAAGGCAACAAAGACTTGATCAGGTAATTCATCTAGTGACCTTTCCTTAGTCAATACAGACACCAAATGGTGTTTAACACCACTACGGATAAATGATAAGGTTGAGCTGTAGATGGTATGCGATTGGTCACATATTCCAGAATGGGAGTTCCATCAATTGGAGTTGAACTAGAAGCAGGAATTCTGGATATCCCTGATGCAGCATCATACTTTGGACGTAAATATCACGTTCACGGTAAAAGCTTCCCCACAACTATGATGGATCTACTACAATGGGAATCTGGAATTGAGGTTGTCCGACAAATTGTAACGAGATATGAACAAACTCCCCTTAACGAAAGGATGATGGCATATCCTCTAGATTCTGTTACACTTGAGGCACCGATATCTCGCCCTGGTAAAATCATCGCACTGGGGAAGAACTACTTGGACCACATTAAAGAAACTGGTTCTGAAACCCCTGAGTTTCCAGTTATATTTGCCAAGTGGCCTTCGTGTGTAATTGGTCCCAATGACTCGATTCCTCTACCAAAGATATCCAATAAAATTGATTGGGAAATTGAACTTGCAGTAGTAATTGGCAAAATCTGCAAAGATGTCGACGAAAGTGATGCACAAAAATTCATAGCTGGATATACGATTGCAAACGATGTGACTGCCCGTGACCTGCAACGAGGTGATGGACAATGGATTCGCGGAAAATCACTAGATGGCTTCTGCCCTATGGGACCCTGTATTGTTACTCAAGATGAGCTAGGGGATGCCAAAGGATTGAAACTTCACACCAAAATCAATGGCGAAATAAAGCAAGAGTCTACCACATCCAATATGATGTTCAATGTACCTCAGATTATCGCGCACCTTTCAAAGGCATTTACTCTCGAACCCGGCGATGTGATAATTACAGGAACCCCTTCTGGAGTAGGATTCGTTCGTGATCCTCCAGAGTTCCTTAAAGCTGGTGATAAGATTGAACAATATATAGAGAAGATTGGATATCTCCATAACTCTGTTGTGAAATCGAAATAGATCAGTCGTCTTTTTCAGATTCAGGGAGCTTGGATGCCTTTTCTTGTGCATATTCAGCTTCACTGTATTCGAAGAGTCTCTTATGAGCATCAGAAAGCATTTCCCAGACCTCTCTATCTTTTGGTTTTAGAGATAGGTATGCATTGCAGTATTTCTTAACGTTTTCCCAATCATCCATCTGTTCATAACACCGTGCAGCATAATAGAGGGCTCTCTTGTGGTTTAACTTCGGTCCAGCTAGTTCAGTGAAGACCAGAAGTGCATTTTCCCATTCCTCATTTCCAAAATATACCATACCTTCTTCAAATCTGATTTCCATATCACCGTATTCAGGCATCTTTGAGGCTACTGACCCAAGCATGAGTGTAGATGCACAACATACGACCACGGTTGCTGCAAGGATTGCCATTCCAAGAACCATTGGCCCATTAAAAGGAAGAATTGCTTGCGCACTTAACCAAGCGACAATTATTCCACCAAAAACGATAGCCATTGCAAGAATCCCGATATACTTCGGTGGAAATCTAATTCCACTACCTTCATCTTCTGGAGGCGTCATTTGAGGCATCATAATATTCGAGAGATATCCTTTCCTTTTAGGTCTGATGAATCAATCAATCTTCCTTATCGGATTCACTTCTGATTCTCTTCAGGTGTTCTTCTTCATCTTTCTTTGAAGCTAGTCTATCTCTGGACACGCCAATCCACTGACTCACCAGGTTATTGAGATTAGGATTTAGTTGTACTGCAAGTTCTGCATACGCAATTGCTCGTTCGTCTTGCTCTTCGATGAAATGTGCGTTCGCTTTGTTATAGAATGCTTCTGCATATTCCGGTTCGAGTGCCACTGCGCGGGTATATGCCTCAATTGCTGCAGATCCCTCTGCAAGTCGAGACAAGCAGTTACCGAGATTGTTCCAAGCTTCCGCATCAGTATCGTTGATGTCAAGTGCCTCTTCGTAGCAATCTTTGGCCTTTTCGAAATCCTTCAATGCATAAAGTGCTGCACCTTTGTTGAACCAAATCTCAAAGATGAAATTGTCAATAGCAAGAGCTTCATCATACGCTTTCACTGCTTCTTCGAATTCCTCAATTTCAGTAAGTGCATACCCAAGGTTGTACCAGCCTTCTATTGATTCTGGATGAATTTCTAAATAAGCTCGGAGCTCTTCTATTGCCTCCTTGAAGAACCCTTTTTCCATTAGTGTCACTGCTTTCTGAATTGCAGTAGTATTATCATCTATCAAGACTATCAAGTCTGTCTTGTTTCTATGACTGAATAAGCATATCTCAATAATACCTTATTCTTTTGATATCGTGCGTCGTCCGAGAATTGATAGAATTACTCCTATCCAAGCAATGGATTGGGAAATAAGAGTGACAATATCAAGTAATGCTTCGACACCACCTGCAATCACTGCTTCAGCAAGCATGATGATGAGACCAATGAGTCCAATACCCGCACCTAGACCAATGACAAACTTGCCAATACCTATTCGACTCATGGCAATTAGAATTGCACCAATCATAACTGCAATTCCACCAAGTCCTGCAATGTAGGTTAAAGCATTGAGGACCAATGTTAGGATGTCTGCTATAGCTGGGAAGTATGCAATTGCGTATGCTGCAATGTCATCGATGAATCCAATACTACCAATCCATGATGCTTGGAATAGTAGAAATCCACCAACTAGACAAAGAATAACCGGATTCCTATTTTTCATTGAATCACCCTGCAATATCAATGGGTAACTAGTATAATTCTGTTGTGTGTCACACTATGTGATTAGGTATTTCTTGGTCCACTGCCTTTCTTCTTTCGAAAACCGAAATGTTAGAAAATCCTGCTTCTTTGAGTAATAGGAATGCTGTTGTTATGTCCGCTCCAACGTCCTGGGGTTGATGTGCATCAGAACCTACCGTTACTATAGATACCCCCTGATCATGGAGTTCGTTGATTATTGCAGCTTCAGGCATTGGCTGTTCCTGACCTCTCCTTAACGGTGATGTGTTGATTTCAAATCCAACATTAAATCGTCTCATTGCATTTGCTAGGTCACTGATATGCAGTTTCCATACCTCTCTAATTCCATCACCATAGAATTCCTGACCGAATCTTCTATAGAGATCAATATGTGCAACTATATCAAAGAGACCTGACTCTACAGCTTCAATGAGTAGGGTATAGTATTTACGCCCAAGTTCTTCCATCGAGTAATTCTTGAATGCTGCTTCTGCTCTACCAGTAGCTGATATTGCTATATGATCGATAAGGTGCATAGATCCCAATATTATATCAAACTCGGTGGAGTAGAAATTTTCTGGCAATGCACCATCAATTTCTGAAATATAATCGACTTCTACACCAAACCGAACTCTCAGTCCCAAGTCTTTGTATTTCTCATCTGCAGACCTTATACTTGCCTCATAATCTTCTAACCACAAACTTGAACGAGTACTCACCTTCTTCCCTTTAACATTGACAAAACAGTCATCCCCCTTATTATCTGTATCAAGATGAGTTGTGAACGCAATCTCCCTCAATCCCTTCGAGAGTGCAACTTCACAGAATTCTTCAATAGTCCCTTCTGCATCAATAGAGTAGTTGGGATGGATGTGGTAATCGAACATCATCCTCCCCCTCATAGTCGGTCAATTTCAGTCTGTCTATAGATGAAGAACTGCTCAACCAATATCAGGGCTCTCGACGATTTTTAACGAGGATGAGTTCGTGTATTTAGTGTTCACATCCTTCAGGAAGAAAGTGACGATAGTAGCGAGTAATGTAGTGATGACCAAGAATAGAATTGAAGCAGGCAAGCCCCAGTTGTCACCAATAATCCCAAAGATAATTGGTGAAATTGCACCTGGTATTGATCCAATAGAGAAAATGAGTCCAAACGCAAGACCTCGTGCATTACGAGGACATACTTCTGTCTGATATGCTGTATTCGCTGGCACTCCTAAGTAGAAGAAGAAACCTATGAATACCAAGATTATAACAAGTTGTATTAGATCAAGATGGAAATTTAGGAGGAGAAGTGCAGGAGTTGCGATTCCTGTAGACGCCATCAAGAATGGTACTCTTCGTCCCCATCGGTCTGAATAGTATGAAGATACTACCTCTCCGACGAGTCCAGCAGTTAGCATGACTGCGGTAAGGTATCCTGCGGTGACAAGACCTGTACTATATTCGACAGCTAGATAGAGTGGCATCAAAAGAGATGTTGATCTGAATGACATCCCTCGCAAGCCCATTAGTACAACAAGAAGACCGAAATTGCGATTCCAGCCATCAGCTCCATCACATATCACTTCTTCCTGGTCTATGATTCGTGCCCGTTCGAATTCTTCTTCCTCTCTTTTCGCAGATGTTCCATTTGAATATCGCATGAGTAGATATGTTGGGAAAAAGATAATGATGCCAATAATACCAAGAACTTGAAGTGATGCCTGCCAAGTACCTAATGCTACGAACAACGTAACTCCGATAAATGGGGTTACTGCCATTCCTAGTAAACCACCCATTGCTTGGATACCTGTTGCCATCGACCGATTTCTTGGGAATTTTTCTGCTAGTGCAGGGAATGAACTCGGATGATATCCCGATGCCCCTAGACCTAGGAATATCTGGAATATCGTTAGGGTCACAAAATCCTGTGAAATGCTTGTCAATAAAATGGCGATTGCTGCTAATAGGACACTGATTGAGATGAACGCATCCCTCATCCCTCTATCTCCCAGATATCCGACAAGAAGATGAGCTGTTGTCATTGCCACAATTGCTGCACTTGTTGCTATTCCAATCTGTGTGTAGTTAATTCCAAGGTCGGTTTGAATAGCAGTGAGGAATGGTGAGAGTCCACTTGTATAGACGTGATTCATAAAGTGTGATATAAAACATGCAAGAAGAACTGCGTAGGATGCCTTTGTAACCCTTGACAAAATTATTTCACGTCCAATATTGATTTCATGGTGCGAAAATTCCTATAGTTAAGGCTAGTGATAATACCAATTCCTGAAATCAAGAAAATTTGAAAATTTAAGATTGAAAAACAGTATCGGGTCTGCTGGCGGCATCAGGCAAGCCTAACGCCACCAGCGTATCCGATTTTCGACTCGGAAAGGTTGTTAGTAATTCAGAAACACCCCTATTTATATTTAAAGCTCCAGTTTCAGCGCAATCAAAGTGTTTCAAGATACACCTTGGTTCTAGATTAATACTCCCGCACACCAAAGTACGATACGCACAGCTAGTACTGCATTATCATCTGGGCCTTCATATAGTCCGAGTAAGCCATAATTATCCAACATGAAGTTGCTACCAGTGACTACTAATTTCCCACCTTGAACTCCCTCTTTGCAACCAAGCACTGGCTCCACTCCATAACGAGCAAGTTCGTACCCATCGGTTGGAATAGTAATCGTAGCACCTAGATAGTGGAACCCATTAACTCCAGAAGTGATTATGTGCGGGTCGATGGAATCGACTATATCTGGTGTGTCTCCACCTGGAACTTCAAAAGATGTGAATGCAAACCCGGTCCAGTCTAGGAACTCGTTCAATGACGTTAGATTAAGTGAGTCTTGAGATAGAGCTACAACAAATATTCCTCCACCAGAATTGTAATAATCTTCGTATGCTTGTTTTTCATCTTGGGAGAATGGTAAATAGTATCTAGTTACATCCAGAGGATTTGTTTCATTTGCAGAATAACTACAGGGATCAAGAATCACAACCGCATCAAATTCGTGTAGTGAGCTATTGGTGGTAGCACTACTATTTCGAATTTCAGTCACTGAAATATCATTCTCAACTAGTACTTTGTAGAACTCTCTGAATTGCCCGAATATCGTGTCTATATCCCAGGGTGTGTGGGAGATATCAAAGGCAATTCTAGCAACTGCTGTTCCAACGTCAAAGGAGATATTGAGTGTACAGGACCCAAAATCCTCCGATGTGAAAATTACTGTTCCTTCAATTTCTGTGACACCCGAATCGGGTACATTTACTGTGACCGGTACCCGACCTACCTGATTGATCTCAAACTCATCAGGTATTACGAATGCTGAAGGTGTCGTGCTGACTACGGTTGTTGAGAAATTAGTATTTCCGGCTACAAACATCCTGATATTGAAGTTGTAAGTATCCGAAGCAAAGAGTCGTTCAAAATCAATTGGCAACTCACCCGGAAATGCAAAGCAAATCCCTGGAAGACTATGTTGTTCTGCATTATCTTGAATGATACTGAGTGATCGCTGAACATTCAATTTACCTGCACCGACCATGTAGTCAGGATAGTTCAATATTGGATCTGCTCCTTTGAGAAGTGCAGTCATTATGGAGCCGGGCGTATAGGTGATATTCCCATCGATCGAGTGACCAATGAGTTCAGCGGCTGCTCCAGCGACTCTTGGTGCTGAAAAACTAGTTCCATAATACGTACTGCCATCTGTAAAAGTTGTATACCCCGGAGCTGAGATGTCTGGCTTCATATACCTACCATCGGATGGTCCTATAGACGTGAAATCTGCAGGTGTACCATCTTCCATCAGTGCCCCCACTGCAATACAGGTATCGAAGAGCGCAGGTGATTCAATGGTCGTACCTAGGATTCCGCCTTCTCCATTATTTCCTGCTGAAGCTACGACTATCACACCTTGTGAGAATGCCCAATCGATAGCTGCTTCAATAGGGTCTCCTAACGTCGGAGAACCCCCAAGACTCAGGTTGATTACACTTGCATTCTGCTCAATAGCCCATTCCATTGCATCTATTATTGCTAATGATGTACCCGTGCCATCATCACTTAGCACCTTTCCATTCACAATTTCGACATTTGGGTATGTAGCCAACTGTCTCGCAATTATTGTTCCATGAGGAACATCTGAGGGTCGTGAATCTGTAGTAGAGAGATCTTCAAAATCATATCCATTCTCTATGGTTACAAAACTAGCTTCTGCAACAACCCTACTCTGTAAGCTAAAATCAACGTCTACTCCTGAATCTAAAACAGCGACTCTCACTTTCGCCATTGGCGCAGCACCATTTGGTTCGATTACAGCAACAAAAACAAGACCAGTAGAAACAACAACCATCAGGATTATGATGGCTGCTATGATTCGTGTTCCGTTAGATTTCTTTTTTGGAGAGTTAGCAGGTTCCCAGTAAAAGGACATAATTGACACCTAACAATGTAATCGCGTGCGGTAATTATTGCTTTTCATGATTGCACATGAACCTATCGACATGGGTAAGGATAAATCTATTCTGAAAAGCTTCATTAGGTTGCTTTACTTGCCCAATATTCACGTAGTAGAGATGGGACCATTCACGTTTCATTTATCTGCGATAATATTACATCATCATACCTTCAAGAGGTACTGACTTTGTCCGGAGATGACGCCATCACAGAAATTCAACCCGCCGTAAATTTTCACTCCTTACCTCTAGAGGAAGTCTTCGATACCCTCAAGGTAGATAGTACGAAAGGGCTCTCTTCTGATGAAGTCAAAAGCCGCCTCCATGAGTATGGTGCAAACACAATTCCTAGATACAAGGGGGACTTCTGGAAAGTCTATATTGCACCTATTCTGAATTGGCTTATTACAATCTATATCATTAGCTCCTTTGCACTGATTGCTATAGCTTTCCTATTTCCATCCGATCTGAATACGATGGGTGGTGCAACAGTCTGGCTTGCAGTGGTGGCTGTTAATGCAATCGTCGCTATGGTTCAACAATTTCGAGCTCAGAAGAAATTGGAAGCTCTGGAGAAACTCTCCGCAGGTGAGGCCCGAGTCATACGAGATGGCAAAGAAACCAGTATTTCTCCATTGGACATTGTTCCGGGTGACATTGTGAAACTTGAGCAAGGTGACAAGATTCCTGCTGACGCTCGTATAATCTCGTCCTCAAATCTTATGGCAGATGAGGCATCGCTGACTGGTGAAAGTGTCCCTGTAATGAAAAGCGAGGACGCTCATGTTGCAGAGGATGCTGTACTTACTGACCGTCTTAACATGGTCTATTTTGGTACGTATATCGCAACAGGAATGGCAACAGTTGCGACTACAGCAACTGGTGGTAAGACCGAAATCGGTAAGATACAGGGAACTCTTGAGGCTCTGAATACAGGTGATATTCCCCTGCGACGAAAAGTCAATCGTCTTGCAAAGTATCTTGGCATCGCCGCAATTATTCTCATGGCTGTTTCTGTTGTGTGGCAGGTCTTCGTCTATCCTATTCTTCATGGTGATACATTCAACTTCACTATACAATATCTCTCCGAGCGAATCGGCGCTGGTATCACACGTGCTATGACCATTATGCCGATCAATATTCCATTACTCACAACCATTGTTCTCCTTACTGGAGTACTTGCTATGGCTCGAAAGGGAGTCATTATTCGCGATCTATCTGCTGTCGAAAGTTTGGGTCGTGTGAGTGTTATCTGCAGTGACAAGACTGGAACAATGACAAAGAACGAGATGACAGTCAAATACTGCTGGGATACTAAAAATCTCTATTCTATACGAGGTGATGGCTACGAGCCAACAGGAGGTATCTACCTCCTCAAGGGAGCTACTGACTCTAACGTTGCTGAGTTCGAAGAAGAATTCGTTGATGATGTCTTTTCCTGGAAGGGTCTCTTCCGAATGGTTACCTGTGGTGGAATCGCAAATGACTCAGAGATAATCCAAGAAGAAATCCCTGATCAGGGTACTATTTGGAGACCACTTGGTGACCCAACCGATGCAGCTCTCTTGACAATGTTCAGAAAGAGTGGTATTGATGAAGATGTGGTTAGAACACGATACAAAGTAGTCGAAGAGTTTCCATTCGAATCAGAACTCAAGCGTATGTCTAAGGTCTGTCAGGATGGTGATAATTTCGTAGCATTTGTCAAAGGTGCTACTGAAATGTTAATGCCTTTGTGCGAATATGTGAACGGAAAGGACACTCCTTCAAAGATCACTCCCGGTCTATTGGAACGTGTTACTACTCTTACTAATGATTTTGCTTCAAAAGGTTACAGAGTTATCTCTCTCGCCTATAAGCAGATGGATTCTGTTCCCACAGGTAATACTGCACGTGAACTGACTGAGAACGGACTTACCTATCTTGGATTCGCTTGCATTGTTGATCCACCGCGACTGGGCGTGAAGGAAGCAGTTGCCGCCTGTCATAGTGCTGGAATCAATGTAATAATGATCACTGGTGACGCCGCAGCTACAGCTAAAACAATTGCTACTGACTTAGGCGTTTACAAAGAGAATTCTCTCATCGCTGAGGGTTATCAGGTCGAGGATATTAATGATGAGGACTTTGCACGAACCAACGTCTTCGCACGAGTAAATCCTGGTCATAAACAAATCATCGTCGAGAGATATCAGGACCAGAATAAAGTCGTCGCAATGACTGGTGACGGGGTGAACGATGCATTAGCTCTCGCTATGAGTGACGCAGGAATCGCCATGGGCATAACCGGCACAGATGTTGCAAAGGAAGCTGCAGATATTGTCATCACTGATGATAGCTTTGCTTCCATTGTATCTGGAGTTCATCAAGGTCGTGGTCTCTTCAACAAAATCCGAATGATGATTTACTTCTATGTGGCAATCAACCTCTTCGAAAGCATAATCTTCTTCGGTGCACTTTTCATTCTGCCCGATTATATTGAATTATTAAGTCAATGGCAGAGTATTTACCTTGTTGTCACAACGCATTCATTCCCTGGCCTGGCGTTAGTATTTGATCGTACGTCTCCAAGAGCGATGGAAGATAAACCGAGAGACAGTCAAGAGATCATCACAAGAAATCTAGGAAAGATAATGGCAGTGAATGTTATTCTGATGGCTGTTGGTGCGACGCTTGCCTACTTCTTGACCTTTACTGAATTCATGAACATTGCTATTGTGACCCCAGAAAACACGTCTGGATTCTGGGATATTTGGAGCCCATTGGATCCCGATATCAATGTCTTCTACGATGTTGAGGGTCCAATCTGGATACTACTCAAATCGACAACTATGCTCCTATCGGTCATACTGATAGTTGAGAGTGTAATGGTCCTTCTGATACGCAGAATCAATCTTCCACTGCACAAGAGCCTTCGTGAGCCTGGTACTTGGATCTTCGTTATCTTCCTAGGACTCATCTATCTTGCACACTTCTTGCTAATGTACATACCCGCGGTCAACGAGATTCTTGCTAACTATGGTCTGAATTTCTATCTTATTCCATTAACAGCATTCGATTGGATCATCTGTATCCTGTTGGCCTTACCCGCAATCCTTGGTGTCGAGCTCTATAAGTGGAAATTCAGGAGAAATGATATAGATCTCTAACAAAACCTATATTGTATATACAATACGCATATGCAATACGAAGTATATAAGAGCTGGAATAAGTCAATAACAAATGGAGACCAAACCTTGGCTAGAAAAACTACTTACAAGATCAAGCAGCTAAAAGAGAGTGGCAAGAAAATTGTCATGCTGACCGCTTACGATGCACCAACCGCATCCATACTTAGTGAATGCGGTGTTGATATGATCCTCGTTGGTGATTCTGTTGGTAATGCCCTCTTAGGATATGAGAGCACGATTCCTGTCACACTTGATGATGTAATTCACCATAGTGCAGCGGTGGCACGAGCTAAGCCTGATAGTCTTATCATAGGTGACATGCCTTTCATGTCCTACAAAGTAAGTATTGAACAAGCATTAGAGAATTGTGCGCTTATGCTGCAAGAGGGTGGTGCTGAGGCAGTAAAAATCGAAGGTGCTAGCAAGCGAGTTGTTGATATCGTTCGCGCTGTCGTCGATTCTGGCATTCCCGTAATGGGTCATATTGGACTTACACCACAATCAATCTTTCAACTTGGAGGCTATCGTGTTCAAGGTCGAACTGCTGAATTGACTGAAGCCCTTGTTGAACAAGCAAAGGCTCTGGAAGAAGCTGGAGCTTTCTCCATTGTAATTGAACTAGTGCCATCAGAAACTGCAAAAAGGATTACCGAATCAATTGGTATTCCCACAATCGGAATTGGAGCTGGTCCTCACTGCGATGGTCAAGTCTTGGTGTTGTGGGACATGTTGGGTTTGTTCGAAGATTTCAAGCCAAAATTCCTGAAGAAATATGCCAACATACGCACTGTGATTAAAGAGGCAGTGAACGAATATTCAGAAGAAGTACGAAAAGGCGAGTTCCCAGACTCGGAACATAGCTTTGAAATGTCAGAAGAGGAAACTGGTAGATTGTATGGAAGAACCAAGCCCTCCAGACAGAGGGCTAGTTAATCCCGAATTCAGTTTATTCTTCTTTGATTGTTTCATTGATTGCTTCAATGAGTTTGTCAGGATCGATGCCGTGAGCCAATGCTCCCTGCTCAATGGTTTCGTATCTAGCTGCTGCGCATCCATAGCAGTGAAGCCCATTTTCCATGAAAGCTCCAGCTGTTTCGGGCCATTTCATGACTACTTCAGCAATGCTCATTTGTTTTGTTACTTGTGCCATAATGATTCACCATTAACAATGGTTAACATTATTGACTATGAAATTTACTCTAATATACTTTCCTTTTGTAACCAAATTTTCGGGGCTCTCGTTCAGAGCCTAGACTACAGTATCATATGTTCTAGACCCAATTCCTTGAGGACCTCGGGATAGATATCATAGAGTGGTTTGATCTTGCTCAAAAGACTCAGCGCTTTTGTTACCGATCCATCAAGCTTCACTTGGCCTCTTGCCATTGCAACAGTTGTACTAAGTTTGTTCTGCCAGAACTTGTTTGTCGTTTCTGACTTTGACCATACTGAAACCTCTGGTTCAACATCGCTGTCAAAAGAGAGTGTTCCTATTTCTCCGTTTGGCCCAGGGTCTCTGAAGTTGATTGTCATATGTGCGCTGGGTTCTTCTATATCGAACCTTACAACAATTTTCTTTTCTGCTAACTTTTCCATGACCTCGTCTAATTGGATTGCTTTAGCCCAGAATGTATTGAACACTTCCATTAGCTGTTCCTTACTTTCAAATGATACCATTAATTTGTCCTCCGACTTCTTAATTCTTGATAAAAGCAGGATAAAGTCTTTTGGATGAATCACGGATCTAATTTACACGCAAATATCTTTCATGTTCCCAAGATGTGATTATTGAGGAGTGAGGATCTTCAATGGTTTCAACATAATCGTTCCACTCACGCATCCTTAGGGATACAAATGCATCCACTGCTGAATCTCCCAATTCTTTCCTCATTAGATGACTCTTGTCAAGTAGGTCTAGTGATTCTCTCAGGGAGCTTGGTAGCGATTTCACATCTGATATGGTTTTGTAGAGATTAGTCGTAATAGGTTGACCTGGTTCGAGGTCTCTCTTTATACCATCAAGTCCTGCTGCAAGTATTCCTGCAATCCCAAGATGCGGCGATATCATCGTATCTGGGCATCGTAGCTCGATTCTGGCTGCTTTTTCTGAACCATTGAAATATGGGATTCGTATCATGGTACTTCGGTTTCTATACCCCCAGGCAATCCTCGTTGGAGCCTCATAACCTGGAACGAGTCTCTTGTATGAGTTCACTGTTGGAGCGAGAAACGCGATATAACTAGAAGCATGTTCAAGCAATCCCGCAATATAGTTAATTGCTAGCTGAGATAATCCTCCATTTCCTTTCGAGGAGAAGAGATTCCGTGAGCCATCAATTTCCCACATACTCTGATGAAGGTGCAATCCTGACCCATTCTGGTCTGAGAATGGTTTTGGCATGAAAGTAACTCCGATACCACGTAGGGCTGCCATCTCCATGATTATTTGTCGCGCGAGAAGAATGTTATCTGCAGCAATTGACACTGGGGCATACTGAAGTCCGACCTCATGTTGGCCTCGTGCAACCTCATGATGATGTGATGTTGTTTGAATCCCAACTGCATTTAACGTTCGAATGATATCTCGTCTGAACTCTAGTTCAGGGTCCATTGGTCTTGAAGAAAAATAGCCCCCTGAATCACACGGTTCTAACGAATCATCCTGACGTTTCCTAATAGTAAAGAATTCCAACTCTGAACCTATCATCAACTGAAATCCTTTGCTTGAAGCATTCAGTATCATTTTATCGAGTATTGTCCGTGGATCCCGTGGATGTGGCTTTCCATCGATCTCATGAACTCTGCACATTAGAAAAGCTGCAGATGGGTCCCAGGGTTGGAGGGTAGGTGTGGCGCTTGGTGAGAGGAGAAGAAGATCACTTTCATTTACTGATGCGTAACCAGGAACTGATGATCCATCTATCATGGCTCCATATTCAAGGAAATCATCAAGTCGGTCTATCCCGACTTCTATACTCCTCAACTCTCCAAGTATATCGCTGAATATCAATCTGAGAAAGTCAGGATAATTGTATTCTTTGTTCATTTATGGTGACCTCTTGGGTTTATTGATAGATGGTAAAAGAGAGGGTCTTGCCTTATTGTGCGGACCCATGGGGTAAGAAACAAGATGTTTTCAAACTATGAATCTAAGGTAATGACTGCCTCTCTCTATTAATATTTGGAGGCAAATTGAACTATATGTTTTACTTACTTAAAACAGAAAGTATTTCTATTTCATTCGGTATATTGTTCTCATGACCGAAATTTATTCGGAAGCCATTCCTGATAAAACTGACATGGAATTACTTCGTCTATTGCAGATTGATAGTAAGATGAAGATCTCTGAGCTTGCTAAAGAAGTAGGGAAGGGAATTGCAACGGTTCATGCAAGAATGAAGTCACTTCGGGAACGGGGCATAATAAAACGTTATACAGCGGTCCTCGACCCTACAAGAGTTGGTCGTGAAACTCTTGCATTCATTCTTGTGACTGTCAGATATAGAGTTCCAGGAAAAAAAGGTGTGCTCTCTCAACGTGAATTCTGTAAAGAGATTGCTGTTCACCCTCTCGTTCAGGGAGTGTACGTTGTAAGCGGGGACTATGACGTTCTTTTGAAAATACGTGCTAGGAATATAGATGAAATGAACCGGTTTATTGTAGACTTTCTGAGACAACTTCCTCAGGTTGATAAGACACATACATTGTTTGCAATGGACACATATCTTGATTCGCTTGAACTTCGCGACCTTCCAGGATTAATAACAATGACTCTCAAATTGCCCTGAGCTGTATGCCCATCTGGACACGGAGTAGTTCGATCACATCATGCAATTCATGAATACGTTGATGATTGGAATGGTATTGCGGTTTTCTCATATCTGCAAAGTTGGGAACCTTACGTAGGAGGTCCAGCTTCATCAATTTCTTCAAAGCAAATGTGACCGTCCTAAGGGGCACATCGAATTTTCTAGCAATTTCACGTGGAGCTAATGGTCCTTCTGCTGCTATATGATCCAGAACGACGAGCGCGCTTTTTGGTAAGTCACTATACCAGTTCATTTTTTTAATCACCATATATTGATTTTATCGGCAAAATTAAGTATAAAATTTTGCCATTAATTACTTGAAATGAAATACTTGGCAAATATAAATCATTGCTTCTCCGTAAATATCAGAACGCTCGCATGTGAATCCCAGTAATAGCCCGTAGGTGATTAATCTCATTCTCAATTGCTCGGATTTTCTCTACTTCTAAGTGATACAGCTGTTTTCTCATATCCATGAGATTTGGTACTTTACGAAGTAGCTTCTGCTGGCTCAATTTGTGAAGTGCGTAAGTCACAGTTCTAAGAGGTATCTTAGAAGCTCTTGCGATTTCACGAGGGGCTGCTGGACCATGTTCAGTAAGATGATCCAGTACTAGAAGAGCACTCTTTGGGATATCGTTCAGGGATAACATAATATCACAGCAATTTATTTTTCGGCCAATATATTGATATATATTTGCCGTATCAACGGATATTATATCTTTCACGGCAATTTATAAAACTTAGTTTCTCCGTAACGAGAGAGTGATAAGCTGCACGTGAAACAACGAGGGAAAGATTAGTGCCCAAGAAGAAACAGAAACTCACTGATGAAATGATGCTCGATGCCCTTACACGTTTTGGCGGAAAAGTGACTGCTACAGAACTCAGTCAAGTGTTAGGGCATCCAGAGCGTACTGTCCGATACCGTATGAAGCGTCTCAGAGAGAAGGGTTACCTTGGTCGAGTTTGGCCGCAGACGAGTGATATCAAGCTTGGATTGGGTGATGGGAATCTCATTCTCAATATGTCTGATCGATATAAGAACCTGCCAAGAGAGTTTCTTTACTGTTTTCCGAATCTCTATGCAAATTATATTTGCTATGGTCGTTACAATGGTTACAGCACAGGCGCAGGGTATCCCCTTGGAAATCCTCAGATGTTAGATCGAATAGTCCGAGCTATGAAACAGATGAAAATCATCAATGACGCATATATTTTCAAAATAATTGATTTCATCACACTTGAAGGAGACCTCTCCAAGTATGTTCCCGGAGTAGGCTGGAACTGGGACTGGCGAGATTGGGTCAAGGAGTCTGAACAAACAATCAAGATTGGCGAACGTTTTCCTTTGAAGTTTGATACAAATCCAAGCCTGTTTGACTACGACCATAAAGACATCGAAATCATAGCTGAGCTGAAGATGTATGGTGGATCACTCACACACAAAGAACTCAGTAAGAGAATCGATCTTTCGGAAACGCAGATTGGAGTGAGAATCCGAAGGCTCATAGATGCAAATGTTATCAAAGGCTATGCATGGCTAACTGAGATGACCCCTCAGACAATTGTGTTGTTCACTCACTTTGAACTCGAAGAACCTGACGATCCGGTTCTATCTTGTTTCCTTCACCTTCCATTCAGGCGGGAAATTCTAATGGATTCATCAGACAAGTTCTGTATCAGATTAACAATGAATTCCAGTGATGTTGTGAATTACCTGAAAGGCTTCCAATCAATACGTTCCTACTTTCGTTCTTACTTTATTCAGACTGCTGTCGACCTCAATGTTGTACCCGGAGGAATGCATGGATTCTATCATCTTCACAATGAGTCTACTGGAAAATGGGAAATACACGTAGACGATTACATTCACAAACTGGAAAAATTTTTAGAAAAATATTGATGACCGAAGGCTCACATTTATTGCGATGACTGTATTTTGAGAACCTGGTTGGTGATTTCATGCTGGACGCCCGAGACCCAGAAAGACCAAGTTTCACGACTTCTGAAGCATGTGATTTGGCGAGTACACTCTTCAATCTCATAGGTGATATCAAGGAAATCAAAGAACTTCCTAGTGAACGCGACCAGAATTTCCATATTGTACTGGGATCCGGTCAAGAGTATGTCCTGAAAATCTCAGCTACCTCAGAGGATATCACCACTCTTGAAATGCAAAATAGCGCAATGCAGCATCTCGCAGACAATATTGAAGGACAATCATCTCCACTTGTTTACAAATCTCGAAATGATATTGAGATCGAACAAGTAATGGATGCTGATGGTAAAACTCACTATGTCCGACTTTTATCATTCATCCCTGGAAACCTTCTCTCACAGGTCAACCCACAACCTTCCGATTTACTTGAAGACTATGGCCAATTCATTGGTTCTATCAGTAAAGCTCTCTCTAATTTTGACCATGTCGCAGCACATAGAGAGTTCTACTGGGATTTGAAATGCGCTAGTTCTGTAATCAATACTTATGCAAAACACATCACAGACTCTGGGAAACAAGATATTGTACAATATTTCCTAGACCTCTATGATAGTATTGTGCTCCCTATCATAGATATCCTACGATCCAGTGTTATCCATAATGATGCAAATGACAACAACATCGTAGTATCAACCCCTCACAACAATGACAAGAGGATGTTTGGAATCCTAGATTTTGGGGACATGGTACATTCCTGCACTATCAATGAATTAGCAATAGCGATTGCCTATGCGATACTAGACAAGCCGGACCCTCTTACTGTAGCACAGGCGATTACAGCTGGATACCATAAAAATTTTCCAATCTCTGAATTAGAAATTGAGTTGCTATTTCCTCTAATATGCGCCCGTCTTGCAACAAGTGTTTCAGTATGTGCTTACCAAAAGACTCTGGAACCAGATAATGAGTACCTAACAATTAGTGAAACTTCTGCGTGGCATGCCCTGACTTACTTGAGGAGTATTCCTCCACGATATTTCACATATTGTCTTCGTTCATCTATTGGTCTTGAGCCTTGTCCGAGTTCAGCTGAGATTAGAGAGTGGTTACTAAGTAATGCGGGTAACTTTGCCAGCCCTATCGGAAAATCCCTGAACCAATCAAATAGTGTTATTGTTGACCTTAGTGTTGGCAGTACGGATGTTCCTTCTCCTCTGCATCTGACTGATATCGATTTATTCACGGAGCTGGCGGCTCGTAAAATCAAGCGTGCCAATGCTGAAATTGGCGTTGGTCGGTATAATGAAGCACGTCTCATTTACAGTAGCGATCAATATGTATCTGCAGGTGGTGAACCACGTACCATTCATATAGCAATTGATCTGCTTGTTGATGCAGGAACCCCTGTCCATGCAATATACGACGGGGCAATCCACAGTTTTCAGGATAATGACAAACCTTTGGACAATGGACCAACAATTATCGTTGAACACAAGACAACACCTGATGGCCCTCCCTTCTACGTTCTATATGGTCATTTAAGTAGAGAATCTCTGGTTGGATTAGAGGTAGGGAAAGAAGTAAAGAAAGGTGAACAGATCGCTTCAGTTGGAGAGTATCCCGAGAATGGGGGATGGATTCCCCATCTTCATTTTCAGATTATATCGGATATGATGGGACTCGCTGGTGATTTCTACGGAGTTGCTCCACCTAGCAAACGCTCTGTCTGGCTTAGTATTTGTCCTGACCCAAATCTCATTCTGCAAATACCTGATTCACTCTTCCCAGAACCTGTGATGTCAAAAGAAGAGATTTTGAAGGTCCGAAATGAACACTTTGGGAAATCGTTAGGAGTTTCTTACAAGAACCCTCTGCATATCGTTCGGGGATTCATGCAGTACCTCTATGATGAAGATGGACGGCAATATCTCGATATCAGAAACAATGTTCCCCAAGTAGGTCACTGCAATCCGTATGTCGTAGATGCTTTAGCCAGACAGGCGTGGGTTCTGAATACTAACACTCGTTATCTACATGAGAACCTTGTCAAATACGCTCAACGGTTGAGTAACAAGATGCCCGGAAATCTAAAGGTCTGTTTCTTTGTCAATAGCGGAAGCGAGGCAAACGAACTTGCTTTACGACTCGCAATGGCTCACACAAAACAAAAAGACCTCATTATTATCGATGGTGCATATCATGGCAACACTGACAATCTTGTAGGCATCAGTCCATACAAACATAATGGACCGGGAGGTAAAGGACCGCCTTCGCATGTACATATGGTAGAAATGCCAGATCCGTACAGGGGTAAACATCAGCTATCAGAATCCGATGCCGGTGAGAAATATGCAGAGGATGTGAATAGAGCTATCCATGATATCCAGAACCAAAAGAAAGGTGTTTGTGCATTCATATGTGAACCTCTTATGGGATGTGGCGGTCAGATTATCTTCCCCGACGGATATCTAAAAGCCGCATTCAAGCACGTGAGAGCAGCTGGAGGGGTCTGTATTGCTGATGAGGTTCAAATAGGATTTGGTAGGGTTGGAACCCATTTCTGGGGATTCGAAACTCAGGATGTGATACCAGACATAGTCACAATGGGTAAACCAATTGGAAACGGACATCCCATTGGTGCTGTAATTACCACTCCTGAAATAGCGGAATCATTCAACACCGGGATGGAATTCTTCAGCACAACTGGAGGAAATACTGTATCATGTGCTGTAGGTATGGCGGTTCTCGATGTCATTGAAACTCAGCAGCTTCAACAACGCGCTCTTGAGATTGGAACATATATGAAATCTAGACTTGAATCATTGCAAGAAAGATATAGTATCATCGGTGATGTTCGAGGAATTGGTCTTTACATTGGAGTGGAGCTAGTTCGAGATGCGCAGACTCTGAATCCTGCCAGTGAGGAGGCAAAATACATTGTTGAGAGATTGAAGGACATGGGTCTACTAGTGAGCGTAGACGGTCCATTGAATAATGTACTCAAGATAAAACCACCACTGGTCTTCACAAAAGAGAATGCTGATTTCTTTGTTGATTCTCTTGATAGCATTCTATCTGAGGATCCTGTCCGACTAGCAAAGGATTACCTTTGAGATAATCATCCGGATTTCTTCAATTGAATACTGACTACAATTGATACAATCTTGCCACCTGTCTTCGTAGCTCTCAATGACATTGAACCTCCTAATAACCGAATAATAGATTTAGAATAGGCAAGTTCTATTGCATCTAGCGATCCTCGCTCAATATATCTCTCGAATAGTCCTAGAATATTGTCTGGTTCTTCAACATAGACTTCGATATTCATTTCACATACGCAATAATTATCGGGTACTTCACTCTCTCTGATATTGATAGATACATCCTTGAATCGACCAATTCTGTTTATGATGCCCTGCAGTACATATTGAAAAGCATCCACCAGAAATGAATTAGCTCGAACTGAGCAATCTTGTTCCATCCTCAATTCAATAGATTGGATCCCTCCTCCTACTTGTACAGAATCCTTTGTTGAAGTAAGTCCTACGCATTCCAGAGCAGAGTATAAGGAATCTCTAAGACTAACAGGTCCAATTTTTCCCTCTTCGAATTCACCTCCTGCGATGAACAACTCCATGTAGTCCGATAGTTCATTTGCACGTGAGATATCTGACATCGCATTAGATACAGAACTAAGGACAGAATCTCCTGTTGTGGAATCCATACTAATACTACTTAGTGAATCAATTGCCGCAGTCTGATGCAAAGCAATCTGTTCAGACAAGAATCGAGAAAATGCAATTGCTCTCTTCTCTCGTTTGACAGCTCTATTTGATTCAATAATGAATAATCGAACTAGGATGAGTGTGAACACAATAATAGCAAGAACCATTGTGACCTCTGCAGACCACCAACCAATGGTCCATGTATCATAATTTGCCTTTAGAATTGTGATAACAAGCCAGATTGAAACAAGACCTGCACCGAGACTATTGAATGATAGTCTACCACCGGAGGCACTTGATAACAACAACACATAGGTCAATAATGCAAAGAGAGATACATAGGAGAGACTGAGCATAATTGCTGTGCTGATTGCTGCTTCGACACTCACTTCGAATACACCAAGAATTAGAAGTCTGATTACCTCTCCTGTTGCAATAATTCCAATTGAAAATATGATAGCTCCAATAAAAACAGGAGTAAGTTTTCTTGGTTTAGCTTTTTGTGGATTCAATGTTCTTCTGACTGACATTGGAATAACAATTGCTGAAACAAATGCTCCACATACATACGGTACTTTTGTTTCAACTCCCACAGAATACCCTGGGAGTATAGGCGAGACCATCAATGCAATCTCTGCAACTGTCCAATACAAAAGTAAGATGATGATCCACATCTGTCCTGGAGATGGACGATATTTTATCCTTTCATGAAACGCATATGCTGAGGCTCCAGCTAAGATGGCGGCGGCAAGATGAATAATCACCTTCGCTCCGATTTCCACAAATATTGAAGTTAGAAAGACACTTGCGAGTATTCTAGAAACAACGAATGGGACTATCACAATAGCACTGAGAAATACGGTCACTGCATATGCAAGATTTTCTCGCACTCCAACATTCACAAGGAACGTATAGCTCGTTGCAACATTGGCATAGAGAAATGAAATTCCCATCAAGGACATCGATATGATCCACAACGATGAAGGATTTGGAAGAATAAGGATGTGATTAAGTGAAGCCCCTGCAAGTAACCAGAATGCTATTCCGAGGCGGAACGAATCGTGTATCGAGTCTGAATTTCTCAGCTGGTAAATATGATATCCTGCTCCGATGTAAGTCGCTACAGCTACTGCACCAGTAATATATCCTGCAATGAGAAAGACAAATTGGTCCGTGAAAACTCGAGTTGCTACAAGCATCACAAGAAATAGCATTGACCCAATAGTGACGATAAATGGGAAGATCAATCTGTGATATAGAAAGGAAGTCTTCTTTACATCATGGGATTCAATATAACTGAAGATGAACATGATAATCCCAGTTATTGCAAATGCCAATAGGTTAAGGAAAATCCCTGATGGTGACGTATGTGCAACTGGATTTTCATTGGAGAAACTGTAAAAGATTGCCGCTCCACAGAAGACTATGGACGCGTAACTAGTACCAGCAATGAACCACCTGTTTGTGGGTGCTGGGTCGGTCCTGATTTTTGTTGCTGCGCTTGCAGTCATTGTAACGCAGAGAAATGCCAGTACTGAATAGAATGAGATTGCAGCATCAGGTGTCGACCATTGTGGTTCACTTAAGTATAACAACAATATTCCATTAAATAGGACTACTAGACTTAGGACTATTCTTCCTCTACCTAACCTGGTTAACATTATCCTCTCCTGAAGGATAACTGATTCCGCAGAAGTTGGGATAATGGGCAAAATCCCAGACTATCAGTTTGACCACTCTACCATTTGTCTACTATATAAAGCATCTCGAAGAAATATCCAATGGATTAGAGTTATGTTTCGTCAACACTACTAAGGTTATTACGTGCTCACGCATGATGATTCTCATACTCAATCAATAGTGATTATTATGACTGGACAAATTCCTGATCAATTTTTGTATGAAGGTGAAGCGTATGATCTTGTTGGACTTGATGGAGGCCCTTTGTACGAACCTCAAGACTTTGGTATAACGCCACAAATGGCATCAACAGCATGCTGGCGAGGATATCAAATGTTTTATGATTGCAAGGATGGGCAACTTATCTTGGACCATATGCACGTACGGACTGATGACAAGATTACGGTCAATGATATCTCACCAAGGGAATCTGGTGACTCAGATGAAATGGTTTTCTTCAATACTTTCTATGAGAATCTTGGGTTGAAAACGAAATTTACTGGAAGTATGCTTCTTGCAAAAGACTTCATTTCTGAGATGTATGTCCACATGGGATTCCAAAGTCCTGACTCGTTCAAAACTGTCCTCGAACTTCAAGTGCAGGATGGTGATATCATCAAAGTGAGGGATCTATCAGACAAAATGGAGGAACGAAGGAAACAGGGTAGAGTCGCTCCTACTCGCCCAGAAACACTTGATGAACCAGATATTGAAGAATGGGTGAAAGACAGATTCTCTCTTGATTACAAATCTGAATAGTTGGTGCATTCTATGCTTGAGAAGCCTGATTATACAAATAGTATTGTGAATCTGACGAGTTC